>DATKRV010000024.1:0-46878 GCA_035532075.1 Acidimicrobiales bacterium | reverse complement strand
CGACGCCGACCCAGCGACGGGCATTCGAACTCCTGGGCGTGCCGGTGCCAAAGAAGCTCATGTAGCCAGAACGGTGCACCACTCTCCAACAAATCTCCTGGTCAGCAGGCACAAGCCTGTTCAAGCAGGGGTAAGTTCGGTCTAGTTGGTATAGGCCAGGTCCCCCAATGAGCAGAGCCATTTCACCGTGACCCCAGAGAGTGAACTCACGATGCGAGTGGCGCAGGAGATGGTCGCTCTGTGAATTCGCGGCGTTCCCGATCTGGCGCCATGGTCATGTTGTACCTTAAACGCGGTCCAGTCCGTGATCGGCGCCAGTGAAAACCCATCGAGACGGATTACGCGCTGGCGCAACAAAAAGATGTGCTGTCGCTTGGCTGAGGGTGGTTCTTCTTGAACCAAAGCGGTGTGCTTGTAACCTCCGGGGAAAAGCTCCAGCAATGCACGTCCGCGCCAAGTACAACGAACGGGCAGTCCTTCCAACACAGGCCGGTCCCGATCACACAGCGAACGACCAAGCCATATACAACGATAAGGCCGTCAGCTTCGCGGCTATGGCATCATTGCCGATAATCCAGCCACAACGTGAATTGTTCGGATCAGCGAGTCGAAGTCGTCCATTTAAAGACGGTCCGTTCGACAATCTTCAATGCCGTAACGTTGAGCACCCCAAAGATCGAAGTAATCATAAGGAGGGCTAAGAGGAAGGCCGTCTGCAGCCCATCTCCATATTGAATCAACAGCCAGCCGACACCAATGCTACTGACCTCCATCTCGCCAACGACCATTCCAATAATCGCAAGACTCAGACTGCTCCGGAGGCCAGCCAGCACATACGGCACCGCAGCGGGAATTGCTACCTTAAATAAGGTCGCGCGTTCGCTTAGGCCAAGAGTAGCCGCGACCTCGACGTAGCCCTTATGGACATTTCTTACGCCAGCTGCGGTGTTCAACAGCATAGGGAAGGTTGTAACCAGCATAGTGAACACAACACGCGCCTGCATTCCAATGCCCGTCCAGATGACGAGAAGGGGAATCACAACAATCAGCGGAGTCGCGTTCAACACGTTTACAAACGGGCTTGCCACGTTGTTTACGCTCTCGAACCGTCCAATGAATATGCCGATGGTGAAGCCAATGGTTACTCCAAGCACAAGGCCCAGATACATCTCACGCAATGACTGCAAAAGCGAACTGACAGTTTGCCTATGGGTGAGGATATTGGCAAAAGCTCGAGCGACCGCTATCGGTGACGAGAGGAACAGTGGATTCGTGAAATGACCAACAAGCTCCCAAAGACCGATGAGAATGACGACTGCTACGAGCGGCAGGACGATATACGAGACCCTGTTTCTTGCCTTGCGATGCTTGTGAGCTTTCACCCGGTTCATATTGTTCACTTGTGCGGTGCCGAGGCTCATAATCCTCCCTCCTGAGACCGCAACAATGCGGTGATTTTGGAACGAAGCTCGATCGTCTCTGGCTCAGCCCGAAACTCCGCCTGGGTCCGAGGACGTTTGAGATGGACATCAAGTATCTCGACCACTTGTCCGGGATTTCGATGCATGACGACAATCCGATCGGACAGGAAGATCGCTTCATCAACATCATGGGTAACGAAAACAATGGTGATACCAAGTTGGCTCCAAAGAGCAGCAACCTCGGCCTGAAGTGCCTCTCTGGTGAAGTTGTCCAGCTGACCAAAGGGCTCGTCCATCAGAAGAACCTTTGGCCTCACCGCGAGAGCGCGCGCAACCCCGACCCGCTGTTGCATACCTCCAGACAACGTGTATGGAGGGACGTCCATGACATCTTTCAGCCCGACCATTTCGAGAAACTCCCGGGCAATCCTCTGGCGCTCTGCCTTTGCCACTCCCCGCGCCTCCAGACCAATCTCCACGTTGCCGCGCACCGAACGCCAAGGCAAGAGATTGATGTCCTGGAAAACATACGCCATGTCCTGTGACACTCCGTCCAATCTCTTCCCTTCGAGCTCAACGGTGCCGGAATCCGCGAAATCAAGACCATCGATGATCCGCAGAAGAGTCGTCTTTCCACAGCCGCTCGGGCCGACGAGGCTGATGAATTCTCCTTTGGCAACATCAAGGTCAACGCTCTCCAGCGCTACGACGTCGCGTTCTTGGCCACTAAAGACCTTGTTGATACCACGAACTTTTAATACCGGCGGCTCAAAAGCATTTGTACTTCCATAGGTAGCTGGCGACGTGCCAAGGCCTGCCGAAGCTTCGAATGAACTAGTCACTTATCATCCTTATCTAAATTTGCCAGAAATGTTTTGGCGGTTCTTCGGAACCCGTCGAGGACCCGACATGACGTTGAAATCATCGAGAACTCCGACTCGAAGCAGAAGTCGCCTGAATCCATGGAAACTTACGTCTTTGTAAGAGCCGCAGACTTGCGAAAAGCAAAAGCGCGAGCATACATGTCGCACCAATAGCTGCGATCAAATTGTCAGTCTGGAAGTAGGTCCCATAGGAGTTGACGATATCGCCGAGGCCACCCTGTCCCAGCTCTTGTTCTGCGAGGATCATCCCGACAATGCACTGGGCCAACGCAATACGAGCACCGGCAAAGATAAATGGCTGCGTGGCCGGAAGATAAATCCGAAAGGTCTGCTCCCATTTGGTCATGCCGAATGAGGTTCCGACATCGCGATAGCCGAGCCGGACAACTCGCATGCCTGCCAATGTATTCACGACCATCTGCCAAAACCCGATGATAAAAATGAAGACCACGGCAGCAAGCTTGCCTTGGCCGAACCAGATCACCATGAGTGGCAAAAGCGCGATTGACGGAGTCGCGTTGCCAAATGATACGAGCGGGTCAAGCGCGCGCTCGAGAGTCTGGGTCCGGCCCATAATGGTTCCCAGCGCCATACCGAAGAAGCCGGCACAGACAATTCCGGCTGCAAGAATGAACAGGCTCACGCCAACAGCTCTTTCGATCGTACCGTTTGCCATAAGGTCATAAAATGCCACGATTGCTCGAATTGGTGTCGAAAGGAAGACGGGCGCGAGAAAAACAGCAGTTAATTGCCATGCGCCCAAAAAAACCAAGATCGCTGTGTATCGTGCAATCCGCAGGCGCGTGTTTTTTTTCAAAACCCTCTTGCGCTTTACGCGATCCAAAGATACGTCACTCGCTCTTTGCTCCTCGGAATCCACTCCTGGCAGCGAATCAAGAGATGAACGGAGAGGTACCTCAGGAGTACTCGACAGTGTTGTCATGCACAACCCCCCTTAAACGTGTCTCGTTACTTGGATGTGCATTGTTGTAGCAGCATAGTTCTCGCTCCAAGCGATCCGCTCAGCTCAATTATGCAGCGTAGATGCATCGTATTCAAAACAGCGGTGCACCGCCGCCTCATTCAAACACTGACAGAGGCAGCGGTGCACCAATAATGATTCATAGCTACAAAACGGGTGAAGGCCTACAAGGTCTTCCTGTGGGCGGCGAACTGGGTCCAGGCCGCTAACCACGGGTTGGTCTTCACCATCTGGGAGAGCGGACGCTCTCCAAGCGAGGTGATAATCCCGAGGCTCTTCGAGACCACAATGTTGTAAGCCACGGCCGACCGACTAAAGGATGACTCCGAAGTCGCAAAACCGCCGCTCGGCTTCAGTACCTGGTAGTTCGCAAGCAGCTTTGCCAACGAAGCGGTGCCTGATGTGTAGGCGACTCCGTACTGTGCCCACAATGGCTCGTCAGTGTTGAAGATCTTTGCCGCAGCAAGCCACGCAAGGTCGATCGCCTCTGCTACCGCGGGATTCGCAGCAATCCAAGCCGGCCTTGCAAACATCATGCTGTCCGCATACTTCGGTGCAACTTTTGCGCCCGAGGCAAGCGAGTGGAAATTCGGACCCGCAGAGGCAACGGTGCCTGGGTCGACCCACGCAGCAGATGCACGCCCGGCAACGACCTGAGTGAAGGAGTTTGTCTCAGCTCCAGTTGTGAGAAGCGTCATGTCAGACAATGGAAACTTGCCCTCTTTCGCAACTGCATTCCACAGCGGATAGTCAACGTTGCCACTTGTGAAATCGTCGGCATACGTCTTGCCCTTCAACTGACTCAAGCTGGTAATGCTCGTGGGCGTCAATAGCGAGTACGCAAGGGCCGTCTGATTCGGTCCCATTGCAGTAAGCCCAAGATCGACCGCGTTTGCAACCGGCGAGGTACAGACGTCCTCTTTGCCGCTTGCTACACCGAGTTCAGCGATGTTCGCATTTCCGATAATCAAAGAGGTCGTAGCGCCCCATTGCTTGAGTATCTGCTCCATCACATAGATATGTACGTCACCGATGTGCGCCGAACCCGCCGAATTCGCAATATTGATCGTAATTCCGTTGAGTATCGGCGATCCGTTCTTGCGGAATACCAAATGCTTCACGGTTGATGTCTTCATGTGTGACGTTTTATTCACTGCTGCGCCAACTGCGCCAACTGCGCCAACTGTCATCGTCGACGCCATGGCTAATGTGGCCAGCACTCCTCGATACCCGCGCAACGCCATTAAAATCCCCCCAGTTGATATCAATCATCATTCGGCAACCTTCTGGTCGCCGCTTCCTGCCTGTATCGCGTTACAGATAGTTACAGACTGTAACCTGTTTGTCAAGATAGGTCTACGATCTATTGCATCGAGATAGTTGGTCGACGACGCGCCAGTCACTCACCCTGTCCCACCGGTAGTCGGCGGAGCATCGGCGGGCAATCGCTCAATGCACTCGCCAATTTTATTCTCGCATCGCAACTCCTCTTTGCGTGGACGTTGCTGTCACCTTTTAGGTCGAAGGTGTCGGTACCGCCACCGAGGCTGGTTCGATTCGCACACGGTGGTTTCAGCAAGGGTACTCCATCACCTGAGTGGTGAATTCAACAACTTGATCCGCTGCAGCACATCATCTTTGCCGTGCGAGAGCGGTGAGCACAACAATGCCGCGTTCCCGCAGATCCGGGCGATACAGGACTTCCCACCTCGTCGCGAGTCCTTCACAATCAATTCACAGGGACGGCGTCAACTTCAAGAGGGTCATTTCAATAAAACAAATACCTGAAAGGCCTATCACCTCCGATGATGAACACAATTGAGCCCCAATGCCACGGACATCAACCGCCTCGCGTACCGGCGTCGGAGATGATCCAAATATAAGCACGATTCCCTTTTCGTCTCGCAGTGAATCAGGTACGAGAACCTTCGAGAATTCGTCATCAAATCTCGCCTTATGCCAAATCACCTTTCGTCGATCCAGCGACGGACGAAAAACCGTTGGTGAGCTCAAGGTGGTTCGACATTCCAAACCCCTCCAGGTTGCTACCTTTGATGGCCCAGTTCTCGCCTCAGGGCAAAAACTTGTCGGGCGGCCAAACTCGACCTGCTTCGCTCTCTTGCATGAGTCGCCGATAGTACCGCCAAGCGAACTCACCCCAATGCTTGGACACATCATTTGCTGTAGGTGCAGGGCTATTCTCCGATTGTACGTCCTCTTCCTCCTCTGGCTGCAGAGCAACCACTGACCGACCACTCGACTGAATGATCCAGTTCGCTCGCGCAGCTTTTTCAAGATAAATTGCGCGCATAGATGCTTCTGCAACGTTTCTACCAAGAGTCGTTATTCCATGCCCACGCATGATGCACACGTTGGCCCCTACCATTGCGTCACGCAATGCGAAAGCTCTCTCCTTGCGGTCGATCATCGCCGCGCTCTCATAGCTAGCGACTCCATCTAGGACAATACGCATCGGCTCGTACGTGTAGGCGCGAATGGGCAGGAGCTCTATCCCCGTTAATCCGCATAACAGGGTACCTAGAGGATGAGCGTGGACAATCGATCCAACCTCCGGACGTGCGCGATATAGCTCGGCATGCAACGAAAATTCGATTGGGAGGACGTAGTCATCGGAAGCCTCGACGCTCTCTCCGTCTAAAGTCACTCGGCGGACATCTTCTTCACGCGAAAACAAATGTCCGTCCTCACTCCCGATACTACGACAGCGAATCTCGAATTCATTCGTTGAGACCCGAGCACTGACGTGACCGACCGATTCGTGGAGCAACCCCTGCATTGCAAGTATCTTGCATGCTTCGCTCACCTCACCTTTCAGCTTCGATTCGATGATTGTCAAAATTCCCCCTTGATGGATACCAACCGTCGTTGGACAACTTATGTGATTCCCTAACTGCGAGCACCGAACGGACTGCGTTCTCCTATTCAGAAATCGAGAAATAGGTCTTCCGGTTGCCAACCATCCGAAATGATCTCCTGTTCAGACGCGAAGCGAACCAGATCTTCCAGGGCACGCCGATTTATCGCCATACCGTAGGGAACGGGATCAGCAGCAAATAGTTCGCTCGCGAAGTTCACCCCGTAGATATGTCTGTTGTCGCCATAGTCTGGCAAATCCTTCCCTTCGCGAATGATCTCCAAAAGATGTGCCTTCGCATTTGAGAACGCATCAAACAGCGTGCTCGAAAGCCATGGATACTCCAGCAAGACATCATCGCGGATCACGATCACATGGTGAATCGGCACGTATCCGTGCGAGGAGTACCAACTCTCTTCAGCTGACCGCACTCCCGGAAACAGCGGCAATATTCGAGGATCACTTCCTCTGTAGGGGTGAAGAATTGCATCGACAACACCGCCCTCGATCATGGAATCCAAATCACCCGGAAGGAATTCGACACCCGCGGGAAATCGGGAGCCTTCGATATGTTCATCACCAGTAACAACCCAACTAATACTCTTGAGATCCACACCGCAACTCTCTGAAAGAACCGCCCGTGACCAAACGGCGTCCGTAACGGTGTAAGAGCGCACCCCAATCCGGCGGCCATTGAGCTGCTCTGCGGATCGTATTCGCTCTCCATTTACATAGATAGCCTCATGATCGAACCTTCGGGTCACAAAAACAGGGAGGAGACTAAAAGGTACCCCCAGGTCGCGCGCAATTAGAGCAGTACTCACGCCAAGTTCAGAAATTCCGTAACGCTGTTCCCGTGCCATGCGACGAAATGTGGCGATGAGCTGACCTTCAATATTACAAAATTCTAGGGGCGCGCCCCCGATCGGCACCGATCCTGAAATGAGAGGCTGAGTATGCGCGTAGTTCGAAAGTGCAAAAGGTATTCGTTCCAATGTGTATCCCCCTAGCTCGTGTTACTCCGACCAAAACATTCGAATCGCGAAGCACTTTTTCATCCTCAATGTCTCATACAACTGGGTGAAGATGTCAGACTGATCTCGTGTCACTTGATGTTGGAGAGATCGTGCTTGCCAAGCATCACTGGAGTACTCGTGCTCAGCTCCTTGATTCTCATTGACACACCCCCTTTCCCCTGTTGCGTCGAGCCTCTCCCCGCAGTACCGCTGAGTGGTTCGAGCTCGGATCAGCGTTTTCAGTCCAACCCGCAACGAAACGCGAAGCGTGGAGATTCTCGGTGAGATTACATAGCCATGCACAAAGATGGGTGACCGATCAGATAGCACCGGTCAATTCCAAGACTTTCGACGAGTTCTATCGGACGAACATGATGATCGTCAATAAAATACGCCTTACCTTGAACGGCTTCAACTTCTCCAAATCGATATTGGTCCCAGATATCGAACCCAACTTGTTTCATATCTTTAGCACTCCCTTGTCATCTCGATTCACCTGATTCGTCATATGGTCCATTCATTTCCTCTGTTCACATTCCGGAGTATCGTCATCCGCACAAACGCGTTTCGTGAGGGGGAGATTTGAAAAATCTACGGGATATCGCAATCGAAGAGCTCGTCATTGCGAATCGAATTCTCGGCCATGAGGGAATATTGGATGCATATGGACATATCAGCGTCCGTAATCCCGATAATCCGAGCCAATACCTTTTGTCTCGCGCCAGATCGCCGGAAGTAATCGAAGCTGGCGACATTTGTAATTATTCTCACGACGGCACGCCAGCGGATTCTTCGGACTCGATCCCTTACATTGAGCGATACATTCACGGCGCCATCTATGAAGTACGGCCCGATATAACTGCGATCTGCCACAATCACACGCTCTCAATTCTTCCTTTTGGCATCTCAAAGAATGTTGCGCTGAAGGCAGTAATCCACACTGCCCGCTTTCTCGGAACCTCCGCGCCCGTGTGGGACATTGCCGAGGAGTTCGGTTCGGACACCGATTTACTCGTGCGTAACATGGCACAGGGACGATCTCTGGCTCGATCAATGGGAAAAGGTTCGATTGCGCTGATGCGTGGACACGGAAGTGTCGTAGCCAGCAACGACATGGCCTCGCTGGTCACGATGTGCATTGGCATGGATCGCAATGCGAAGGTTCAACGAGAAGCGATGATGTTCGGCGAATATCGATCATTGGAAGAGGGCGAAATCTCGGCGAGCGCGATCCCCGCCCAAAAAGGGCGAGGCGACAATCGTGCCTGGGAGTACTTCCAAAGACGAGCTGGCATTATCTAGCAGGTATACAAATGCATTCTGATGAGATGCAGGGCACTTCACCACGATATTGCACCGGCGCATTCAAGCTCCCAAGACATGTTGGCGAAATAATCGAATTTGAGCAATGGACAAATGGTGCTCGATTCGTCACGATTACCTACGCCCACCATTGCATACACGCCCTCAGCGAGTGAAAGGGGCTCTTCTCCACGCTGTTCGGCGTACACGACGCCGACTTCCATTTTCGCCACATCCGTTATGGCACGCCCCCGACCCACGATTGCCGTGGGCGACATACCTGCACTCAATTCATCCGAAAACAGGAGAGGCAGATTCGATGTCAGCAACACCCGAGCGATCAAGAGCGATCTGGGTTCTTTTCCAATCAGACATCTCCCTTTTCACTGAATCCGGTTGTCCACTTTCCCAAATATCTAACCACCCGCCTTCTAGTGGAGATTCCCTCACGACCACCGAACGCACCTTATAAGCAGAGACATTCTTAACTTGAGGGGGATCTATATCCATTTGTAAGTTTTTAGCTCCGCTTAGCAACATCTGTCGCAGCGCTCTAATTGCTTGGTCTGTTACACCAAGATTCTCTTCGTCTCTCCTGAGGATTGGCCCATCTTGATCCTCTTGTACCGCGAGATCTTGATACCGAATGCCGGGAATGCCGGTAAAACTTGACGTTCGCTGAAGCTCCCGGTCGATGAGGTAGCTATTTGAAGCGTTTGCCACCGATCGAAAACTGCCCTCTTGAATGCGTACGTGAGATACCGACCCGCTCGTCACTGCCTCAATATCCACGTCATCCAAAGGACGGTCCGGATTCCAACTGACGGTGAATCCCCACATATTTCTATCGTCTCGAGGAACAGCGGCAGTAAGGATCTTGGTCGCGCCAATAGCACTTGGTATAACCGTATAAACAGGCATAAGAAAAGGAGTAATCCGCCAATAGCTGTGCTTGGCATCGTCTCTGCGTGCCACGGCAAGCATTCCGGACTCGGTCTCCGCAATAAAGTATGTAGGTCGAACGAGGGAAGCTGGAGGCATCATCGATTCTCCAGGCATGATCTCCCGATGGAGAATTTCAGCGTGAGCCGAATCTAATTCTCCTTCGAGGTTTTGCAGATAATTGCACTCTTGTAGCCTCTTGGTCGCTCGAGAATGGCTGCTTGGCAATACGGTAAATTCAAATTCGGGGAATTCCGGCTTCTTGTCTTTCGGACCGAGGTAGGCCCAAATGATGCCACCAGCCTCGTGGGTTTCGTACGCTATCGCTCGAACGTGCTCTTTGAATTTCGAATTTTCGGGTTCTGCAGGTTGATCCAAGCACTCACCCGAAATTGAGAATTTCCAACCGTGGTAAACGCAGCGAATTCCGCCCTCCTCGCAACGCCCCCAAAAAAGGTTTGCATGTCGATGAGGACACCTCGCCTCTAAAAGCCCAACATTCCCTGAGGAGTCTCGGAACGCAACGAGCCGCTCTCCAAGCAATGGAATTTGCACAGGAGGACAATCTGGTTTGGGCAGCTCCTCACTCAGCAGGGCCGGCAACCAGAACCGGCGAAAATAAACTCCCATCGGAGTACCCGGATCCGTCTGCGTAATGAGCGCGTTGTCATCGGTACTTAACACGAGGCCCCTCCTCAAAATTTCCTTGCGGAAGATATTTTATAGAACGAGTGAAGTCTTTAACAAAAGTAGAAAAATGAAAAATCTGGTTCGAGAGCGACAGCAGTAACTGGTAACCAGACTCCCTACTGAGTCTGCAACGTATCACTCACGAAAGGCTTGATTCTAATTTTCTCCTTTGTAAGCCGACGGCATCGTTGTCATTCGTGACGATGTTCGCTCGGCAATGTCGACTCAAGATCTGCAAATCCAAGTCCGTCCGCGCCGGTACACCCTTTCGCAAGGACGAGCGGCAACACTATCCGCGAAGAGAACGTAGCGAGATCCATCGTGTGATACCTCGTTTGAGGATCGTTGACACGAGCCTTGAAGTGGGTCGGAGATAACAGGTCGAACGATCCGGAGAGGTGGTTCACGTAAATTGGAAGACTCATTCCGCTAATTGGCGAATCGGGAGGTGCAGCGAAAGGCGAGCAGGTCTAATACTCCGGGGTCCCTGGCAATGCGCGCCCAGAGGGTGCAACAAAGCTCATTTTCCGCTCACAGACGATCTTTTCCAACCATGGAATCGCCGTCAAAGAGATGCTCCCTGGGAACAGATCAGGTCGTCGCTCAACACCTCAAAGTGGCACTTGGCGAGGTTATACCTCTCCTTTCTGGAGCCTGATATCGCTTGGCGGACTCGTCAATTGCGTTCCGTTGGCCGAGCAGTTGAACCGGCGATACGATCGCGCGGGGGTGACGGCGAACCGATATTGATCTCGACTCGCATGTCCGCAAAACAGGGGAAATTCTCATGACCGCGATACAGGCAAAGACAGGTGTCATCGATGCCGACGCGCACGTCATTGAAACCGAACGTACCTGGGACTATCTCGAACCCTCAGAGATGAAGTTCCGGCCGCAGATCATTCAATCGACGTCAGACCCAAATGTCCGCTACTGGCTAATCGACGGCAAGATCGCGGGGTTGAGGACCGCCGCGACCTCTGATGAGAAGTTCGCGAAAAACTCCACTACTGCGCTTCGCAATATCTCCGTCAACGCGGCCGCTCGGAAGATGGAGGACATCGACCTTCGTCTCGATCACATGACCGAACTCGGCATCGATATCGAGGTGTTACACAACAGCCTGTGGATCGAACAGGTCACGCGACGCCCGGACATCGAGGTCGCACTCTGTCGGAGCTGGAATCGATGGCTGGCCGACATATGGCGCGAGGGGAAGGATCGACTGCGCTGGACCTGCGTCGTACCGACACTTGATATCGATGCTGCAAAAGTAGAGATCCGATTTGCAAAACAGAACGGAGCAGTCGGCATCTGCATGCAACCTTATTCGGGCGAGTTGATGATGTTTGATCCGCACTTTTTCCCGATCTACGCACTCGCGGAGGAACTCGACCTCGCGGTGATTGTGCACATCGCCAACGGTAACTCCGATTTCGTTGAAATCCTCAGAACGCGTTTTACCGACGGTGGGGGATTTGCTGCATTTCGTGTCCCGACGGTGCTTGCCTGCTTTGACCTCCTGCGCAATGACGTGGCCGAACAGTTCCCGAAGGTGCGATGGGGATTCGTCGAAACCTCGGCCCAATGGGTGCCCTGGATCATGCACGAGATCGCAAGGCGCAACGGCGAGCGATACTCGGCTTCATACAATCCATTTGTAACCAAAAACATCTACGTTACGACCCAGACCGACGACGACCACGAATACCTGCTTCACAAGATGGGTGAGGATCGGCTGGTGATCGGCACAGACTATGGGCACGCCGATCCCTCGAGCGAACTTGACGCGATTGCGATCTTTCGCAGCGGCGAGCTCGACGATGCTCAGAAGAACAAGATCCTCACGACCAATCCTGCCCGACTTTACGGTCTCTAGTTTCTCGTTTACCGAATCAATCTAAGGAGAGTCATGGGACTATCGCTCCGACCAGAGGAGGGCCAGCGCCTCAAGGGAAAGGTCGCTCTCATTACCGGCGCGGCGCATGGAATCGGACGCGCCTACGCTCTTCGATTCGCGGCGGAGGGCGCGCGCGTCGCTATCGCGGATCTCGATCTCCCGGGCGCTGAAATTGTCGCAAAGGAGATCGTCGCGCAAAATGGAGAGGGTCTCGCGATTGCGCTCGATGTTACCGATCCCACTGTCATATCGGCTGGTGTCGATACGGTCGTCGACGCGTTCGGTACGATCGACATACTCCTCAACAACGCAGCGATGTTCTCTGTAATTCCAATGTCTCGAGTTGGCTTTGACGCCTTGAGCATCGAAGAGTGGGAGGCGATGATGTCGACGAACGTCAAGGGAACCTGGCTGATGTGTCGGGCGGTCGCGCCGATTATGAGGAGTCAACGGAGCGGAAAGATCATCAACATCTCGTCGGGTACGGCGTTCAAGGGGACGAACACCCAGATCCACTACGTCACCTCGAAGGCAGCGGTCCTTGGCTTCACCCGGACGCTCGCACGCGAGCTCGGCGGAGACGGTATCTGCGTTAACGCGATCGCACCCGGGAACACCCTCTCCGAAGAGGATCCAGACGACAAGACCGTGACCATGCGTTCGGGCGCCATCTCGAGCCGCGCGCTCCGTCGGCTCGAATCGCCGGAGGACATCGTCGGCGCAGCCGTGTTTCTCGCGAGCAACGACAGCGACTTCATCACTGGACAGACGATCGTCGTCGACGGTGGATCGGTGATGCGCTAGCCGTAGCACCCGACAAGGTCCACGATTCGGCTCATTGCCAGACCGCGGCGATCAGCGCTTCCGTCGCTGTGGCGCCACGATCAATCCGACCTCTGGATTGTCGATGATCGCTACCGAGGCTCCAAAATGCTTGGAGATCCGCTCGGGCGAAAGTACCTCTCTCACCTCGCCGCTCATCACGACACGACCACGATCGATGAGCGTGAGCTTGTCACAGAACTGGGCTGCGACCGTGAGATCGTGCATGGCACACACAACGGTGAGGTTGCGCTCATGGCGGAGTTCGTCGGTTAGTTCGAGCACCTGTTCCTGATGTCCAAGATCAAGGCCAGTGGTCGGTTCATCCATGAGAAGGATCGGTGCCGCTTGCACGAGCGCCCGGCCGAGCACCGCCCTTTGTGCCTCTCCACCGGAGACCTCGCCGAGTGCGCGATGACGAAGGTTCCCCAGAACGAGGCGCTCGAGGACCTCGTCGACGATATTGAGATCGTGCCGACTCTCGCTGGCGAATATCGAGAGGTACGGGGTCCTCCCGAGCATGACGTAGTCCCTCACGCTCATCAACAGGGGAAGCTGGGGACGCTGAGGGACGTAGGCCACCGTTCGAGCGCTCATTCGCCGGTCTTGCTGGTCCAAGACCGCGCCCGAGATCACGATCGTGCCCCGATAGTCGACCGTGCCAACAATCGCGCGGAGTACCGTCGATTTCCCGGCGCCGTTGGGCCCGATCAATCCGAGCCAGCCACCAACGCCGATATTGGTGGAGAGGTCCGAAACCACCTCGTTGTCACCGAGGGTGACCGATAGATTGCGAATTTCGACACTCATGACGATCTTTGGGACTGCCGCAAGACGACGAGAAAGAACGGTGCGCCAAAAAATGCGGTGATGACTCCAAGGGGAATTTCTGCCGGAGAGGCGATCGTACGCGCGACGAGATCCGCGAGAATCAAGAACGCTGCGCCATAGAGCAAAGAGAGTGGAAGGATCCGGCGATAGCTCGATCCGGCGATAAGGCGAAGAGTGTGAGGAATGATGATCCCGACAAAACCAATCAGTCCACTCATTGAAACCGCTGCCGCAGTTCCAAGAGTCGCGAAGAGCACGGTCACGGTTCTCACGCGTTGCGCCCGTATACCGAGGCTGTCCGCCTCTTCATCGCCGACGCTCATGACATCGAGAATGCGCCGATACATCACGAGCACGAGACAACTCAGCGCGATGTACGGCACGACTATCTGGACCTGCTGCCAACTCGCGGTCGACAGGCCACCGAGAATCCACGAGTAGGTCTGCTGTAACGTCTGAGTCTCCCGCTGTTGCGCGTAGGTCTGGATCGCGGTGAAGAATGCTGCCACGGCAACCCCAGCGAGCACCAGCGTCGCGCCGGCGCGATATCGACCGCCGGACCTTCCGAGGACGAAGGTAAAGCCAGCAGCAAGAACCCCTCCACAGAATGCCGCTGCGGGCACGGGGCTGACCGGCCAACTCGACGAGTTCTTCACGAACTCGACCGCAACTGTCGCGCCAAGTCCAGCGCCGGCAGCGACGCCAAGTAGATAGGGATCAGCGAGCGGATTCTGGAAGACACCCTGATAGGTGGCTCCGGCAACCGCGAGCATCGCGCCGACAAGTCCTCCAAGGACGATCCTTGGCATACGGATCTGCCAGACAATCGAGGCGCCATTGGCAGAGAGAGTCGAGTGCACCCCGAGAAAGGGGATTTTGCTGAGCAAGGTGGAGAGCACACCGTAAAACGAGAGGTCGGCAGGTCCGACGAACGCCGAGGCGACAATCGCAAGACCCACAGCAGCCAATCCGAATATGAGCTGCCAAGGACGACAGCGGGTATTCGATCTCTCGCCCTGGGTCCGCCGGACCTGTGACACGATTAGGACTTGCCGTAAATGCGCACCAGTGCGTTACGGATGTCTTGTGCCAGCAGCACGATGCGCGGACCCCAGCGCGATGCGATGTCGTCGTTCAACGCGACGATGTCTCCCTTTTTCACAGCGGTCATCGTCGACCATCCGGCACGCGCCTTCACGGTTTTGGGGGACTGACCACAGCAGATTGTGTCCGCGAGAAAGATCAGATTCGGATTCGCCGCGACAATATACTCCGAGGAAAGTTGCGGATATCCACTCGCTGCGCCCGATGCCCGATCGGCAATGTTCTTCAGGCCGAACAACGAAAAGACACTTCCGAGAAAGGTCGACGACGTCACCGAATAATAGGTCTGGTCAAGTTCTGCGTAGTAGCTCCTGTGGCGCGCCGCTGCAGGAGCTCCCGCGACGATCGAAGCGAGTTGCGCGCGCATCGTGGCAATCACTGCCTGGGCCTTTGCCCGATTTCCTGTTGCGCGCCCAATGGAGGCGATCTCTGTGTAGGCGTTCGAAATCGTGTTTGCTGCCGGTTCGACAATGACTGGAATATGAATTTTTGCAAGAGCCGCGATCAGGCCGCCCTCATCACCGACAACCACCACGAGATCAGGTTGGTAGCGGGCGACCGCCTCGACGTTCGGCTGGTACCCACTCAGCGCGGAGTGCGGCGCATTCTTCGGATAGTTCGAATCATTGTCAACCGCAACCACTTGACGTCCCGCACCGATGGCAAAGAGGTCCTCGGTCGCGGACGGCGAAAGCGAGATGATCCGCGTCGGACGATGCGTAATCGTGACGGTACCGCCTGGATATTTCAACGTGACCGGAAAACTCCCCGAACCGCGAGAAGTTGCGCTTGCGGCGCTCGGGATGATCGAGAGCACAGAGACAAAACCTGCAACTGCAGCGAACGCAAAGCGCGCGCGAAAAGAACGGATACGGAAACGATAGAACATGTGATGAAGCTCCTTTGGTCAAACGCGTGACCGGTTAAGTCGCAACACGCCTTTGGAGCCAACACCGCCGCATCAGCATATTTCTGCATCGGGAGAGGTAAAGCCACCTAGCGCGTGGCGACGCCAAACCGCCGAGGCAGGTCTCCTGGCTCCTGGATCTACGCTCTTCCGCACCTTCCCAAGATTGTCATCTCAGTGGTCTCCAGCGGATTTGCTTCCCAGTTACAGTGGCGCGACCGCGCCGGAATTACACCGGCTTCCCTTTTCAATTTCGACGGTTGAGCCGTCGAAATCACCTCACGGTATCTGTAGTTGTCAAACATCAAGGCGCGAGGTCATCGATTCGATGAACCCGCATTTGGCATCATTACTCAAGCAGCCTCGAGTTGCAAATATCAATCGAGCTCTCGCGCCTTTGAGAGAAGCGGTCGGGCGAACGCGCGCGGGTACCACCAATTCCACCGACCGAACAGCGCGACAAGAGCCGGAACGAGCAACGCGCGTATCACGGTTGCATCGAGCAATATCCCCGCTCCAAGTCCGGTCGCGAGCACCTTGATATCCGTATCGGGGGCAGATGCAAGCGAGGCAAAGGCGAGGAACAGGATAAGAGCGGCACTCGTCACAAGTCGACCGGTGCGGCCAAGACCCTCAATGACAGCGGTCGTCGTATCGTTCGTCCGATCAAACTCCTCGCGGATTCGGCTCAAGATGAACACCTCGTAGTCCATGGAAAGACCAAACAGGAACGCGAAGATCATCAGCGGCATCCAGAAGGTGATGGCACCAGTCGCCGGGATGTTGAAGATGACCGATGAGCCGTGCCCCTCCTGCCAGAACCAAGTCAAAACGCCAAATGTCGCGGCAAGCGATATCAGATTCAATATCACGGCCTTGGCCGCGAGAACAATTGACCGGAAAGCGCGCGACAGCAAAACGAATGTGAGAACGGCGATCAGGGTGAACATCAGCGGAAAGTTTCCGAAGACCGCATGGCTGTAATCCTGTTGGATCGCGCCGATGCCGGTCACGCCAAAGACACCAAGTCGGTGTGCGACAACATGCTGAACCGCCTTGACTGGAGCAAGCGTCAAATTGTTAACAGTCTCGACACTTGGAACAGCAAGAATGTCTACGTAACCGTGCCGGATCGAGCCCTGATCCCGTGCATAGGTCGCGAACGCGATGCCCGGAACTCGCCCGAGCACAGAGACAAGAGCTGGCGCGACGGACTGCTTGGCGAGCACCTCTATCGGAGTGAGGATCCCGCTCGGAACGCCGTGTGAAATAAGTTCCTGATACTCAAGGTGGGCATTGCCGACCTTGGAGTATGCATCGGCACTCGTCTGGCCGACCTTGAGGTTAAACACCGGGGCAACACACAGGAGAAGGATCACCCCCGAGACACAAGTTGCCAGCCAGCGGTTTTTCGTGACTCCGCGAGCCCACGAGCTCCACGCCCTGCTCGCGTCGCGTTCATGCCGTATGCGCGGCCAGTCCACACGTGGTCCTGCCCCTCCGAGTATCGCCGGAAGAAGAGTCAGGACGACAAGGATCGAGATAAGCGGTATCAACATCCCACCCAATCCCGTACTCCTCAGACTCGGCACCGGAATGACCACCAGCGCGAGCAGCCCAATTGCCACCGTAAAACCAGAGAGCACGACCGCGTGACCGGCGTTGACTACAGCGACCCGCACCGCGGTCTCATTGTCGACGCCGCGTGCCCGCTCCTCACGCCAGCGCGTCACCAACAAGAGCGAGTAGTCAATCCCGACTCCAAGTCCGACAAGGGCGACCAGATACTGGACGATGAACGATACCGGGGTGAAATAGGTCAACCCAAGGATTACAAGAAAGGTGGCAAGAATCGAGACAGCTGCGATCAGTATCGGTACCAGTGCCAGGAACGAGGCGAAGACAAACGCGAGCACGGCAAGTGCTCCGATCCCACCGAACATTGTCTCGATCAAGACTCCTGGACCGCGAGACGAACCGCCCGAGGCGAGTTGTCCCAGCCCCGTCACCCCGACGGAATAGCCCGGCAGAGCGGCCTGCAGCCCAGTCACCATCTCGAGGGCATGTTGATCGGGAGCAAGCGACTTGAGTGGTGGGGTGTAGACGAACACGAAGGTGCTCCGTCCCGCATCGGTGATGAAACGATGATCTCCGGTCGAGAGATAGTCGATGATTCGATTTCCTGAAGTGACGCTCGTGACCGACGAAAAGGCACGCGCGAGCTTCGGGGTGTCCTCGGCAACACTCTGACCCTTTGGAACTGTGACGACGAGAATGCTTGGGAGGTTCCCTCCACCATTTCCATAGAGATGTAGCACCTTGACGCCCGTCTCATAGCCGGGCTGGCCCGGGAGCGAAAAATCAAAGGTGAGTCGGCTCGAAACCCTCCCGGCGGCACCCGCGCCGGCAATGAAGATCGCGAGCCAGAAGATCATCACGGAGCGACGGTGCCGCAAAACGAAACGCGCGAGGGAGCCGAGATGCGAACCGTCGCTTGATTCAGCCACGGCCCGATGAGATGACATGAGCCCTCCTCGAGAAAATCGGTCACCTAACCACGATACGAAACACTCTAAGTGATGCCGCCGACATCACGCCCGCGACGCGACCGAGGCAATCTCGGGCCAACGGGATCAAGGTTCAGCCCGGGAGGTCGCCTACGCTAGGGATTCACCTGCCAATTTCGAGAGGACGCCGTGGAACCACTCAACCGGGGACCAAAAGAACATCAACCAGCTGGTCCTTTGGTCTTCATTGTCCTTGACGGAGTCGGTATCGGACGTGGGGACCGCTATGACGCAGTGGCCTCGGCCGAGACCCCGGCTCTCGATAACCTGCACCGCGTTGGCGTTGCGCGCTCACTTCGCGCGCATGGCATCGCCGTTGGCCTCGCGTCGGACGCGGACATGGGGAACTCCGAGGTCGGACACAACACTCTTGGCGCTGGAAGAATCTTTGACCAGGGGGCAAAGCAGGTGGACAAGGCAATCGAGTCCGGCCACATCTTCAAGGGCGTTTGGAGAGAACTTGTATCCCAGGTCACAACCCACCACTCCACCTTGCACTTCATCGGGCTCCTCTCAGACGGGAACGTCCATTCGAGCATCTCCCATCTCTTCACCATCATCAATCATGCGGCGCTCGATGGGGTCACTCGCCTCCGCGTCCATATACTGCTCGACGGACGCGACGTCCCCGACTTCTCAGCGCTGACATTTGTCGATCAACTCGAGAATCTGCTCAGGAGTCTCACCGATGAGTACAGCGTTGACTACGCAATCGCCAGCGGAGGCGGGCGCATGTCGACGACCATGGATCGATACGGGTCGGACTGGAAAATCGTCGAAGCAGGCTGGAAGGCACACGTCCTCGGGCTCGCCACCCCCGTAAAAAGTGCCCGTGCGGCGATCGAGGCGGCGCGCCTCGATACGCCTGGCATCAGTGACCAGGATCTTCCCCCGTTCACGGTGGTCGACAACGCGGACGAACCGGTCGGACGAATTGTCGATGGAGACGCGGTGCTCATATTCAACTTCCGTGGGGACCGGGCGATTGAGATCACCCGCGCGCTCACTGAAGGCGTCACGTTCACCTTTTTCGATCGTGTGCGCGTTCCCAAGATTGCCTTCGCCGCGATCAGTCAGTACGACGCGGACCTCAATATGCCCGAACACTTCCTCGTCGCACCCGAAACCGTTCCCGGAACCGCAAGCGAATACCTCGCAGCTTCGGGCGTTACCCAGTTTGCCTGTGCAGAGCGCCAGAAGTTCGGTCACATCACCTATTTCTGGAACGGGAACCGAGCCGGAAAGTTCGACGAGGAACTTGAGACCTACGTCGAGATACCGTCTGATCAGGTTCCCTTCCAGACCAAGCCGGAGATGAAGTCGCGAGAGACCGCTGACACGGTCATCGGCGCCATCAGGAGTGGTAGATACCAATTCATCCGCGCCAACCTTGCCGGCGGCGATATGGTCGGACACACCGCGGATCTCGCGGCGACGACGCACGCAATTGTCGCGATCGATCACGCGCTCGGAGGCATTGCCGAAGCGACGCGAGAAGCGAGGGGATGCCTCGTGATCACCGCCGATCACGGAAACGCGGAAGACATGGCAGAGCGCGACGACGAAGGCAGCCCGATTGTTCGAGTAGATGGCAGCGTTGCGATGAAGACCTCGCATTCGCTCAATCCTGTTGAATTCCTGCTCGTCGACTATGGAAAGAGAGCGGTCCATTTTCGCGATGACCTCCCGATGGCTGGACTCGCCAACGTGGCTGCATCGCTGATCGAGCTCCTCGGCTTTGGCGCGCCACCTGAATACGAACCAAGTCTGCTGAGCTGGGGTTGAGGAAAGTTCCGGCTCGGTCAACTTGTCATTACCGCGAAGCAGCCAGAGGTGACGTTGATGATCTCATGGAACTCGTCGAGATCTGCTACCGCTCGGAGTCGAGTGCGCGCACCTGGACCTCGGAGTTCTCCCTCGTCCAAGGGCCGCGCACCTCACGCGTCGAGATCGAGCGATCGGTGACCGGTATCGACTCGATGATCCTTGTCGGAGAGTTTGGAGGAGTGCTCGCGAGCTGTTGTCGACTCACTCGGGCACCACGTCAACGGGCGCATCTGGGACTTTTCTGCGTACGGCCTCATCTGCAGAGCCAGGGACTCGGCTCAGAGCTCCTTGAGGAAGCGCTCTCGGTTGCCAGGCAACGCTTCGATGCCAACGTTATTTCGCTTCAGGTACTCGCGCCGAGAACAGAGCTACGCGCGTGGTACGAACGCATCGGATTTCACGAGACCGGAGAGCGCCTGAGCTTCTCCAACGCGGTTGGTCCAACGTTCGCTCTCGTTGGCGACCTCGAATTTGTGATCTACGAACGCGCCCTCAACGGGTCGTCGAACGCTCTCTGATTATTTCTTCGGGGGACTGATCTGGTGTGGACGATAGAGCCCGCCCGAATGCAGATCACACGCACTCACAAGCCGGGCGATTCCCTTCGGAGGGGTGTAATGACCTCTCCACTCAACGGGTTCATCACATCCCTCGAGACGACCCTCGGCATTCTCGACATAGCGGAAGCAACGCCCTGGATGCGTGCTGAAGATCTCGCTTGGTCGAACCACACCTTTATTTTCTCACGCATTAGGACAAAAAAATCCGCGCCGGTCAAGCCGTTATCTGGTCACTCGACGGGCGTTAACCTGATCGCGTGACCTCCTTCGAGACGGAAATTGCGCCGGCACTGGTTGACCCGCTTCTCGACGGTGGCCACGAACGACTGACCCATATTGTGCTCGAGGGTTTCAGGCCCTCGGCCGACGAGTTCCTCCCTGTCGGAAATTCCGTGGTGGCGGGGATGATCAACAACACTCCGGTCAAGGCACTTTGTGGCAAGGTCTGGATTCCGAAGAACGACCCCCAGCGCTATCCACTGTGTCCAACCTGCAGGGAGATTGCCCGGTCAAAGGGCTGGGCCGTACCGGCTTACTGAGGCTCAGGTCCAGCCTCCTGATTGATATCGGCAAAAGGAAAGTCCGGCGAAAAGTGCTGCATCCCCTCACTGGTGATCACAAATCCGAGGCATCCCGCCCGCTCGATTGCTCCGAGTAGCGCGGGGCCCGCAACCGCAAGCGCCGTCGCGAGTCCGTCCGCGATCGTGAGATCGCTTCCCACAACTGTCGCCGAGGCGACGCCAACGACAGCCCTTCGCGAGCGAGGATCAATGAGATGTGCGCCGCGCGTATAGCTTCCCGAGGTTGCAATCGCGCCCAGCACCTTCACAATGCACACGAGTCGGTCTGTAAAAAATGGATCCTGAACCCCGAACCGCCACCGATCGAGACCCCTGGGAACGCCGGTCGTGGCGATGTCACCACCCGCATTGACCGAAGCAATCTCGACGCCGGCAACGACGAGCTCATGCAAAACTCGCTGAACTGACCATCCCTTGACGAGCCCGGTTGGATCGACTCCACCCGGCATCGCCCAGGGATCAAACCATCCCTCGCTCATCTCGCGCACCACTTTGCACAGATCGAGGACCTCGGCCACCTCCGCTGGCGCCTCATCAAGAGCGATCTCACCCCTCCGTAACCGACTTATCGGGCTGTGCTCGCGATAGGTGCTAAATACCGCATCCACCCGATGCAGCGTCATTCTCGCGCGAGCGAGCGCAAGAATTTCGGCATCGCGAGAGAGCTTTGAGGGATAGATGTCAATGGAGACGACTGTCCCCATCACCGGCTCATCGTGGTGCAGAACGTCAGTGCTCACAACCGCTCGTTCGACCGGGTACCGGGTAGTCGAGTGCCCGAGGCACAGCTGAATGAACTATTGATCAAGTTCACCAAAGAGCCAACGTGTACCTCGCGCATAGAGATCCTCAATCTCTTGCCCAACAAGACCCGGCATATCGCTCTTGACCTCGTATCCAATGCTGCTCTGGAGATACGCAAGGTGCCGGTAGCCCTCGGGGAACGAATTGAGGATCTCCTCATCGAGCTTCAGAACAGCAGAGGGGCTCACGGGATCAAGTCGATCCTTCTCGTAGATCGGTTGGCGAAGCACGATTCGCCATGCACCATCGCGCCGCTCGAAAAAATCGTAGAAACGTCCAGTACAGACAACATCACACACCACGCCATGAACCGGCGCTCGCTGCGAGATGGTCATCTTCGTTTGGGCAATTGCACGGTCTTTTGAGACTTCAGCCGTGAATCCACCGAGAAAATGAAGGATTCTCACCCCCTTCGCGAACCCTTCCTGGCTCACCTTGATGAACTCTTCAAACGATCCTTGGAACCAGGTCGCCATCATGATGCCCTCGGGATGCCAGACCGATCGGAACTGGTCCCATCGATTCGCGTCTCGATAGAGCACCCAGTTTTCAACGACCTCGCGGATCTCTTGTCGATCTGCGAAGGTCTCGTCGGTCGGTACCATGAATCGCCTCCGCGTTTGCATTCGATGTGAGTATCTGTCGAGCTTATGCCAGACAGGACAACCGTGTGCCCAGAGATGCTTCGACTCAGAATAAAAGGTCACAACTTGATGTCACCTTGGCGATATCAGCAAAATACGCCGTGTATCGTGAGAGCGCACATTATTTCGTGGCGCGACTCTACCCATGTGTCTCCCTAGCTCCCGGAGGATGAGATGATCGTCGAGAAGCTCACGCGCTCGACGGTGCGAGAGCTCCGCGAGTCTCTGCGCCGTGTAATGAGAACAGTCGCCTCTCTCGCGATTGCACTTCTCAGCATTGACTTGCTGTGGCATCACATTTCCACAACCTTGAATCAAAAAACCGATGTCGTTGGCTATCCGCTGTATGCGAATTTCAATGTCAACCGATATCTCGATGCGTTCTATCTCGTTGCAATTATCGGTCCAGCTTTCGCCATAGTGATTTACTCCCTTCTCTCGCGCGCGGGACCACTCCAACGTACGACACCACGACGCAGAGCTCCGCGCTCAGGAGAGATCCCCGACGGAGACGAGCGGGGGGCGATTGTGCCCATAGCACCGATTGAGGAACGAAAGGCCATGTCGTCTGGTGCGCTGTCCGCACTGTCGAATATTTCAAATCTGGCGCGGATCTTCTTCGTTGGGGCGTTGCTCGGAGCGGAGATTACAACCGCCGCAGGGCCAGGATCAACGAGCGTGATGACAGTGGTGACGCAGAGCGGAGCCGCGCTCACATTGTTTGTTGTACTCGTCGCCAAAGTCGTTTCGCTCGTCGTCGCACCTCATGTGACCTGGCAGAACTGTGCCTCAATTATGAACAGCGTGGCCGCGATCGCGTCCGTGCTACTGATTTACCCCATCTCGCAGTCGACACAGGTTCGCATCGCCTCGAATGGGCGCGTCGTGCACTATCCGTGGCTTCCAATCTGGCTCGTCATCGTGATTGCAAGCCTTTTGATTGCCTATGTCGTGCGGCGATCAGAACGGGAACTGTCAACGGCTGCAGATATCGAGCGACGGATCATCTTCTTCGTCGCGATACCGGTCGCAATTTTCATCAGCCACGCAGTCATCCTCGGTGCCCTCGGAGGAATGGACACCTTTGGCGAGGGCGAATACCTCGCTGGTGGGTGGTTGCTTATGCACGGCCTCTTGCCGTGGCGCGACCTATACCTCATCCATGGCGTATTCGATGACGGATTCAAATCCATCGTCGGCTTCCAGATATTCGGGCGGACCCGCTGGGGCGCAACAACGGGGATTACGATGCTCCTCGCACCGCTCTATTGGGTCGCATCGTATTACTTTGCCGCGGTCGTCTTTTTCCGTCGCCCATACTTCCTGATTGCGGCCGCCGCGTCGGTCTCACTCGGAATCTTCATCGACTGGGATCTGCGGTTCATGTTCTGGCCACTAATCCTCGTACTCTTGTACCGGGTTCTTCAAAATAGGACGCCGACGCGCGTTGCAGCACTGATGAGCGCTCTGATCCTTCAGGCAATCCTAATTCCCGAGATGAGTTACGCGCTTCTCGCGTGCGCAGTAACCCTCGTCGCCTTCGAAGTCTATGAGCGTACTCCCGGTCGAATCACGCTCTTTGACCTTCGCGCGACGACTTGGTCAGCCATCACTTCCGCGATTTTCGGCGGCTCGTTTCTCATCTGGCTCGTCAGTGTGCGTGCCCTCGGTGGTTTCATTGGATACTTCCGGGATTTCGCGACCGCCCACAGTCTTGTGGGAGGAATTCCGCTCTATACCACCTATGCCAGGGCGAGCGTCCCGGACGCATACGGAATCATGTTGCACGTGACCGCCTCGCCACCGTTGTTCACTCGCTACGGTTTCGAGCTCTATCTTCCGGTGCTTGCGATCCTGGTGACGATCGGACTCATCTGTACTCAGATCCGGGGAGGGCGAAGGCTCGTCACCCAGGACTGGCTGTGCATTGCATCAGCCGTGCTCATCGCGCTCTACTACCAAAAGGGCATCAGCCGTGCAGACACCAGTCATCTTGCAGAGGTGTTCGAAGTGACCGCTCCACTGCTCCTGCTCCTCGCCTATCGCCTTGTCATCGGGATCGAATACATCGTTGTCCGACTCTGGGAGGAGTCACGGTGGTTCTCGCGCGACCTTGCGCGCGGCTCCGTCTCGCTCATTGCCCTCATCGCTGTTCTCGTCATCGCACCGGCATCGATCCCCGCACTGTTCGATCCAATACCCACGCACTTTCGCGCATCGGTTGCAAGCCCGGCTCCCCCGAGTCCGGTGCCTGGTGGTCCAGGACTTGGCTACAGCTCGGGTGCAATTCCTGCGGGCGTGGTGTCAGACCTCGAAAGGATCTTTGAACGATACGCCGGGAGTTCTGGTCCGGTCTTTGATTTCAGCAACGCGCCAGCACTAGTGTATTTCCTCCTCGAAAGGAGGCCGGTATCGCGGTTCTACGATGTCGGCGACATTCTTACTCCTGCCACCCAGCAGAACGCGATCAACGATCTTGTCCGCACAAGACCCGTCGTGGTGCTGTTCAACGGTATCGGCTTGGGAACCTGGGATTTCATCCCCAACGAGATCCGAGATTCGATCCTCTCCGATTGGGTGCTCTCTCACTACCGCCCGCTCGTGATGGTCGATGGAGAACTCGTTTTGATCAATGACTCGATCGCGAAGCCAAAACCTTTACCAAAGCTCTCGGTTGTGCCACGCACCCAGAGGCTCTATCTCTCGCTCGGGAAATGTGCCTGGGGTTACATTCCCAATTTCTTGAACATCCAAAGCGCAAAGGACGCTCGACCGCGCACGACCGTCACGCCGAGAAAGATAAGGACAACGAAGAGCGGTACGATCTATAGATTCATCGCGCCACAGAGTCTGCGTGCGTACCACTGGATATCGGTTACGGTGAGCGGAACACAGAAAAATGTCGGACTCTCGATCGCGAACGTCGCACACCCGTCCTTGCGTGACATCTCCTGGGTGCAAAAGGGCACCGGAACGAGCGATGTCGAGGTCGCAAGCTGTCTGCAGTGGCAAGGCTTTGGCCGTGTGCTTTATCTTCGATATCTCGGATCCGGTACGCCTAGCAACGTCGAGCTCATCGGCTAACAGGTATCCTCGAAAAGATGGCACAGCTGGTGCGGGCAGAACAGACCATCGCTATGAAACTTGGTCCACTCGAGCGACTCATCTCGGTACATTTTGCACCAGTCGAAATGGAGACGGTCCACCTTCACCGTGTCGAGGTCGTCGAAGATGTCTGGACCAAGGTTCGAGGAGTCCGTGCGCCGTTTACCTGGTCCAAGGACCGGTTCTGCATTGGCACCCGACGCGGTCTGTTCGGCAAGGATTTCACTGCGGTCTATGGGATCGGACGGGGAATCTGTGTTGATTTTGACGGAGGTACATGGTCGCGCTTCATCGCGACGGTCCCCTATCCCGAAGACGTCGCCGCGCTGCTCCGCGGCTAATGATCCGTGAGAGATTCAACTGGGTCAGGGAAGAATATATCGCGGGCTTGACCTTCTCTGCCGACCTCACTCTGTGGCAGACGCACGACAAAAGTCGTACCTACGCCAACCTCCGATTCAACACGAACGTCTCCATGATGTGCGCTGACGATCGAGGAGACAATCGCAAGTCCAAGACCAGAACCACCGCTTCCTCGGGTGCGCGAGGGATCCGCCCGATAAAAGCGCTCGAAAATATGTCCGAGGTGCTCGGTCGGAATGCCCTCTCCATGATCTGTCACCCGAAACTCGACGCTTTCCCGATCAAGATGCACCCCAACCTCGATCGGCGTCGTCGAAGGCGTGTGGCGAAGCGCATTCTGCAAGAGGTTCATCACCACCTGGCGCAGTCTTTGCTCGTCTCCCGTGACGACGATATCTTCGTCGACATCGACGCTGACCTGACGGTCCGGAGCGACAACCTGCACATCCGCGGCAGCATCGGTAACGATGTCCCCGATCCGCACTGGTAGCCGCTCGAGTGGTCGACCCTGATCCAATCGTGCAAGCAACAGAAGGTCGTCGACGAGCACACCCATGCGAATCGACTCGTCCTCAATCCGTCGCATCGCAAGTGCAAGGTCTTCAGGGCGGCTCTGTGCCCCGCGGCGAAACAGCTCTGAATATCCGCGAATCGAGGTGACTGGCGTTCTCAGTTCATGACTTGCGTCGGCGAGGAACTGACGAAGCTGGTCCTCTGATGCCTGCTGCCTGGTGAATGCTCGCTCAATATAGCCAAGCATCGTGTTGAGCGCCGCGCCGAGTCGACCGACCTCGGTGCCGAGATTGTCCTGTTCGATCCGTCGGGATAGGTCTCCTGCTGCGATTGCCTCAGCAATCACTTCGATATCCTCGAGGGGACGCATGCCAATGAGCACCACGATGTACCCAAGTATGACAAGCGCGCCAATCACCACTGCGGTGACGATGAGGTCCACGAACAGAAGCTTGTTCATCGTTCCGGCAAAGCTCGACAGGGGAAGCGCGATCAACGCGAGTGCGGGAATCCGCGGGCCAAATCCGCTGAGGCTCCGCACGCCGAAAAGCTCAGCTCTTACTCGGTAGATGCCGCCAAGAGGTGCGGGCCCTGTTGCATTGGCAGAGAAGACCGAGGTGGAGACTGATGTCCCCGACTCAACCTGTCCGAAGAGCGCAGTACTTTTTGCGGCACTGATATTGAGATGCACTGCAGCGTTGTTCGTTCCGACCTGCTCGTTGTTTTGCAAGGTAACACGGATGTAGGTATGTTCCGGAAGCGACTGACCGTCAACAAACACAATATTCCCAGAGCTGGTCAACGAGAATGCCCCCGGTTGAATCGCGAGAAGTTCCTGGTCGATCTGCGAGCTTAGATAGGAGCGGATCTGTTGGTAGACAACAACGTCGGCTACCACGAGACCAACCACGACGATTGCCGTCATCCCGACTAGCAGTCGAACGCGCAACGAGAGATTGCGAGAGACGCGGTGGACGCGTTTTAAGACGGTGGCTTGAGCGCCCCGAAATCGCATGGCGCTATGCAGATACCGGCGTGCGCAGGCTGTATCCCGCGCCGCGCAGTGTGTGGATCAGCGGGGGCCCGAGAGAATCGACTTTTTTCCTAAGGTAACTGATGTAGGTCTCTACGACATTCGCATCACCATCAAAGTCATATTCCCAGACGTAATCAAGGATCTGAGCCTTGGAAAGGACACGGCGCGGATTCATCATGAGATAGCGCAGAAGTTTGAACTCTGTCGGCGTGAGCTCGATCGAGGTATTGCTGCGAAACACCTCGCGCGTCTCCTCGTCAAGCTCAAGATCGGCGAACGAGAGCCTCGTCGATGACTCGCCAGCATCGATTGCGCGCCGAAGCACCGCGCGGATGCGAGCAAGGAGTTCTTCAAGACTGAACGGCTTCGTCACATAGTCATCACCACCAAGAGTCAGCCCGCGGATCTTGTCCTCGGTCGCGTCCTTGGCGGTGAGAAAAAGGATCGGAACTCGGCGCGCCTCTTGTCGGAGACGCCGAGCAACCTCGAAACCATCAAGATCGGGAAGCATGACGTCAAGCAAAACCAGATGCGGGCGGAAGCTCGCGACTTCATTGAGGGCCTCGCGTCCATTGGCCGCGCTCGCAACCTCAAAGCCCTCATAACGAAGCGCCGTCGAGATCAAAGAGGTGATATTTGGCTCATCGTCAACGACGAGCACACGTGTAAGGGGAGACTCCATGAAGATATGTTCACAGAATTATCTGTGAAACATCTGTGAACTCCCTGTTGATCGGTCGAGGGGGGGGCGACAGCCCGATTTCCTGGCACTGTGGCTCAACGGTGAGGAGCCGTCGGAAATGTTGCCACTGAACCGATGCGGCGATGCAGCCGAAGGTGGACTTCGACCGTCTTTTCGACAGAAAAACGTTCGCCCACGTGCGATCGAAGCTCTTCCGGATGATCGCATCGATGGAGGAAAAAACAGAGACCAACGCGGCATCGGTGTCGCCAATCAGGCCGACTACGCCGGAATCGACGATTTCGGACGCAGCCCTCCTGCGCCGTGCGATCACCGGGGTGCCACAGGCAAGCGCCTTGCTCATCGCGAGTCCAGAGGGCTCATCGCGAGTCCAGAGGGCTCATACCGGGTGACCGAGTTCAAAAGACAGCGCGCGCACCAACTGTTCGCGCTCTCCCTTGTCCGGGCTCATCTTTGCGGATACGAACGCAAAGTCCTCGGAAACCCCCAAAGGGATCGTCATTCAGACCAAAACGGTGAAGAATGACGGCGGCCGTCGGTATCGATACGAAGCCGCTGAACTCGCGCGGATTATGAGAGCACTACTCTCGGAATCTGACTCGCAAACGACCGGTGAAGGGTCGCGAACGGTTCGAGGAACGAATAGTGATTGGTCGAGACATTGACCGGCCGAGCGACGGCGCTCTTTCTAAATCAGCAACCGATGACGGTGTGGTCATG
This sequence comes from Acidimicrobiales bacterium, assembly GCA_035532075.1. Lineage (GTDB taxonomy): Bacteria > Actinomycetota > Acidimicrobiia > Acidimicrobiales > Bog-793 > CAIVND01. The sequence continues at coordinate 17,779 of DATKRV010000024.1, read as the reverse complement.
CGCGACGACAAAGCCTTCAAGAGCCCGACAACAACCCGCAATCGCCTTTCGACAGACGGACCACCAAGATGAATTTTGGGAACAACATCGAGAACCGAACGAATATTCACCCGACGGGTACTGGCCGGCCATCACGAAGAGCGTGACTTCGTGTCCCTTTGCCTACAGGACCCTGGCGAGCAGATCAATCACCAGCCCTAAGCCTTTCTATCCCACTGGGGGAATGCTGACCAAGGGAGCAACGACGCCGATCTCTAGCGAACCGTCAGCTGTTACGCGTAGCCCGTCAGACCTTCGCCATATTCGCGAAGCGCGCGTAGTTTTCAACGAACGCAAGCTCAACGGTGCCGGTCGGACCGCTTCGGTGCTTGGAGACAATGATCTGAGCCGAGCCGCGTTCTGCCGTCTCGCGGTTATAGAGCTCGTCGCGATAGATGAACATGACAACGTCCGCGTCCTGTTCAATCGCGCCCGACTCACGTAGGTCGGCCAGCATCGGTCGCTTGTCGGCACGACTTTCGAGTGTTCTTGAGAGCTGACTCAATGCCACAACCGGAATATCCAGCTCACGCGCGAGGATTTTGAGTCCTCGACTGATCTCGGAGATCTCGACCTGCCGATTTTCTGCAGAATGACGGCCGGACATCAGCTGGAGGTAGTCGACAACGACAAGACCAAGCCCCTCGCGGCTCTTCATGCGCCTGGCGCGAGCGCGGATATCCATCACCGTGACATTCGGGTTATCATCGATGTGCAGCGGTGCAGCCGAGAGTCTGCTGATCGCGTTGGTGACCTTCGTGTAGTCAGTATTGAGAAGTCGTCCATTTCTCATTCGCGTCGCGTCGACGCGGGCCTCTGCAGAAAGTACGCGCTGAGCAAGTTCAAGATGGCTCATCTCCAACGAGAAGAAAAGCACCGGAAGACCGGTCAACGATGCGTGAACTGCCGCACCAAGAGCAAACGCAGTCTTCCCCATCGACGGTCGCGCGCCAACGACCACAAAGTTAGATGGCTGCAGCCCGGCAAGCAGGCGATCGAGGTCCGTGTACCCGGTTGGCACACCGGTGATCTCCTCACCACGATCAATCAACTGCTCAAGCCGATCGAGAGTCTGATCCAGCAAATAGGAAATCGGGGCGACTGAATCAACAGTTCGTCGTTGTGCGACCTCGAAGACCATGGTCTCCGCCTGGTCAACTGCGGCGGTGACATCATCGGGAAGTCCATACCCAAGCTCTGCGATCTCGTTGGCAACGCCGATCAACCTTCGCAAAAGTGCATGCTCCTCGACGATCGATGCGTAGCGCGAGGCGTTGGAGATTGCCGGTGTATTCGACTGCAGCGCAACAAGTACCGCTGCTCCACCTATGTCGTCGAGCGCACCCGCTCGACGCAACTCTTCAGCGACAGTAACCACGTCTGCGGGCTCAGCGCGGTTGAAGATCGAGGTGATCGCGGAGAAGATCTGCGCATGCGACGGTTTGTAGAAATCGGCCGCACCACAACGCTCGATCGCCGCCGAAATCGCGTCTCGCGAAAGAAGCATTGCGCCAATCAGAGACTCCTCGGCCTCAAGATTGTGCGGGGGAACCCGCCCCGCGATGACGGAAACAGGTGCGGTTGGACGGTTGCGACGTCTGAGGTCTTCGCTGCTCTGTGCCATTGTCCTCCACCCTTGCGCACGAGGCCTCTGCATAACTTGAAAAAGCTCGGGATAACTAAAACAAGTTCTGGAAATCTAGAAATTCCTGTGGATGAATGGTGGATAACCTGTCTCCGCCGTCGATTCATTCAGATAGACAATGCCTTGAATGCCTTACTCCGGTCACGAAATGACACCTTAGGGGCCGGCTCTGTCACTCATATTGCGGACTGGGGATGAACACGGCAGCTCCGGACAGAGATTTGGCCGATCCACCGCAATGGATCGGCCCACTCCCCATCAGAAAAGTTGATATCGCTACTCGGAGACAACCTCAATCTGCAACTCAAAAGTCACATCATGATGCAGACGGACGCCAACGCGGTGCTCGCCAAGTTCCTTGATCGGCTCGTGGGCCAACAGCGCATGGCGATCAATCACCACGCTCGACTGACGCTCGACCGCGGTGACAATTTCTGTCGGGGTAACTGATCCAAACAACTTGCCCGCGCGACCTGACTTCGCAGCGATGGTGATTACCATCGGCACAAGTCGCTGAGCAATCGCCACGGCAGAGTCGCGATCCTTTGCATCGCGTAGGTCGCGCGCGCTGCGCATTCTCGCCGCTTGATCGGTAATCCCATCCGAGGCGGCAATTGCGCTTCCCGATGGGATCAGGTTGTTACGCGCGTAACCATCTGCAACGCTCACGATGTCGCCGCGCTTTCCCACGCCGGTGACATCATCTCGCAAGACAACCTTCATTCCACTTCACCGCCATCCACTTCGACTTCCGACTCAGGATCGACAAATTCCTTATCGTCGGTATCAATTTCGTCGAGCACCAGCAGTTCGATCGCGCTCTCATCATCTGCGACCTCTACCTTTGGCCGAGTATTACCGCCCTCACGCGGTCCACGTCCCGCGCCACGTCCTCCCGGACGCTCGCTCGTCGTTCGCTGGGTATAGGGAAGCAAAGCGAGCTCACGCGCTGTCTTGATCGCGATCGCAACATCGCGCTGGTGCTGCTGGCAGTTCCCAGAGACACGCCGCGCGCGGATCTTGCCACGATCAGACATGAACTTACGGAGGAGATTGACCTCCTTGTAATCAATGTGGTCGATGTGGTCTTTACAGAACATGCAGACCTTTTTCTTGGTTCGACGTCCGGTATCTTTCGGGGCCCGTCGGGTAGATGTCGAACGGTCCCGGTCGTTGTTGCGTGCCATTAAAAGGGCTCCTCGTCTTCGCTGTATGTCGGAGCTACGCCCGCTGTTGCGCGCGGAGCACCACTTGCGTAGCTATTTCCTTCGCCTGGGCCACGTCGCTCGTTCTTCGATATCTGGGCTGTAGCCCACCGTAGGCTCGGCCCAAGTTCATCCGCGATAATCTCGACGCGCGAGCGCTTGTCTCCCTCGGGGGTCTCCCACGAACGCTGCTCCAGACGTCCCGAGACAATCACGCGCGCACCCTTGGTCAGGGTTTCGCTGACGTTCTCCGCCATCTCTCGCCAACAGACGACATCGAAAAACGAGGTCGCCTCTTCCCATTCCTGGGTGGTGCGGTTCTGCCAACGACGGTTAACCGCAAGCCCGAAGGTCGCAGTCGCCTGTCCCGATGGTGTGAAACGCAACTCAGGGTCTCGGGTGACGTTCCCTACGAGTACCACATTGTTTCCGTTTGCCATGATTCGCCTCCGCTCTTTACTTCGAAACCGGAACGCTGCGGTCGGGTTGACGGATGACACGATGACGCACCACGTCATCACTAAGTGAAAGCATCCGATCGACCTCAGCAAGGACGGCCGGTTCGCCGGTCGCCTCGATAACGACGTAATACCCCTCTGTACGGTGTTTTAGTTCGTAGGCAAAGGTACGCCGACCCCAGCGATCAATTCGGCCGGTCATGCCTCCCTTGGAGCGCACGTACTCGGCGATCTTGTCAGTCGTCTCCCGGATGATGTTCTCATCGAGCGTCGCGTCGAATATGACAACTATTTCGTATGGCCGCACTGCGGCTCACCTCCTCCGGACCCAACGCCTTAACAGCGGGGGCCCCGATTTTCGGGGCAGGGGTGTAACTGGAGCGCCTATCCTAACCGATTCCACGCGCCCCTCCCTTTGCCCTTTGGCACAACTCGAACTGTGCGCCCCCTCGCAGAGCGCCCTGCGAGAGAGCCTTCGGTGTATGAACATTCCAGACGCCTCTACCGCTCGAGCTACCCGCCAGCGCAATCGAGGCGCTGGCTCGTCCTGCTTCAGTGATAGCTCTCCTCGTCATCTGGGAATGATCCCGACCGCACGTCCGCACTATAGGAGGCCACTGCGTCACGGACTGCGGAGGCAAGGTCAACGTAGCGGCGGACAAACTTTGCCGGATGGCGGCTATTCAACCCGAGCAGGTCATGCAGAACGAGGACCTGCCCGTCGCAGTCGGGTCCAGCACCAATTCCGATAATCGGAATCTCAGTCGCCTCGGTCACCCTCTTTGCGAGCGATCGCGGTACCCCTTCGAGCACAAGTGCGAAACAACCACTCTCTTCCAGCAAGAGAGCCTCCTCGAGCAGCGTCTTCGCCGAGGCCTCGTCCCGTGCCTGGACGCGCAGTCCGCCCATTGTATGGATTGACTGTGGGGTCAGCCCGAGATGCCCCATCACCGGGATCTGCGCGTCAAGGAGCGCCCGCACCACTGGAATCCGGTTCTTTCCGCCCTCGAGTTTCACAGCTTCGGCCCCGGCGCGGACAAGCTCCGCCGCGTTGTCGACAGCGTTGGCAATCGTGGTGTGATAGCTCATCCACACCATGTCCGCAACAATCAATGCGGAGGGTCTGGCGCGCGCTACCGCAGCGGTGTGGTGCGCGATGTCGGCGATCGTCACCGAGAGGGTGTTCTCCATGCCGAGCACGTTGTCGCCGACCGAGTCTCCGACGAGAATGATATCGACGCCGACTTCGTCGACAATGCGCGCAAAGGGAAAGTCGTACGCCGTCACCATGACGATTGGCTCTGATCCTCGGCGGCGCTTGCGGTCAGATATCCCCGGGGCGGTCATTGATGTCGCCATACGGTCCACCTCCAGTACCGTCTCGCGCCTCATGGCTGCAAGCGGTAGTCAAAGCCTACCGATTCTTGGTGCCCTCTCTCCGCTGCCCCCCTCTTGGGATTGTTCCAAGGGGAGTACCTCTTCTCACCGACACCGAGGAGAACATCCGTACCAGATGGTTCCACCTGCACTCGAGACACACCTCAACGACATAGAAAGCAACCTCACGAGAAAGTGCACGAGCCAGCTGGCGGAGCTCCTTTGTCGAACCAATCGCCCGGCCGCTCGACGGAAGCGAGGGGCCGAAGGCAAACACCACGTGGCGCAGCAGGGCCTCCTCGCAGATCGGACAGTGGATCTCCGTCTCGCGTCCGAGATGGGTCCCGATTCGGAGTAGCTCGGTCTGGGCATCGCAAACTTCGAGGCGTGAAAGCCTTCCCCGGTGGTACTCGCGAATGCTCTGGTCCCGTGCGAGGCGGTACTCCACCTGACCGAGACCCGAGAGGTCTTTGGGTGATGGCGCGGTCTCGGGGGTGCTGGTCACGTCGAAAGGGTAGCCGGAACACATCGAATCCGGACAGTTCTCGGTTGAATCGGTAAGAACCCACGGCAAAGACGAACTCTGCACCATCGCCGAGCGATGGCCCATCACGACCACTGCCGGGCCATCGCTCTGAGTCTCGCGGGACCCGCGGGCACTCGATATCTGTCGACAACGCCAGTCACATTTGGACCACACCGTGTTGGGTATCACCAAGCCCCGATATCACCGCTCGCTGAGCGAGGACTCGAAAAACGGCCGGAGTCGGTTCTCAATTATTACATCGAGTTAACATATCGATTTGATACATCAATCTGCTATACTGATGCCGTGCTTGAGTTCGCCATCCTCGGTTTGCTCAAAGAACACTCCATGCACGGTTACGACCTGCGCAGACACCTGCGTGACGACTTTGGCGTGCTCGCAAACCTCTCTTTTGGCTCGCTCTACCCCGCTCTGTCGCGCCTCGAGGCCTCTGGAGCGATCCGCAGCGTCGGCTCCGGGAACCTCACCGCGATCGATGTGGAATCTCCTGCTTTACTGACCGGCTCCCTTGGTGGAGAGCGCGCTGCAACCATGGCAAGGCGCGCTACCGCAAAGGTCGCGGAGACACTTGGCCGCTCAGGCACACGCGCGAGAAAGGTCTACGAGATCACTCCGGCGGGCGAACTGCTCTTTGAACAGCTTCTCGAATCTCCCTCGACCGGCAAAGGCGACCTCCGTGGGTTTTCACTCAGACTTGCTTTTGCTCGCTACCTCTCACCACAGGCCCGTATTCGTCTGCTTGAGCGACGACGCATTGAACTCAGCGATCATCTCCGTCGTTCCTCGACACACCTCGACCGACCGACACGCTCGCTTGACACCTACGAGCGTTCTCTCGCCGAGCACGCACGAGAGGCGGTTGTAAACGATCTCGCCTGGATCGAACGCCTCATTGAACGTGAGCATGTGCTGAGCGAAATATCAACAGACGAGCATCGAGGCAACGAAATGGCGAGCGAGAGTTCCACCACCATCTCGCATGCCAACAACAAAAGCGCCGTAACTGCGCATGCAGCAGACGGTGCGAAATTTTCACATGATGGAGGCATCACGGCGTGACAAATGCAAGAAATCCAATCAAAGTCGCCATTGCGGGCGTTGGCAATTGTGCGAGCTCACTCATCCAGGGCGTCCGTTACTACGAGAACGCCGATCCCAACGAGTTTGTCCCGGGACTCATGCACGTCGTGCTCGGCGGATATCACGTCCGAGACATCGAGTTCGTCGCTGCATTTGACGTCGACGCGTCAAAGGTCGGCCTTGACCTCGACAAGGCGATCTACGCAGGCAAAAACAATACGATCAAGTTCGCAGATGTGCCTTCGCTTGGCGTTCGAGTAGAACGCGGACCGACACTTGACGGACTTGGAAAGTACTATCGCACCGTCATCGACGAGTCTCCGATCGCCCCAGTGGACATCGCCGAGGCGTTGCGCGCGGCCGAAGCTGATGTACTCGTCGCTTACCTTCCCGTCGGATCCGAGCAGGCGCAGAAGTTCTACGCCACGAAGGCAATCGAGGCGGGTGTTGCCTTTGTCAACGCAATTCCGGTATTCATCGCGAGCGACCCCGAGTGGGCTCGACGTTTCACTGATGCGGGCGTACCAATCATCGGCGACGACATTAAGAGTCAGGTCGGTGCGACGATTGTGCACCGTATGCTGGCGCGGCTGTTCGAGGACCGCGGCATGGTGCTCGACCGTACCTATCAACTCAATGTCGGCGGCAACATGGACTTCATGAACATGCTCGAACGTGAGCGTCTTGAATCCAAGAAGATCTCGAAAACCCAGGCCGTCACCAGCCAAATCGACCACGGAATAAGTGCAGGTTCGGTCCACATCGGACCCTCGGATCACGTTGCTTGGCTCGAAGACCGAAAATGGGCCTACATCCGCCTCGAGGGCCGAAACTTCGGAGATGTGCCGCTCAACCTTGAACTTAAACTCGAGGTATGGGACTCCCCCAACTCTGCGGGCGTGATCATCGATGCCGTTCGTTGTGCCAAACTTGCCCTGGACCGCAAGGTCGGAGGGCCGCTGATTGGACCCTCCGCCTATTTCATGAAGTCCCCGCCGGTGCAGTACCGCGACGAGACAGCACGCCTATTGGTCGAGGAATTCGCGGACAACGCATAGCGCGAATCTCATCAACCAGAGGTTTCGCGACTCTGATCTTCCCACCAAGCGTCGAGACGCCTCGCGACCTCTTCGTCGCCGATCAAGCCCTCTTCGAGTCTCAGCTCAAGGAGAAATGCAAGAGCACGTCCTACGTCGCGTCCTGGTTCGAGTCCGAGACGCTTCATCACCTGCTCCCCATCGAGTTCGGGACGAATCGAGTCAAGGGCCTCACGCTCGTTGAGTTCGACAAGTCGTCGTTCAAGTTCGTCCATTGCGTCAGAGAGTTCCTTGACTTTGCGCTCATTTCGCGTCGTACAGTCTGCGCGTGTCAATTCATTCAACTTTCCAAGCAGCGGTCCCGCGTCGCGCGCATAACGACGAAGCGCAGAATCGGTCCACCCCATCCGATACGTGTGGAATCGGAGATGCAGTTCGACGAGTCTGACGACTTCGTCAATGTCATCGGTTGAATAACGCAATACCGACATCCGTTTCCTCGCCATCCGAGCACCAACAACCTCATGATGATGAAATGACACGCCATTCTCGCCAAATGCTCGTGTCTTTGGCTTTCCGATGTCGTGGAAGAGCGCGGAGAGTCGGAGGAGGCGATCGGAACGAGTCCGGCATACCACTGCGATGGTATGCGCAAGGACATCTTTATGTCGGTGGATCGGGTCCTGTTCGAGTTCAAGAGCTCCTATCTCCGGGAGAAACTCTCCACCGAGCCCAGTCTTAACAATGAACCACAGCGCCTTCTCCGGGTTCGGAAGGACGATGATCTTGTCAAGCTCGTCGCGAATACGCTCCGCGGAGACAATTGCAAGACGTCCATGAAGGCGCTTCACTGCATCGATCAACGCCGCATCGGGCTCAAGGTCGTATCCCGCGTGAAAACGCGCCGCCCTCAACATGCGCAAAGGGTCGTCACGGAATGACTCGAGGGGATTGCGAGGTGTGCGAAGACGGCGGTTCCCGAGATCGGCAATGCCGTCGAACGGATCGAAAAGTTCTAGCGTGGGGATCTTCAATGCCATCGCATTCACGGTGAAGTCACGCCGCGAAAGATCAACGACAATGTCATGCCCGAAAGCGACATCGGGTTTTCGCGAATCAAGTTCATACGATTCGGCGCGGTGCGTCGTAATCTCGTAGCGCCTTCCGCGTGAGAAAAATCCGATAGTCCCGAACCGTTTCCCCTGAGTCCAGAGAGAATCCGAGATCGAACGGATGATCGACTCGATCTCGTCAGGCGTCGCGTCAGTCGTCATATCTATGTCAACTCGGTCAGCTTCACCGGATCCATCCGATGTATCGAAACCATCTCCCGGGCGTCCGGCAATCGCGTCCCGCACCGTTCCTCCGACGAGATACAGCGAGCGATTCGCGTCGACGAAACGCTCGGCAACCTCTTTCGTTTCATCGATCATCGGCAGGAGACGTTCGGGAACCATCCCCTAACGGTAGTAGGCGACGCCTCGCACACAGTCGGGCAGCCGATGGCACATCTTTTCCCGGGGGTCCTTCACGAGTTGAAGATTCGCTCCTGGAGTTGGCGAGCACGGTCAACGATGCGTCCAGCCTCGCCGGTCGCCCCACGGAGCCCATCGGAGCCAGAACCACTCACCGTTTCCGTCTCGAACGTGCTCGCACCAAGGACTGCGAGCGTCGCCATTACGCTGCGCTCAAGCGCGAGAGGGTGATAGCCGCCTTCGAGGAAGAATATCCGCCGCCCTGGAATGGAGAGATCCATCAATTTCTGGGTCATCACGGCATAATCTCCGGCCGTCAATCCGAGATCCGTCAGTGGATCCTCGCGATGCGCGTCGAACCCCGCCGATACCAGCAGCCAAGTCGGACCAAAGCGCTCACAGGCAGGAATGACCACCTCGTCGAAGGCGAGCGAGTAGGCGTCTCCTGTCGTTTTCGCGGGAAACGGAAGATTTATCGTGCATCCGCTCGCCCCTGCCTCGCCAACCTCAGAGAGCTCACCAGAACCCGGGTATAGCGGGTACTGATGCATCGAGATATACAACACTCTCGGATCGGAGTAGAACGCTGCCTGTGTGCCGTTTCCATGATGGGCGTCGATATCCACGATGACGACCCGCTCTCCCTCTCGAACAAGCGCAGCTGCGGTAATCGCGATGTTATTCAACAGACAAAAACCCATCGCTCGTTCGGAGAGCGCGTGATGGCCGGGCGGACGGAGCGCGAGAAAGGCGGCACTTGCCTCACCGGCCCGGAGTCGTGATACGGCGTCGATACCAGCGCCCGCACCGTGGTTCGCGGCCTGATACGAGGCAGGTGTCACTGCGGTGTCGGGATCGAGCCGCCCGCCGCCTTCGCGGCAGAACTTTTCGAGTTCGTGAATGTAGCGCTGTGTGTGGACGCGTTCGATCTCCTCGGCGCTCGCCGCTCTTGGCGCGAAGGTGACGAGGAGGTCGCCGAGGCCCGCGGACTCGGCACCACGCACGACTGCCCGCAGGCGTTCAGGCGATTCAGGATGACCAACGCCAGCCTCGTGGGCGAACGAGGCCTCATGGACTCCGAGCAAGACCTTCACGGTTTCACGTTAGTGCGCGCTAGGACGTCATCTCCCTCTTCAAAGACAACAGTAGGCTCGAGCGAATTAGCTACAAACACGCCAGCGGGGCCGTCACGCGTCGCCCGTTTCGAACCCTACGCCGACATCTCGTTGCGCCAATTGGCTTGGGCGCTCTCGTTCTCGCGCTGTTCGGGACAGCTGTGCCGACGTTCGCGGGTGCCTCCACGCTCAGCTCGTCAATCGATCTCACCTCACAGAGCAACTGGGTAGGTCAACGACAGGGTCTCAGCATTTCGTTGTCGATCACCGCTCCCTTCCCGAGCAGCGACCTTGTGCTCCGTGTCGCGCTTTATCCACGTCTGTTGAGTCGATACGCATTTGAGCACTCTCCATTCGAGAGCGCTCCAACCGAAACGCTCAATAACATCTTGATCAGCCCAATCAATACGGTGGGAACAACAGTTGCACTCAACTCCACGATTCAATTTCGGGTGATCACCACGACTGGACTCTCGGGAGGACCATCTTCCGCGCGGCCTCTGCACATCGACTGCCTCTCGTCAACCTGCAATGGCAACTACCCGTTGACGCTCACCCTTGTCAATCGAAAAACGGGTGAACAACTCACCTCACTCGAGACAACCCTGACCTATATCGGACTGGTCGGGACAACCCAACAACTGAACGTTGCGGTCGCTCTGCCACTCGATGTCTCTGGTTCGCCGACCACAAACACCTCGATGACGCCAGCTCAGACCAACACAATCGACGGTATTGCGCACGCAATACTTGCGTACCCCTCAACCGCAATCTCGCTCGAACCGTTTGGTCGAATGCTCTCTGGACTCGCGCAGGAGGCGAATACAGCTGGACCCGGTTCGTCGGCGGCGCGTGACGCTCTCAGCGTGCTCACACGTCTCACAAAAAGGACGCGAACGACGGAATTTATCCGCGAGCCCTACGCGCCAATCGACCTCAACGCGCTCGTCCAGGGAACTAGCAAGAAGACAGCCCTGCACGAATACTCCGCACAGATCAACGCTGGAATAGGAGTGACAGCCAAAGCACTGCACGTCTCGTTCAAATCGACGATATATCTATCACCGGTGGCCCTAGAACCGGCATCGATCCAGATCGTGAACGCGCTCGGTGCCTGTCGGATCGCCCTTCCACCTTCAAACATCGCGCTGAACAACAGGTCACAGAGCATCCTCGCGCCGTTCATCTTGACCAATGCCGGACCCTCATGTTCTTCTCGGGCCGCGTTCGGAGCCTCGGTTGATCCCGGACTGTCTTTCGTCGCCTCGCTTGAAACAAACACTCCACAACTCGCCGCGCACCAACTTCTCGCCGACCTCGCTCAAACGTATTTCGAGAATCCGAATACGGCGCAGGTTCGCGGCGTCATCGTTGCACCGACCAGCTGGGATTCAAATTCCGAATTTGTCAACACCCTGCTCGGAGGTCTGCGCGTCAATCCCATCCTGAAATCAGTCACGGTCAGCACGTTTTTTCGCAAGATCGCAATCGGAGCGGACCACGGACCCACGGCAGGGATCATCGAAAGCGTCGATGGCACTGTCCCGATTTCCTCTGCTGCCCTCGCACACGCCTATAGAGGGCTCGACACGATCGCGCTCCTCACCCCAACCGATCATGCGCTAATCGCACAACTCACGGACGAGATCTTCAATGGCGAGAGTCTGGATCTGACAACACACCAGCGAGGGCTCCTTTTCCACACTCCGGCTATCGCGATATCAGACATTGCCTCGTCTCTTCACCTCTCTGGAACGTCGCACGTCACGTTGACCGCAGCAAAGGGAAAGATTCCGATCACGATCCATTACACCGGACCCGTACTGCCGGTTCATGTTGATCTCTTGATCAGTAGTTCGAAGATCAGCTTTCCTCCCGCTGAGGCACACCAGGGACTGATCCTGTCCCTTCGCGACACCAACAAGGTGCTAAGAGTCAGTACGCGTACCTCAGGGCTCTACACCTTCGAGCTCGAACTGTTGGTCCCCCACCAGAAGACGGTGCTTTTTGGACCAGTGGTCTTCACGATCACCTCAACAGCTGCTTCCGGTGTTGCAATTGCACTCAGCATCGGAGCACTAGCGGTGCTCTTCTTGTGGTGGTCTCGCTCAATTTTGCGCCACCGACGTGCGAAAATTGCCACAGACGCTGCTCAAACGGGAGAGACCGGACCAACACCTACATGACACCTCCGACGTCAGGCGAAAGTGCGGGAGCGCCGTCGATAGAACGCTCCCGGCAGCGTCAGCTCGGGCGCGCGACAGCCCTGTCGGCAGGTGGCACCATCATTTCGCGGGCCTCAGGATTGATCAGACTGGTCGTGATCGCCTACGCGCTTGGATCTTCAAGCCTCGCAGACGCGTTCAACCTCTCCAACAACACTCCAAACATGATCCATGACCTTGTCCTTGGCGGCGTGCTCTCGGCAACATTTGTCCCCGTATTTGTCGAGCGTCTTACCCGGGCTACCCGCAACGAAGCAACAGATTCGATTTCCGCGGTCCTGACGGTATCTGGCGTGATGCTGGTCGTTGCAACGATTGCCTTCGTACTCCTTGCGCCGGCGATCATCGACCTCTACACCTTTGGCCTGAAAGATATCGCGGAGCGCGCGATCGCGGTAGAGCTGTTGCGATTCTTCGCGCCACAGTTACTCTTTTACGGAGCGATCAGCTTGATGACGGCAGTACTTGCAACGCAGGATCGTTTTGCAGCAGCTGGCATCGTACCGGTCATCAACAACGTTGTGGGCATCATCGTTCTGGTGAGTTTCGCCGCGCTCGCGCACACCGCGAATGCCGCTACCGCTTCATCGCATCAAGGTTTCATTTTACTCCTTGGAATTGGCACCACGCTCGCGGTCGGCCTCCAGGCAATCGCACTTTTGCCAGCGCTAAAACGTTGTGGGGTCCGTTTGCGCTTTCGGTTTCATCTACAAGATCCCGCCATCGCGATGATTTTGAACATGTCTGGTTGGACGTTCGCGTTCGTCGTCGCGAATCAGATCGCGGTGTTCGTCATCATGGCGCTCGCCACACATCTCGGCACGGTAAGTGTCTATACCTACGCGTTCACGTTCTTCCAGTTTCCCTTTGCCATAGCGGCCACATCGATCATTGCCGTGGCCACTCCCCAGATCGCCCTCGCCTACACCAACAGAGACACGGTGCTTGTCGGAGCGCACTTTGGCAAGGCGACGGCCCAAGTGCTCACGGTGATCCTGCCGGCAATGGTCGGTTACCTCCTACTGGCGCGACCCGCGATGACCCTTGTCCTCCAACATGGAAACCTGGGCGCCTCTGGCGCGCAACTCACCGGCGCGGTACTCATCCTCTTCGCGCTCGGCCTGCCAGGGTTCTGCGTGTTCTTCCTCGCGACGCGAACTTTCCAGGCGATGCGCGACACTCGGACGACCTTCGCGCTCTATCTCTTCGAAAACGCACTCAACATCGCGATTGCGATAGCGCTCTTCCGCCGGTTTGGGGTGCAGGGACTCGCGCTCTCTTACTCCATCGCATACACACTCAGCGCAGTCGGAGCCGTCTATGTGCTTCGCGGGCGTCTCGGCTCGATCGGCGGGCGGTCCGTCGTCCGATCCTCGCTCCGCGCGCTCGTGCTGAGTCTCTTGATGGCCCTTGTTGTAGCACTCGTTGTCGCCGTAATCGGCTCGGGGACGGGCATCTCTGGATGGTTACGACTCGTGGCCGCCATCGGCGCGGGAATTAGCACCTATGTTTTTGGAGCAGGTATCGCAGGCGTGCTTGCAGGAAGGCGGTCTCGCCAGCGCAAACGATCCGCGAGGCGCCAGATCATCGTACCGATTTCGAACGATCAGAAGGGGGAGGAACTTGAGAATCGGAGTCGTAACAGACAGCTCAAGCGACTTACCCCAGTCCGTATTCGAACGAGAGGACGTCATTTCCGTTCCCCTCGACGTCCGTCTCGGAGATAACAACCCGGACTTTCTCCGCACGCTTGATGGAGATGCTTTCTGGACTCTCGTCAGTGCATCCAGCGATCTCCCGACGACTGCAGCTCCCTCGCCCGGAGCGTTCCGCGATGCATTCACTGCACTGCACTCGGCAGGTTGCGAAGAGGTCGTCTGCATCACGATTTCGTCGGGGCTCTCGGCGACCTTTCAATCTGCAGGTGTCGGCGCATCAATGTGTGAATTTCGCGTCGGAGTTGTCGATTCTTTGAACGCAACCTTGGGTCAGGGGCTCCTTGTTCTGGACGCTCTCGATTCTCGTAACGGTTTCGAGAACGCAGACGCTCTCGTTGCCCACCTCAATGAGGCGCGCACACGGATCATGACCTTCGGCACACTTGACACGCTCGACAATCTCAGGCGGGGCGGTCGCATCGGCTCCGCTCAAGCATTTTTTGGTTCTCTCTTGTCGATCAAACCAATTGTCGAGGTGCGCGGAGGAAAGGTCGAGGGTCTCGCAAAACAACGCACGCGCCGCCGTTCACTCTCCTATCTCGCCGAGCGCGTGCGCGAGGCGGGACCATTGGAACGCCTCGCCGTCGTCCACGCGCTGGCAAAGGATGTGATGGACTTCATCGAACTACTCAAGGAGATCGAAACCTGCGAGCCGCTCATCATCTCGACCATGGGACCCGTCATCGGGGCACATACCGGAATTGGCACCATCGGCGTTGCCCTTGAAAGACAAGAGGGCGAGATCCGCTGAGGTGTCACAACGCACCGCAGAATTGTCTAACCTCGTCTTGTGGCACAAAACACTGAGAGCGGGGATCCAATCGAAAGTCTGAGTAACCAGCTCACGGGATGGACGCACCAATTCATCGATACCTTCAGCAGCCGGACAGTCCGGCCACTGATGATCGGCGTGCGCGGAATCACCGTTGGGCTGTTTATCACGACGGTCGCCCTCGCCGCTCTCGTTGCGGGAAGTATCGGTCTCGCCAGACTGTTTAATGTCTCGGTCTTCCATGGTCGAGTTTGGGCTACTGACCTGCTCTTTGGCGTGATCTTTTTGATCATCGGGCTTTTCTTGGTGCGTCGAGCAAACCCGAAGGGAGGATCTGGTGAGCGCCACTGAGACCGAGGTGCAAGAGGTCATCATCATCGGCTCTGGCCCTGCAGGTCTCACCGCTGCGATCTACACTGCGCGAGCCGACCTTCGCCCACTCGTCCTCGAGGGGGAGCCGTCCTCTACCTCTGATCAGCCCGGCGGTCAACTCATGCTCACGACCGAGGTCGAGAACTTTCCCGGTTTTGCCGAGGGCATCATGGGTCCCGAATTGATGAACAGCTTCCGTCAACAAGCGCAACGCTTCGGTGCACAGATCGAGACCGTCAAGGCAAGCAGGGTGGACCTGTCTACTGCTCCTTTCGGTGTCTGGGTCGGAGATTATTCAATAAAGGATCCGACCTATCGCGCGCGTTCACTGATCATCGCGTCGGGAGCACGTTCGCTCATGCTCAATGTTCCTGGCGAGGCAAAGCTTTTAGGACATGGCGTTTCGACCTGTGCGACATGCGACGGATTTTTCTTTCGGGGCCAGCCAATCGTGGTCATCGGCGGTGGGGACTCCGCCCTCGAGGAGGCGCTGTTCCTTGCGAAGTTTGCGAGTTCGGTAACGATCATCCATCGTCGTGAGGAGCTACGCGCCTCGAAGATCATGCAAGATCGGGCACGCGCTCATGAAAAGATCTCCTTCCGGTGGAACAGTGTCGTCACCGAGGTCCTTGGCGACGAGAAAGTTCGTGCCGTCGTTCTCAAGGACACGGTCACCGGAGAGATTTCGGAGCTTGCGGTCGACGGCTGCTTCGTTGCGATTGGTCACCTCCCCAATACCGCCCTCTTTGCCGAACAGCTCAAGCTTGACGAGATGGGATATCTCATCACCCACGACGGCACGCACACGAACATCCCAGGAGTGTTCGCCTGCGGGGACGTCCAGGACCCAAAGTATCGCCAGGCGATTACCGCCGCCGGGTCGGGGTGCATGGCTGCGCTCGATGTCGAGCATTTTCTCGAGGGTGCAACGGATTAAGGTATTCGATCTCCTAGGGTAGGAGAGGGCCTTTTTCGTCAATACGGGAATGCCAAACCCACATTCGGCGTTGGTACTACTGTCCAGCTTTTCGCGGGCAGTCAGCTAAGGAGATAACGTGTCACAGTCAACAATCACCGTCACAGACAACACATTTGATGAGCAGGTAAAGACCTCGAGCACTCCGGTTCTTGTGGACTTCTGGGCCGAATGGTGTGGACCGTGCAAGATGGTTGCACCAATCCTCGACGAGATCGCGAATGAAAAGGCGGGAACGGTCAAAATCGCAAAACTCAACGTCGACGACAACATACGTACCGCCCAGCGATTCGAGGTCATGAGCATCCCGACAATGATCCTGTTCAAAGACGGTGAGGCGGTCATGCGCATCGTTGGAGCAAAGTCAAAGTCTGCGCTGCTCGCTGATATCGAGGCGCACCTCTAGGGAGTCGACAGGTTCGTGAGGCACTCGCGGGCGAAATGTCATCTGAACAACGCAACGTGCCGACCCTCAACGATTTGCCATTACCGCTCACCCGGGGAGTTACTGGCGATGCCGTGCTTGACCTGCAGTTTCGTCTCGCCGAGGTGGACCTTCCCTGCTCGGATTCGCCAGGAATCTTCGGAACCTCGACAGAGTCAGCGCTGCGTGAGTTCCAACGGCGGCGCCTCATCGAGTCCACCGGAATCTGTGATCAACGCACCTGGTTGGCACTTGTCGAAGCGGGCTATCAGCTCGGTGATCGACTTTTGTATCAACGCGATCCGATGCTGCGCGGCGATGATGTCGGAGATCTACAGCGGCGCCTGAGCATTCTCGGCTTTGATCCCGGACGCATCGATGGAATTTTTGGAAGAGATACGGCCGAGGCGCTCAAGGACTTCCAAAGAAATGCAGGACTTCCGATCGACGGGATGTGTGGGCAGCGCACGCTGGCAGATCTCATCCGAGTCCAGACCCCAGAGGGTGCTGTCGATCTCGTCTCCCCGCTTCGTGAACGCCTTTCGATGCGTGAGACCGGAAACCGGACACTCGCAGAACGCGAATTCGCGGTCGGAGAGCCGGGAGGGTTCGCGCCGGGCGTCGTCGCAATCTGCCGCAACCTGCGACTCGCCGGAGCGCGCGCGCTCGAGTTTCATGATCCAAGTCCCTCGCGCCAAGCCGTCGCTGCAAATACCGCAGGCGCGGATTGCTTTGTCTCGATTCGAATCGCGCCCGAACGCACAAGCTGTACGACCGCGTTCTATTCAGGCTTTCATTACGAATCCGTTACAAGCCGTCAGCTGGCGGAGATCATCCAGCAGCGCCTTCCGGCAACACTCGGCCTCGAGAACGGGGGCACCTGTGGTATGGCCCTACCGATCCTTCGCGAGACGCGGATGCCGGCGATCGAAATTCAGCTCGGCTCTCCAACCCTCGTCGTTCAGCAGACCGTAGCGTTAGCGCGTGTTGTAGTGGCGTCGCTCGGAGCATGGGTTGAACTCAACTTCAGCTAGACAATCCCCAACCTCATCCACAGGTTGGGGATAACGCTGGAGTTGCACTTGAGATAGAGCGGACACCGAAAAAGCACCCTTGGAGGCCCATCCCTCAACCGTGCAGCCGCATCCGAGACCCCACCCACGGAGCGTTAGTCCGAACTTACGGCGCTGAAATAAAGAGAACCCCCAGTTGATCAGGGGATTCTTCGTAGGCCTCGCCGGTTGTTCTGTCTACATCGGCCCGAGTTTGGTCGGGATCGGGGCACCGATGAGATCGAAGGCCCTTCGTTGCAAC
>DATKRV010000023.1:0-8577 GCA_035532075.1 Acidimicrobiales bacterium | reverse complement strand
TCAAGACGCTGCTTGCCGGATTCAACAGCACGAGCGAGGCAGGGGAGGTCGTCTCTGCAATCATTGCCTCAGGGATTTTGCCAGCAGCAATCGAAATGATGGACGAGCTTGCCATCGAAGCGGCAGAAAAAACGGTGCAATGCGGTTATCCCGAGGGCGCGAACACGGTGCTCATTGTCGAGCTTGACGGACCCGCTGTGGATGTGACCCAGGGCATCACAAAAGTCCAGAGCATCTGCGCGTCCTTGGGCGCCATTGAGGTACGCATCGCAAAGACCGAGGCTGAGCGGGCGCTTATCTGGAAGGGCAGGAAATCCGCATTCGCTGCGATCGGCACGATTAGTCCCGACTTCATCATTCAAGATGGCGTAATCCCGCGCACGGTGCTGCCGGAGGTTCTCGGTGAAATCGCCAAACTCGCCGCCGCATCGGGAATTCGCGTTGCCAACGTCTTTCACGCCGGTGACGGAAATCTTCACCCTTTGGTGCTTTTTGATGAATCAATCGAAGGTGACCTCGAGCGCGCCAATATCGTCTCTGGCGCAATTATCGATCTCTGCATCAAATATGGCGGTTCGATTACTGGTGAGCATGGGGTAGGAGCAGACAAGGTCAGTTACATGGGAAAGATGTTCAACGAATACGACCTCGACACGATGCAACTCGTGCGGTGCGCGTTCGATGGAGAGAACCTATGCAACCCCGGAAAGGTTTTCCCGACGCCGCGCCTGTGTGGTGAGGTTCCAGGCCGTCACAGTGGGATACACCCTCTTGTGCAGAGCGGACTGGCGGAGCTTTATTGATGTCAACAACCCCTCTTTCCCCAATCGAGCGCCGCGTTGGCGCACTGGATGACGCGATTGACGGAGTCATACCGTTACAGATCGCATCCCCCACAAGCACCCGCGAACTTGAACGAACGTTTCAAGAGGCAACCCAAGACAGAATCCACATGGTACTGATTGGAAATCGGACAAAGATTGAGTGGGGTCAAGCTCCGACCGCCTTTGAACTCGGCATTCACACGGGCAAGTTGCCGAAAATCCTGCAGCACGAGGCAAGCGATCTCGTCGTGCGCGTTAGTACAAACGTCACTCTTGGAGAACTCCAGACCGAGTTGAACCGCAAAAAGCAGCGACTCGCCGTCGATTCGATGATCTACGGCACCACGGTCGGGGGCATGATTGCAACAGGACTCTCAGGTCCGCTCCGGTACGGGTTCGGTTCCGTGCGCGACCTGATTATTGGAGCCACAGTTGTCCGATCCGACGGAGTCCGCGCGACGGCTGGCGGCCGAGTGGTGAAGAACGTCGCTGGATATGATCTCGCGAAGTTATATACCGGATCCTACGGCACACTCGGTGCCATCACGGAGGCCTTCTTTCGCCTGCATTCCCTACCCGATACAAGACGGTATCTACTTGTCGAGATTGGGATCCGCGAGCTCAACGAAGTCAGCCAGAACATCATCCATTCGCAGATGGCGCCCAGCGCGTTCGAGATTTATGACACCTGTGATGGTCAAAGTCTCACGATTGGAATACTCATCGAAGGCACCGAAGAGAGTGTCTTTGAAAGGTCTCTCGCTCTTACCGGATCAATCGGGAAAGAACCGCAGGTACTCGACGACGCTCCTCCATGGTGGGGCCAGCTGCCTGGTCCTACGACATTCAAAGTGACGACTGAGATCGCCTCGGCGCCGTCTTTGCTCGAGCATCTGCACGAGATCGGAAAGGCCAGCGGGGAGGTACTTTTGGCAACTGGATCACTTGGATCCGGGGTCTTGTTTGTTGGAGCCCCAACGCTCGAAAGGGCGCGCGAGGCGGAGATTGAGGCACTCACCCTCCAGATCAGGGCCGCTGCAACGCTCGCAGGTGGATCCTGTATCGTCCTCAGAGCGCCGGCAAAGGTACGAAACTGCGTTGATGTCTGGGGCCCAGTTCCGGCCATCGGCGTGATGCGGAGCATTAAATCCCAGTTTGATCCGTTCAACCTACTGGCACCCGGGCGATTCGTGGGAGGCATCTAGTGACGATCTCCAAGGCCGTTGGACTCGGATCGTTTGATGAGCACGATCCACCATCGCGAGAGCTCGTGGATGATTGTGTGCACTGCGGATTTTGCCTCTCAACCTGCCCAACCTTTGTACTCTGGGGCGAGGAGATGGACTCTCCTCGCGGACGCATCTACCTCATGCGCGCGGCACTTGATGGCGCGCCGATCAACGACTCGATGGTTGGACACTTCGACAACTGTCTCGGCTGTATGTCCTGTCTCAGCGCGTGTCCGTCAAACGTGCAATATGACCAGCTGATCGGCGCGACACGCGGACAGATCGAGCGTCAATATCATCGGCCGTGGCAGGAGAGATTGAAACGGTCACTTATATTTGCTCTCTTTCCCTATCCAAAGCGCCTCCGTGTCGTTCGCGTCTTTCTCCGGCTCTACCAACGCAGCGGAATGCAGCGCGTTGTCAGACATCTCGGCCTTTTGAACTTCGCGCCACCATTTCTCCGCACAATGGAATCGATTGCTCCGACAATTGGAAAGAGATCATTCATCCCAGAACGTTCGGCCGCAAGCGGGGTCAATCGGGGTTCCGTTGGGCTCCTCACTGGGTGTGTCCAGGGTGCATTCTTTCCAAAGGTCAATGAAGCAACCGTGCGCGTGCTCAACGCGGAAGGTTTCGATGTGGTTGCTCCAAAGAACCAGGGATGCTGCGGAGCTCTCTCGGCGCACACCGGGCGCCTTCGGGAGGCTCGGAGCTTTGCAAAAAGGCTCATAGATACATTCGAGCGGGCCGGTGTCACGACGGTCATTGTCAATAGTGCCGGCTGTGGCTCGTCCATGAAGGAATACCCGCACCTCCTTGCTGGCGATCGTCGTTACCAGCAACGTGCAGAGTATTTCGCCCGCAACACCAAGGACATCGCAGAATTCCTCGCAGAGATTGAACCTCTGGCAGTGCGGCATCCGCTGGATATCCAAATCGCCTACCACGATGCTTGTCATCTTGGACACGCGCAGCGCATCAAGGACCAACCCCGAAAGGTCCTCGGTCAGATACCGGGGATCTACCTGAAAGACATCGCGGATGGCGAGATCTGCTGTGGATCAGCGGGCGTCTACAACATATTCCAGCCCGTGCCAGCACGCGAGCTCGGTCTGAGGAAGGCGGCACAGGTAGCGCTTACCGGTGCGAGCCTGCTGGTCGCGGCAAATCCCGGATGCACAATGCAGATCGCGACTGCTCTCGAGGCGCGAGGTACCCCACTGCCGGTGGCACACACGATCGAACTCGTCGATGCCTCGATCCGAAATCTCGGAGTTGGGGCGTTTCTCAACGGGCTCCCAGAGGAAAGATCGCCCAGCGCCCTCTAGGACATTTCGCTCGAGTGACCTGGAAAGACGTTCTTCGAAGGATCGATGACGGTCATCGCATTGTTGACCGCAATTGCGGCCTCTCCAAATCCAACCGAAATCAGCCGTACCTTCCCGGGATATTCCGTAATATCCCCTGCCGCAAAAACTCCCGGGAGGTTTGTCCGCATCGCAGTATCGACAAGGATCGTTCGCTTGGACATCTCGAGTCCCCACTCCGCGAGCGGTCCAAGGTGCGCAACGAAACCAAGGGCCGCGACGACAATCTCCGCCTCGATGACGTCGACCGACCCTGACTTTGCCGTGACCTCTACCGAAGTAAGTTGTCGTTCTCCAAATATCGCCGTCACCTCAGCGCTCGTAATGATCTTCGCACGCGAATTTCTCACCAATTCGATCGTGTGCTCATGTGCCCGGAACGAGTCGCGCCGATGGATCAACGTCACCTCAGCTGCTATTGGCTCGAGCGCCAACGCCCAGTCGAAGGCAGAATCTCCTCCGCCGACAATAACGACTTTCTTGTCTGCAAGCTCAGATGGTCGCGGTACGTAGTAGATCAGTCCTCGTTCCTCGTATTCGCGCCCAACCGGTAGTGCGCGAGGTTCAAAGGTACCGATTCCCCCGGTGATCAAAACAACCGTGGAAACGACGCAATCTCCTCCCGAAAGACGAACGCTCCATCGCTCCCCCTTCCGCTCGATACCCTCAATTCGATCACCGAGCAGCCAGATTGGTGAAAATGGTTCAACCTGGGCGACGAGTCTGTCGACGAGTTCACGGCCGAGAACCTCCGGAAAACCTGCGACATCATATATTTTCTTCTCGGGATAGAGCGCCGTAATCTGTCCACCCGGCATTTCGAGCATGTCCGCAATCGCGATCTTGAGACCTCGAAAACCCGCGTAGTAACCCGCGTAGAGTCCGCTTGGTCCTGCACCCACGATGAGAATGTCCACATCGTGACTCTGGACGTCGGTCATCAAGCCTCTTTTCGGGTGGTAGCGGGGAAAGTTCCAGCTCAGCCAGCGCGGAATTCCGACACAAGTGGAGTATCGAGACCAATTGTACCTATTCGCGAGACCCCTCCCGGATTTCCGAGAGGGAGTTCCCGACCGGGAAGCTTCGCGGAGAAGAAGGTCGCATTGTCTGTTGCATATTCAGCGTCTTTGTCGTCAAACTCCTCGACGGGTCTGATCGCATCGACGGGACAGGTCGAGACACAGAGGCCGCAATCAATACACTCAACCGGGTTGATGTAAAGCTTGCGTCCACCCTCGTAAATACACTCAACCGGGCAGACATCCATGCATGTCTTGTCTTTGACATCGATACAGGCGGCGCCGATGGCATACGCCATGGATCCCTCCTTGAATTTGCTAGTGCGTAAGCGAACTGTGCGCGATGAGCGAGCCTGGGGGTTCGAACTTCACATTTTGCGCGCCAGCTTCAAATACAGGTCGTAATCGATGCCGCGCGAACGAAACCATTCGTAGATGCCATTCCAGAACAGCTCCGGATCCATGGTCAGTATCTGACCCTCTTCGGAACGAGATATTACTAGTTCGCCCCAGCTCGCGGGATTGCGGTCGATTGCCTCGAGGAGCTTCCCACCCTCCCAGAGCGACAGATCCCCGGGATCTGTCAACATTTTCGACAGAACCATGGCATCTGCCGGTATTGCAAGCCGAACAACTTTTTCATCATCGACGATGAGGACGGTGTCGCTGTCAGGACGGAACCGCCATTCGATGATCAGCGACAAAAGAATCTCCTTACACTCATCAATTACCGACGCATTCGGTGACTAGAAAAAGGTCGTGATGACCTTGGCTAAAAGCACGTTCTGGTCAAGCAGTATCAATCGTTTTGCAATCTTCCAATCGGTTTCACTGTCGCGGCGGAGAATATCCTCTCGTGTACCGACAAAGAGGTTCACTTCGTCCCGAAGTCGATTTTGCCAGACAAAGAAATTGCTGTGTGCGGTCACCTCGTCGCCAGTGATAACGGCGATTCGGACATTCGTGATGAGGTGCCGGATCCGAGAGAATGGCTCCTCGCACCAATGAATTCCCGTGTTGAGCTGGCGCACTCTTCCGGCAAGGGTGCGCTTTCCCTCGTCAAACCAGGAAATTTCATTCAGCGAACTCGTATTTTCACGCGCCTGTTCACCAAACTTCACGTTGCGTCGAATTGGCATATGGTAGTGAATATCGTCTGCAATGAGGTTAATCCAGTCATCGAACTTACGATCATCAAGCAGCGCGGCCTCGTGATAATAAAACTGTTCGATCTCCTCGCGTAACAACAAACGCTCAAGAACTCCCTGTTCGCTATCTGTCAGCATCTATCCTCCAGGCTGTTCGTCACATGATGACCGTTACTGGTCAATCTGTTTGACAACATCAATTACATCGACGCAGAAGGCCATATCATCAGAGCCGATCTTTGTAAAATCATCGCTCTCGAGCACCTTGACGAACAGCCAGCCTCCATCTCGCGGGTTTGCGGTGATTTCGACGACATCGCCGCCGCGGATTCTTACCTGAGTACCCTCTGGCAGGTCGCGGATCAACACCGCATCATTTGGCGCTGCCGTGATTGGCGAACCAACTAGCTCTTCGGTGTATTTCTTTGGAGTTCCCTCGTGATCTGTCATCACTTCGCCTCGCTCTTTGGTTTGACAGCTTCACCGGCACTCGGTGATACAGGGTTGACCGGATAGATGTCCTCCCATGATCCAGCTTCCATGAATTCCAGCCAGCGACGCAATCTCGATCTCTGGTTCTCCTCGGCAACTTCGTAGTTGAGCGTCATACCCGGGGCGCGTCCTTCATCGAGGAACGCGTGACCTGCGCCCATCATGAAGTTGTACGGATAGCGTTTTGCGACTGTGCCAAAGCTCGCCGCAGATGCATAGTTCCAGTTTTCCATGTCATCGGATTCAGTCAACCCACATGGGCCCCCGTAGCGCATCATGTAGCGACGCTGCGCGTCCTTAACGAACTGCGGAGCCATCCGGTCAATGGGATAGGCGCGCCAGCTTTCGGTTACGCCCACGCTGTGCGGGTGCCATATCAGTATTCGGTGTGGCTGGATATTTACATTCGGCCAGATCAGGGCAGTCTCGCCAATGATGTACTGATCCTTAAATTTCTCCCGCTTCTTCTCTCGCGTCTCGCGGTAGTAATCATCAACACCTGGTTCGGTGAACCAGGTGTCCTTGTATTCGGCAACTCCCGGCTGGTCGTAGATCGCGTTATGCCCACCATGTCCGAGTTCGGGAATGGTCATCTCGTAGTCGGTGTATGGAAATGGAGCTCGGATCGGGGCGCGGCTCCCGCCGCCAGCGTCACCCTGGGGGCCGATTGCCGCGACATTGATCGAGCGGTGCGTCATTGCTGCATGTGCCCGGTCGCCGTCAAAACTGAACCCGGGAAACTTCCAGTTGCAAGGAATACGCCACTTGTAGACGGGATTGAACAGCTCCACTCCGTTGTCCTCGCCGTCGGAACTCTGGAACGCACGACGCGTCGTATCCGCATATGGTCCGAGATAGTCCTCAAAACCCGGAGCCCCCTTGTCCCAGGTTGCCCATATTGATCCGTAGTAGTTGCACATCTGCGCGACCTCGGCAAGGCCCCATTCGCCTTTGTCTAAATCTCCTTTATAGGCGGCGTCGTAGTAGGGCACACCGACGAGGCGCCCATCAGTGTCATAGCTCCAGCCATGGAACGGGCAGGTAAATACGAGGGTATTCCCATCGTCGTAGCGGCAGACCTTCATTCCACGATGACGACACGTGTTCAAAAAGACGTGAAGCTGACTCTTTCTGTCACGGACCAGGATGACCTCTTCCTCTCCCATTCGGGAGACCACGAAATCACCAGGGTTTGGCACTTGGGCCTCATGGCCAATGAAAAGCCATGCGCGGGTGAATATTTGCTCAAGTTCCATTTTGTAGAGATCTTCATTGACATAGATCTCCCGACTCACCAGACCTCGATCAAGATCTACCAATGACCGCAGCGAGCGGTCGCCGAATGAACGGATGAGTGAGGTCATCTGTCTCTCCTTTCGCTACGGCAGGGCTGAACTTGACGCGGAAAGCAGGGTTGCCTTGCGGATCTCCTCAGTTTTCGCAAAAGCTTCGAGAATAAAGTCGCGGTCGGGAGAGTACCGTTCGAGGTCATCCTCGATGTACAGCCAGCCCGCAGGGGACATTTTGTGGTAGTTGCCCCGGTAGAATTGACTCACCCGTGCGTGAGAGACGGTGTTTTCATCAGGAATTTCCTCTTCGCCGAACCCAGGAATGTTCAATTCTGGACGCCATGCGTCATCTTCGCTTCGAAACACATTCATCGGATCCTCGCCACAAGACACCCTCTCCATCTGTTCGAGGAGCATCTCTCTCAGGGCAATGACGCAAACATCGCTTGCCCCGAGCTGCTCTCGCGACCGGTCGGCGACCTCTCCTTGCGCATACCATGCAACCATGTCCTGCGCGAGCACGTAGTCAAGGACATATTCATCGTGCTCATTCTTGAGCGGGATGTGGACGTACGGCACCACATCTTGCGCCGGTATCTCGATCTCTGGAGGAAACACAAAGCAGTTGTAGGTGATGTGCCACGTGTGCGTATCATCGACGGGCACTCCGAACTGATAGGCCCGGCGCGGCTGATGAAAGGGTCCAAAGGCGAGCTGGTACGGAAACAGGATCGGATTGGTCCCGATGGTCCAGGACGAGTCCTGTTCAGTCTGATCAAAATCGATACGCGCCTTGGTCATCCCGTATGCATTCGGAATTGGCCGGTAGCGCTCGTAGGTCCCTCGCCGCAGGCGTTCGTACTGGGTGTTCATCGCGGCGTTGTATCGACCAGTCGGATCATCTGTGAGACGACCCTGTCGTTCAAGCGCATACTGGAAAAGACGCCCGTGGAGATAGATCGCGTGCCCATGGTCTCCACGGTTTTCCATCACCTGCAACCAGTTACATGGCAGGTCATGCGTGTAGATCTGGCGAAAACCGCCCGGCCGGACCAACAGGTCCCACTTCGGAAGCACCGGTGCCGGGAGTGGACCGAGGTAGCCCCAGACGA
Organism: Acidimicrobiales bacterium; assembly: GCA_035532075.1. Classification (GTDB taxonomy): domain Bacteria; phylum Actinomycetota; class Acidimicrobiia; order Acidimicrobiales; family Bog-793; genus CAIVND01. The sequence goes on along the minus strand of DATKRV010000023.1, from coordinate 97 downwards.
GACCACCCAGCTCCTTGACCGGATAGCCCCCGATGTTGACGCGCTCTTTGAGTCTCGAGTTGGGTGATTCGAGCGGTGTCTCGATGCACTGACCGGT
>DATKRV010000022.1:0-8486 GCA_035532075.1 Acidimicrobiales bacterium | reverse complement strand
AGTTCGGCCTTGATGCCGGGGCTCTCGAAAGAGGGCGATACGCAGGAGAGGTCGGTTCGACGGGTCCCAGATAGCACGCCAACCGCTAGTCAGGAGCTAAGGACGGTCATTACCGCCGAGCGTGCAGCAATCCACGGCGCTGCGCCAGTTCAAGGAGGACCATCAAATGGTCAGCCTGGAAGCATTGAGGCCGATCACGATGCGCATCCTGTGGACCAGCTTTTCGCGAAAATACGCGCATCGCGGGAGTCCAACGTTGCAGATGCTCAGCGGGTGCTCTCTCACGAGCCCGAGACTCCGCCAAAGCGTCAAACCCTCAGCCGGCGCCGCGCAAAACCACTGTCTCCGAATGAGACTCCTGTGGAGTCGCCGGTAGAGAACCGGGAATTGCATAGTAAGCCTGCATTGGAAACTCCTGCAGCCGCGTCAGCGGTTGAGCAAATGGCGAAAGAATCTGAGACCGAGGAAGGCGAAGGGTCCCGCCAACGACGCGATCGAGAGCTCGAACCAGCCCACCTTGAGCTATCACGTTCGTTGAAGAGAGTTTTGCGCGAAGAACAGAACCTGCTTCTTGATGCACTGCGAAACCGAAAGAAGAATCAAACACTTGCGACTTTGCTCCCTGGAAGTGCAACTCGAATCCGCCTTGTCGAGTCGATGACTCCGGGAGTGCTGGCCGCATTCTATTCCGGATACGGCTTTCTTGGCGAGGCCCCACCAAAAGCAAAAGCTAACGTCCTGGCATTGGAGAAAGCGGAGATGATCAGCGGGCGGGTTGCGGGCGAGATTCTCGAAGCTTTGAACTCTCGACTTGGGCCAAGATTCGAAAAAGGATCCGAAGATGATGGAGAGATCTCGGCGATTGTCGGATCTGCTTTTCGCGAATGGAAAACAGCACGAGTCGAGTCTCTTGCGCTCGATTCGGCCATCGACGCATTTGGAGCCGGCGAGATTGCGTATGCGCGCACGATGAACACGTCCCTCGCATGGAATCTTGACGATTCGGCAAACGCTTGCCCGGATTGCGATGACAATGGAGTAGCTGGCAAGGTTATCGCGGGACAACCATTCCCGACGGGTCACTTGCATCCCCCTGTACATCCGGGATGCCGCTGTTTCTTGAGCAGCTAGTGCGCTTAGAGTTGTAAGGAAATGCGCCTTCCTTCAGACATGCCTCAAGGGCAGCGTTCGCGTCGACCAGGAATTATTTTTCTGTTCATAGCGGCAGCGTTGATTTTGCTCATTATTCTCGGAAGTTCTCTTGCGGGAATCTACACAAACTTCTTGTGGTTTCACTGGAGTGGCATCGGCGAGGTGTGGCGGCTTGTTACTGCGACAAAAATCATCCTCGAGATTGTCTTTTTTTTCATAGCTTTTGCTCTTATTTTCTCTTGTCTTTTTTTGGTCGACCGAGTTGTTGCGAAGTCGCTCTTTATTACGCAAGAGTCTGAATTTGTTCGCCACTACCGAGATAACGTTGGACGTTTCCTTAAGTGGATCCGTATTGCGGTCTCGCTCATTGTTGCTCTTATTCTGGCTGGTGGAACGAGTGGGCAGTGGCAGCACTGGCTACTCTTTGGGCACGCCGTTACCTTTGGCCAGAAAGATCCCGTATTCAATCGCGATCTCAGCTTTTTTGTCTTTCGGATGCCGTTCCTTTCATTCCTGGTCGATTGGATATTCAGCGCACTGATCGTTGCCCTCATAGTGACTTTTATTGCCTACGTTTTGAACGGAGCGCTCCATGTTGATGCTGGGCCACAGCGCTCTTTCCGGGTCGAGCCCCGTGCGCTGGCACACATCTCACTGCTTATGAGCCTGATAGCGCTAGAGCGAGCTTGGGCCTACTACTACGTTGATCGTTTTTCGCTGGAACTCTCACAGCACGGAGTTGTCTACGGCGCAAGTTATACGGACGTTCATGTCCGCATTCCTGCGCTCACACTGTTGGCGATTGTTTCTCTTGTGGCCTTTGTGCTCCTCGCGTTCAACGTCTATCAACGATCCTTTGCGATGCCTCTGATTGCCTTTGGGCTGTGGATCTTTTTGGCGATCACCGTCGGAGCGCTATATCCGTCTCTGTATCAAGCACTAAAAGTTACGCCCTCGCAAAGCACCCTGGAACAGCCTTATATTGCGCGAAACATCAGTGCAACGAGGGACGCGATGAACATCGACAACATTGCGAATCAGTACTTTCCGGCGAATCAGGACCTCACTCCTGGAGTGCTCTCGAGTTATCAGCAGACGCTTGATAACGCGCAGCTATGGGATCCAAACACGACGCAGGCAACTTATATCCGCCTTCAGGACAAGAGAAGCTATTACGGACTGACAAATTTGATGATTGACCGGTACAAGCTCAACGGAGTCATCACGCCAGTTGACATCGGCGTCAGGGAGCTAAATAGCGGCGGAGTCGCCTCGCAGAGTTGGATCAACGTTCATCTGCAGTACACACACGGATACGGCGCGGTTGTTGCTCCAGCGAACGCCTCGGATAGTTCTGGGAATCCCACATTTGCACTTGGCAATATTCCTGCGACGGCAACGAACGCCTCTGTTTCACTTGCCCAGCCTGAGGTTTACTTCGCACCCGGACAGGGAAATTATGTTGTTGTCGATACGAAACAGCCAGAGGTTGAATATCAGGATTCGTCGGGCGCCCTCGTTGAAGGTTCGTATGCAGGCAGCGGTGGGATTCCCATAGGCTCATTCCTTCCGCGTCTCGCGTTTGCGATTAGATTTCATGATTTCAACCTCCTGATTTCGAACGAGATCACGGCGAAGTCTCGACTGATCAATATTCCTGATGCCGAAGCTGCTGTCCAGAAGGCTCTGCCATTTCTCAGTGTCGACACGAATCCCTACGCCGTTATCGACAATGGACACATCGACTGGATGTTTGATGCGTACACCACGACCCCGAATTATCCCTATGCACAACCGGCAAATACTTCAGTACTGCCCGGAAGAAGTGGTCTTAACGGTAATTACAATTATGTTCGCGATGCGGTGAAGGTCGTTGTGAATGCCTACTCAGGCAAAATGAGTTTTTATACCGTTGACGCCAATGCGGATCCGATCATGCTTGCCTATGAACATATGTTTCCATCGATGTTTAAGCCGCTGAGTTCTCTCGAGACATCGAGAAGTCCACTCTTGGACCACCTGAGATATCCGCAAGATTTACTCATGGTGCAGTCTGCAATGTACGGTCGTTATCACATCACCTCTCCGAGTTCGTTTTACAGCCTTTCGAATGCATGGGATCTCTCCCAGACATCAACCTCGTCGACCGGAAACCCCTCATCCGCGCTTCCGCTGGCACCAAACGGTTCTATTCAACGTTTCCTCCCGATATATGAACTTCTTCAGCTCCCTGGACAGGTGACACCGGGCTTCAATGCGGTTGAACCTCTTGTTCCCTATAGCGCGAACGACAAGGTGCAAACTCTCGCGGCGCTTGTCCTTGCAGATTCGAGCTATCAAGGGTACGGGAGCCTTACCGCGTTTCAGACTCCGAGTGGAGGCACTCCGATCGATGGTCCCCAGCTTGTAAACGCGGCGATCAACTCCAATCCGACCATCTCCAAACAGATCTCGCTTTTGAACCAAGGCGGCTCTACCGTGCTCTTTGGGACCGTCCAGATTCTCCCGATCGCGGATTCTTTGCTGTATGTTCGCCCGCTCTATGTGAGTTCCTCGCAGACGGCTTTCCCTCAGCTTCAAGAGGTCGTTGTCGACTATGGGAATCAGGTAGCGATGGAACCTACTCTCAGTGGTGCACTTGCCGACGTTTTTGGAGCTGGCGTTAGCGTAGGCTCCGGATCGAGCTCATCGGCGACGCTTCCAAGCGCTGTACGGTCCCTGATCGCTGGTGCTGTGAAGGATTACCAGAGCGCGCAAACCGCCCTCGCGCAGGGGGACCTTGGCACCTACCAGACAGACGTCGAGGCGGCGGGGCAACTGATTTCGCAGGCGCAGCAGCTCTTGAAGGTAAACGCCGCCTCGAATACGAAGCCGACATCAAGGGGATAACGGGTAAGTCGTTCGTCACGAAGAGGTAGGGTCGTGCGCTACGATGGTTCCTCCACGACGCGGGGTGGAGCAGTTTGGTAGCTCGTCGGGCTCATAACCCGAAGGTCGCAGGTTCAAATCCTGCCCCCGCCACCAAAGAAAGTGCAGGTCAGAGCCGGTGCGAAAGCACCGGCTCTTCTGTATCCTGCCCGTATATCCCTAGTGTGATCCCTAGCTTTCACCAGCGTCCCTAGAATTGGTTTCATGCGCGGCACCAAACGCCAACGACGCCCCGGAGTGTGGGAGCTGCGCGTCTTCGTCGGAAACGATCCCGTTTCCGGCAATCCGATCCAGGTTTCAAAGACGTTCCACGGCAGTGCGCGAGAAGCAGATGACGCTCTTCGCGACTTGGTGGACCAGCAGGCACCGTCGCGCAGTGATGGACTCGGGGCGAGCTTCGGCCAACTGCTCGACGAGTGGATCGCCGAGTGCGAGCGGTTGGACCTTTCACCGACCACACTGCGCAACTATCGCTCGCAAGTTGAGAGCACGATCAGGCCGCAGTTGGGAAAGTTGGCTCTCAACCGCCTGACTTCCAAGCATCTGGACGAGTTTTACGGGATGTTGAAGACCCGTGGTCTCTCGGCACGAACGATCCACCACTACCACGCCACCATCTCGGCAGCCCTTCACCAAGCGGTTAGGTGGGGATGGGTAAGAAGGAACGTGGCTGAGCTCGCCAAGGCTCCGCGCGTCGTTCATCACCGGGTGCAGGTTCCATCCGTGGACCAAGTCCGCAAAGTCGTTGAGGTTGCTGAGGAGCACGACCCTGAACTTGCAGCGTTGCTGATGTTCGCAGCATTGACGGGCATGCGTCGAGGCGAACTCTGTGGACTTCGGTGGGGTGACGTCGACCTTGAGCTCGGACGGATCGAAGTCGCGCGTTCGGTCGTTGTGGCCGTCGGCGGCATTGAGGAAAAACTCACAAAAACGAATCGCGCCCGTTTCGTTGCGCTTGACCCCGTAGCGGTCGCGCTGCTCTCGGTGCGGCTGGAGGACGTCAAACTGGCTGCGAGCGACGCTGGAGTTGAGCTCGCATCGAACAGCTTTGTTTTCTCTCCTGCAATCGATGGCAACGAACCCTTCCGTCCTGACTACCTGACGAGCTTCTTCATCAAGGTCAGGAACGCGGCCGGCGCTTCGGAAGTACGTCTCCATGATCTCCGGCACTTCACTGCTACGCAGTTGATCGGAGCGGGAGTTGACGTTCGTACGGTGGCGGGGCGCCTGGGACACTCCGATCCGTCTCTCACCCTCCGCGTCTACGGACATGTCATCGAGGAGCGCGACCGGGCCGCGGCGGCGGTAATGGGTCAGCTCCTGTCGAAGCCGCGTTCCTGACTTTCGCTGCATCTCACATCGCGAGCGCGAAGCGCGAGCCGGGTTGGTATCTCAGGAAGCTCTTGCTTCGTGAAGAACATGGCCGCACCGGGAACAAGGTCGTACCCAATTGGCGATCCCGCACCACTCGCGAAGTAAAGCCACAGGGACCCGTAAGGCGTGGCCGATCGCGATTACCGGAAGACCTTCGGCGCCATTCGTCCGCCGGTAGAGACCGGCCAGTTCGTACGCCTGGGCGCGTGAGATGGAAACGACGTGTGCAGCTTCAACGACGGTGACGAACTCTCGGTGACACCAGCACCGACAGGTCGCTTTCGACGGATCGACGAGTGCTATCTCCATCTGACGCACCGCAGCTTCGTCCTCCTCGCTGACTGGTGCGCTCACCAGTGACGCGGACCGCCGAATCATCGGATGCGCCCCAGGACTCGTGACGTGACGTGTTGGACTCGTTGAGCATCCGCTCGAGCTTCCGCCTTCTCAATTCCGAGGTCGCGCCGTACCGCGCGCAGGCTGGCCACTGTCTTGCGGCGGCGGCGGCCATCCCAACCCTCAAGGTCCGGACCGAGCGCTCGCACCCACGGGCTAGTGGCCGTGTTCTCTAAGGGGAAAACGACGGACCTTCGCCAGTCTTCTATCTCGACGAGGCCTTGACGCCATCGCAGCGAATGACCGCGTTCAATCGGCGGCATACCGATCAACGCCACGATGTAGTCCGGTGGTGTCGCAGCGAGCGCGTCGAGTTCGCGCTGCCGTTTCGTCGAGAGCGCGGAATCAACGATCTCCAATCGATCGAGCGCGCTTCGCACGTCAGAGCCGCGCAGCTTACGAATGTGTGCTTGGGAGACGATTGCTTGCTCAACACCGAGTGTGTCCTCGTGCGCTGCACGCGTCTCGCGCTCGGTTACCGCTCGCGCCTTTCGCGTCGCGCGCAGTTGTGAGCGTGCAGATTCAGTGTCGAACGTGTCGGGGTCGGCGACGTCTCGTTCGCGGCTTCTCTCCTCTTCGATCACTTCGTCCCGATGAACGACGGCTGCACCAAGGCGACGCCGAGCGTCGTCCTCGCGCCATCGGAGGTCCGCGGCAGGACCGGGTCCAATGAGGGCAACGAGCGCATCGCGTTCGTCGGCGAGATCACGACGTTCCGTCTTGGCGAGACGAGTGATCTCGGACGCCGCGTCGAGTTCCTCATTCGCCAGGACTTGGTGTTCGCTACGTGCCCACGATCGTCCGAGACTTTCCGCGAGTGCGGCCGGTGTTTCGGGTAGTTCGTCGGGATCAACGAGGACGAAGAGTTCGGTCGAGTCTGTCGCTCGACTCGCGGCGACGAGTGCGGCCTCCGCAGTAAGGGACTCTGCACCGAAGATGAAGGCGCGGCCACGCCGTCGAATGTCCTCGGTCTCGGTACCGCGATCGGTCTGCCCAACGGTCTGTCCCTGACCTTTATGGAGTGTCCAGGCGTACCCGTAGTCGGTGAAGCGCCGCACGTACTCCTGCGGCAAGGTGATCCTTCGTTCGTCAGCGGTCGCGAGCACGAGCTCACCAGACTCATGGTTGATCGAAGCGATGGTCCCGCGTGTGCCGTTGCGCACGCCGCGCCCGGACGGATCGCGCTTTGCACCGAGGCGATCGCGGTTGCGTAGACAGCACAGTTCGTCACCCACTCGGTAGGAACGCTCGGCAAGATCGCCGTGCGTCCACTCGGTAATGGTCAGTTCGGGGCCTGATAACTTCCCCTCACCTTCGGCGCGCGCTCGCGCCATGCGGTTGAGTATTCGTGCTGCCTCACGCGCGTACGCATAGAGGACGGCGTCGTCGCCGTCGCAGCGCGCCGACCACCACGACTCGACCATCTGTTCCAGCAAAACACCGGGCTCTTCGGCAAGATGCACGCGTCCGTGGCGTCGGTAGTCACCCGCAGCTTCACCGGTTCGCCCTTCGCGAAGAGCGGTGAGCGCGCCGCGCTCCCACGATTCAACTTGGCGAGCGTTGTCGCTCAGTCGGCTCGCACCGAGGTCGCGAGCGAGTGCCGCGAATGCGCCACCAGCCTCGATCGAAGGGAGCTGGCGGTCGTCCCCGGTGAGGACGACCTTCGCTCCAGCATTCGCCGCGTGATCGAGCAACCGGGAGAGACGACGGGTGTCGACCATGCTCGCTTCGTCGACGACGACAACGGTCTTACGGTCGAGCCGGGCCGTGTTCGACAACCCAGGAGGGAGATCGAGCTCGTAAAGAAGATGGTCGAGTGTTGACGAGGCGATCTTCGATCCCGCCTCGAGCTGGCTTGCCGCCTCCGCGGCGAGCGCGGCACCGATGACCTGAAAGCCATCGGAGCGCCACGCGGCGCGTGCCGCTTCGAGTGCGAACGTCTTGCCCGATCCGGGAACGCCCACGACGAGGCTGATCCGGTCGCCCGAGCCGCAGATTTCACGGACCATCGCCTCTTGCTCGCTCGACAGGTAACTGCGGGCGGCGAGCGCGTTGTCGAGAGTGGCCGGGCTGACTCGACCCGCGTCAGCGCCCCGACCGCCGCGTGCGACATCGAGCACATGGACCTCGGTCGAAAGCAACTCCTCGGTCGAGTAGCGGGGCTCGCAGACGAGCATTTCGATTCCGGACGCCGGCGAACGAACGAGTCGCACGACTCCTGAGCGAACTGGTCCGCTCGCGGTGGTGATGGGTTGACCGTCCTCGTCGGCGACGACGAGCGGCACGATCTCTGACCTTGCGAGCGTCGCGTCGGTGAGCCGGTCGAGGTCTGCGAGTCTCGCTCCTTGGGCGTGTGCCTCGGCCCAAGCGACGATCGCGTCGTCGCGCGTGAACGCGGCATCATGCTCGGTGAGCCCACGCGGCCCAACCATTCGGTCGTGCTCGCGTTGTTCGCCATCGATGTCGAAGGGCATTCGACGATCAACACCATCGAGCAGCGCGTGCACCCGCTCGACGTCCCAACCCACCTCGGCCGCTCGCGCGCTCCATGTGCTTCGTAGTTCATCGAGTTCAACCTCGATCTTGTCGTGTCGCGTCGCGAGGCAAGCGGCTTCGCTCGCAGCGCGGCCAGAAAG
>DATKRV010000021.1:0-70044 GCA_035532075.1 Acidimicrobiales bacterium | reverse complement strand
CCGGGCGCTGGGGGCTCCAGCCGAGTTGGCCCATGATCCGCCATACGTGGCCCGGGTGATAGGAGACACCGGTGAGTGTCGCGATGAGCTCGGTGATCCGCGGCAGCGTCCAGATGTCCGTGGCGAATCCCGACGCTCTCGGACCACGTCGCAGGGCTCTCTCCACCGCGGCCAGATCGGCACTGTCGAGTAACGGCCTGCGACCAGCGCGGCCCGCTCCTTTCAGCGCCCGGACGCCGCCCTGCGACCACGCCTCATACCACCGGCTCACGCTCTGGCGCGAGACCTCGAGTTCTCGCGCGACGTCGGCTTGAGTTGCGCCCTTCGTAAAGAGCCTGGCCGCTCGCTTTCGTCGTGCCTCCATGCCTTCGAAGTCCCGCTGAGGTGTACGTGTCTTGATCATGTGACATTATCCCATAGTTGACGGAGAATGTCACTCTATTACGCGAGTCTCAGTAAGTGCTGACAGTTAGTCAATGCGATCCCCCGCGCCAACACTTTGAAATCAATCCGGTTCTATAGGCAACGAGAATCTAACTGACATCTCCCCAGCAATAGGTAGCATCGCTCGCCGGTGTCCCCTTGAGACGATCCACTGATCATCGATCGGATTCCCGTCAATACCAAAACCGTCCGTAGCCACTCACAACCGCATCTCCTATTCAGAACGCAAGGAAACTCCAAAAAAACTCCGAGCGTGATGCACAGGCTCGCAAATTGAACCGACAACTATCGCCTGAATGACGTAAGACACAGCTTCAATCTTCAAATAGCGTCCGGCGAGGGCCAGCACGCCCTGCTGGTCTTCAATCCCAATGAGACCAACGTGGCGGCAAGCCGGATCGGAGATCCGATTGCTTCAACAACGGGTACTCCGAGCTCTTCACTCAATTCGATGCTGGACATATGCACCGGACACTGCGTAATACCTAGCGGTACGATCGACTGCGCGCCTTTATCGGTAATCAGTCTTCGAGCCGAGAAGAGAAAGTTATCGCGCATCACTGTTGAATTCGCAGCAATATCTGGCAAATCAAAACCACTTGCCTCAATTCCCACCATTCTGTCAGCCATGCCATACGAGCGCACCAACCTACTCATAAACCCGAAATATCGAGAGTGATAGCAAATCGCTCCGAAGTTGTCAGCTACCAATGGCACGAGACGCATGCAGGCCTCGGTTGGGCCAACGACTGGTATGTCAACTAATGACCTGCCGCCTTGAACACCGAGATCAAGTGTTCCAAGCGGCACGACTGCATCGCACCCATTTTGCTCAGCCTGCTGATACGCGCGGTGAAATGGTGTGGCCAACTCTTCGGCAGTACTGCTCGCCATTTGGTGATGATATACGGTTCCATCGAGCCGTATGAATTCGATTTCTACCTCTGGAGACTGGTACGAGCGAACGACTCGCTCCCGTCGCTCCTGTTCCTCACCTGGATACGTCCCTATTACAAACCCAATTTTCATCGCCTTATCTCCTGTTTTAGTTTTTACGAGCGTCTGTAGATATGACTGGTCTAAAAGAAACAGATAATGATTTACCCTGCAAAGAGTTCTCGTGGTCTCTCAACGAATCGATCGTGTGGTAAGCGACAGAAACCCGTGAACATCTTCCTCTGATTCAAAATCCATCGCGCGCTCAATGATCGCGTCTATTGCACTGGACTCCAAAACGTTGCGCATGCATTGTCGAGCCTTCTCAGACACATCCTCTTGGGAAATGAGACGACGAAGCGACTTTACGGACTCTTCAAAGACGCGCCCGTCGCGAAAAACAACCGTGACCGACGAGATATTTTCTCGGTTATGCACGCGCTTCATAAGGTCACGAATGCGAGGATCTCGCAGCTTCTCGTCCGCGAGAGTATCGAGATTCACATAGCCGTCGAGATACGCTGCAGCGAGTAAAAATGGGCTGCAAAATCCAGCTTCGCATTCGTCTCTAGCCTGAGTTCGAAGCATGGAGAACAGATGCAGATTTGCATGGATTGATTCAACCTCGGAACCGTCTCCTGCAAGCTCTAACTGCACCATTTCCCGAATCCGCAACATGGCGTCCAGCTCGGGATGAATTGGGGTACAAGTTGGATACGTTTTGATCTTCGCGGTTTCGTCAAGATCGTAGGGATTCCCAAGACGCGATGTGATCGGAGCCCAGTCCTCTTCACCTTCGTTACACAAGGCGCGAACGAGACCCAATGGAGTTTCGAGAATCGACTCTTCCGCGGTCACGCCTTCACGCGCCAACATAGCCGCAAGAATTCCCTCTCGTGCGGCACTGCCTGAATGCAATGCCTTCGCCATCGTACCCATATTCTGCCGAAATCCCCCGGATCGACAACTTGCGATGCCAACAGCGCGATTCAACTCGTCGACATTTAGCTCTAAAAGCTTTCCTGCCGTCATTGCAGAGGCAATTGGTCCAACGATACCGACATGCCACCAACCTCGATGCGTAGGGCCGACCCCCTTGGACCTCTGTGCGTCAATCACGTCAGTGAGCTTTGCCCCAACCTCTCTGCCTATAACGTACGCCTCAAGCACCGTTAACCCTTTGGCACCAATATCCTCCCCGACCGCCAACGCTGCCGGAATCGTATGCGTCCCAATGTGAAACCCCTCATCAAAGTCGAGTTGATTTGCAAACGTGCCGTTCACCCATGCGGCGGTGAGAACGCTCGCGCCCTCTGACTGGCCGAACACGGTGATTTCCTGTCTCTCCTGCAACGTCTTTCTAAAACGACCCAGAATTCTGCCAATCTCGAAACCGGAAGCGCCAACAGATACGGCTACTGTATCGAGGAACGTCAGCTTCGCAGTATCTAACGCCCGAGCAGGCAAACTTCCAATCTCGGTCTCGTACACAAACTCACTGATCATTCTTGTGATCTCTAACTCCCCTGACACCATCTGCCCCCCAAATCTCGTAGATGACCTCCGCCGCCCTTAAGGGCGAATAACCCCAATTCCATCTTGCAGTGTTACCTTCGTTCCATACATGTTGGAGAGTTCAGACACACGATGAAGGATCTCATTCGCCATCTGTCCCTTTGCCAACATGGGGCGCCCGCGCTGGGATCGAGGAGATTCAAATCCAAGGTCAATTGGATAGATTTTTATCTCTTGAAGTTCCCCCCGGACGAAATCGCAGGTCGTGAACATTTGGCGCCATTGAAGTGGGTCAGAAGTATGTCCTACGGTGTCGTTGCGATAACGCCCGCGGATAAAGTCACGTGGTGTTGCACGATCCGCCAAATCAAACCGTTCATATGCCTCCGCAGGAAGATTTTGAATGGTTTCGAGCTCAAAGATGAAAGTACCCAGTCCGTGAAAAATCGGCTTTCCCTTATAGATCTCTATTCCTAGCGGTACCTGAGGACCGTGCGCGACAAACACATCCGCGCCGGAATCAATGCATCTCCGACCAAAATCAATCGCAAAATCAGCAATATCGGATACCTCGCTGCGCTTCGAAGCCGTCATCATCGAGGGTCCACCCTGCTCGTGACAGTGCAGACTTACGACGACATAGTCAGCGAATTCTCTCGCCTCCTCTACGCGATACAAATTCGCAGAAACATCCCGCTCATCCGCGACATTTCTTACACCTGGGGGAGATCCGACGGTAAATCTATGATTCAAGAACTCATACGTCGTATCCCCATCAATCACACTCTCACCCTGATTTGCCCGTCTCTTTGAGTCGGTATCTAACCCCAACTCAGCCCCAACTTGGCGAATTTGATCCATCCTCGATTCGCTCACAACGACAACACTCTGTTGCCGTATCGCATTCACTCCAGGATGCCCGTTCGAGTCATAACGCGCCTCTCCCGCTCGCGCTCCGGGGTTGAACTGTGCATTCGCTGCAATTAAAGCGACTCTGCCATTCGCGGTATCGAGGTAACTCGGTGAGCGCGCCTCAGCAAGGTGACGGCCCGAGCCAGCATGCACGATTCCCGCCTGATCGAGATAATTCATGGTATCCATTATTCCAGCCTGACCATAATCATCGGAGTGGCTGCTCCCACAGGCAAGCATGTTCACGCCTAACCATTTGAGATCCGGAAGCAAAGCGGGATCAATGGTCATATAGGTTCCTCCTCCCTGTCGCTGGGAGAACGGACGAGCAAAATATCTGTTAACCGGTCCCTCGAGATTTGCAAATGTCGCGTCAGCTTCATTCAGAATCTGACGAAGTTGAAGATATTCCGGTTCAGTAAACACTGAAAGGCGACGCGTTAAGAGACAGTCTCCGGCCAATCCCAACTTAAAACTTGCATCCTCATATTGCGATCTATACACGAAAAGGCCTCCTTGATCGAGAGAGATTCAAACTCGACAATCCACCGACAACTCAGACTCCTGACAAAAGCATGATTATCAGACTTGGAGAAGGACGAGAGCTTGCTCAATCGCGCGACGTCACCAAGCAGATTATTTCATCGGAGCGAGAGCGAAATCGAGGTACAGGCAACTCTGATCACCACAGCTAGCAATCGTCGGTCCGAACATGAAATACCTCCTCATGTTCGGACCAACGCGCTAATTACGCAAAGCTTTAACTATGCCCTTAGTTTCGTTAGGACTTGTTGCCAACAATTTTCTTCGCCTTAATCGCATAACTTGCATTCACAACTTGCGAATAAGGAATCTTACTTAACGCTGGGTCCGTAACGGCTTGGTACGCTACCGCATTGCTGAATCCGGCTTTGGTCGGTATGACTGAAGAGACAATCGCACCACTCTTCACCATCCTCTTAACCGATTCGGTCAAGTATCCAGATCCAAACGCTGAAAACGAAGGATTATTCTGAGCAAGCTCTGACCCAATCTTTGCGGCAGAATGATGCAGAATGTAATTTTGTGCTGCAATTATCGCATTGGCAAAGTCCTGCACGATGACTGGATGTGAATGTGCGTACGAAGTTGTCGTGAAACACCAGTCGAAAATATATGGCTCTTTCGCCATTTTTACCAACGTCGGATATTTCTTCGCGACACCATGACTGACATTCTGTTCATCCGCGGCCCAGATAGCTTGTCCTGTCCCGGTGAGTTCAAGATCGACGGGGTCACCGAAAACTAGCCCCTTTACCCTTCCGGAGACGAAATCCTGATAAACCGTGACCTGGTTTGCGCCTATCGGAACCAGATTTATCTGTGACGTCGAAAGGTTGGCTTGCTTTGCTAAAAGTTCTGCGTATTCCCAGGTACCAGAGCCAACTCCGGTAATGCCAATCGGCACATTCGCCAATGCAGCGAGACCCTTGGAATTCAAATCGGATTGCAAAGTTGGTGAAACAATCATTGAGTTTGATATGCGATTTGACATCGAAGCAATCGCAGTTATCGGAACTCCTGCGACCACTTGGTTCAAAGCGTCTGAAACCTGGCCCGCTTCAAATTGCGCAGCGCCCCCTGACAAAAGTGAAGCGGCTTGCGTACCACTTGAAGCCTCGACAAGATGTACATCCAGTCCAAACCTCTGAAAGAGCCTGTTGTAAAGCGCCACATAGACGCTCAATCGACCCGGGATTGAACCTGCCTCTACGAGATTAATCTCAGGTTCAGTATGCTTTACCAGCTTCGGAGCCGACGTTGCCTGAACCGATAGTGGCGCTACCACCGCCCCAAACAATCCAATTGCCGCAGCCATGACTCCGACTCCCAACTTCGATGCGAATGTCCGTCTCATATGAAATGCCTTCCCCTAGCTAAGTAAATGTCTGCAACTCCAACCCCCAACATGACATCCAGGCATTTCACGTGTAGCCATCGCGAAAAGCCCGATAACACGTGACACGAAATTGGAATTACCCTCCAACGCTGCTCTGTGCTTCATGTTATATTTAGCGATTATACGCAGCGCGATCGCAATACTCAATGAGTTTCTTAACGGATACGTGACTGAAGTATTACACGCACCCCAGACAGAGCCTGCATGCTTTTTCATGAAGCCCTCAAGCGTGGTGCAACGTCTCGGACCAATGAATTGACTCACGGAAGCTTCTAGGCTTTTGCCTTGGCACAGAGGTTTGAGCACAAGATGGAGTTGGATGATAGGAACTTTTCCCGCGCGTTATTTTGCGTTGGATATTTTCTCCAGGCAAGGAGAGTTGGCGCTATCGTCGCAAGACCCACAAAGACTCGCTAAATCGCACCTCCAGAAACAGAAATCCACAAAGATCACCAACAACTCAATCCCTGGCAACTCACCTGAAAGCTTTCGCCCGGGTGCCGAGTTCCAAAATCGACCGAATAGACAGAATACGCGACTACTTCTTGGTCACCTATGGTCAATCGCGTCGATATTCAGTCTTTCAAACGCGCGCTAATCTACGGTGGTTCTGTCATAAGGACAGAAAATCTCGACCCGACTTTTCAATCAAGTCCTCCAAATATCCGTATCTGCTTTAGAAATAGGCCAGTAGTTCGTCTGGAGTGGGAATCATCGCACGCTCAACCTTGAGCGCCATACTACCGGTTCTCAACATAAGCAACTCATCAAATTTCACTCGTTCGAGATCGACATTCTGCTCCACAACAACGACACTCATTCCGAACTCGTTACGCATCGCGGTAACAGCCTCATAGACTCTGTTCACAACAGATGGGGCCAACCCGAGCGACGGCTCATCCACAAGCAAGACTTTGGGGCGTTGAATCAATCCAATACCAAGTGCGACCATGCGCTGCTGACCGCCGCTAAGTTGGCCCGCAGCCTTACTGACAAGAGCGACCAGCTCTGGAAAAAGAGCCAAGACCTCATCAATTCGTCCGTTCATCTCAGCTCCGCGACATTGCCGGGTTTCTCCGGCAACCATGAAGTTTTCACGAACCGTGAGCCGTGGAAAGCAGTGTCGCCCGGCAGCAACGAAACCTAAACCCATAGCCATACGCTCAACAGGTCCACCGCGAATTTGCCTGCCAGAGAGTGAGATCTCTGCGTCAGTGATCGGAAGCAACCCTGCAATTGCCCTCAGAAGTGTGGTCTTCCCCGCGCCGTTATGACCCATGATGAGAAGCATTGCGCCGCTGGGCAACACAAAACTGATGTCACGTATAACTGCCTCTTGTCGAACGTAAGCTCCCCGGCGAAGATTTACTTCAAGTGCATCAGCGCAATTCGGATCCAAAGTACACCCTTCCCACCTCAGGATCTTGTTGAACCTGTTCTGGAGTTCCTTGAGCAATCAGCTTCCCCGCGTCAAGTACCACGACATGAGCTGCGGTTTCCCACACAAAAGACAAATTATGTTCCACGAGAAGAATTGTTGTGCCGCCACTGCTCAAGAGCCGCAGGTGGTTGGCGATTTCGTGACACGCCTTCGCATCCATTCCCGCAACGATCTCATCGAGAAATATAATCCTTGGATCGCGAATGACTGCAACCGTCAACATGAGAACGCGCATTTCTGCAATCGACAGATCTTTGGCCAGGACGTCTAGTTCGCGCTCTAGACCATATTCATTTGCAACGCGGCGCGCTATCTCTCGCGCCTCACTTCTCCATCGTCGCGGCACCCATATTTGTCGAGCTTCTTTGCGTGAAAGGTGGGCCACCGTGAGATTCTCGAGAACCGAAAGTAGTGGAAACACCCGAGTTGACTGAAAAGTCCTACTTAGGCCCGCCCGCGCTACCTTGTGCGGCGCTCCGTCACGCACGGTTGTGCCAAAAAGCCTCACTTCGCCGCTTGTAGCTGGCAACGTACCCGAAGCTATATTAAACAGTGTAGATTTACCTGCTCCATTCGGACCAATGAGCGCCGTTAAACTCCCCTCCTTCGTCGTGAAGGAGACGTCTGATAGCGCAGCAACCCCACCAAAATTCTTGCTTACATTCTCAACAGATATGGCTATGGTCTCATTGCGCGTTGTGCTGCTACTGCTGCGCCCACCGTGAGACAGATCTACATTTTCGTTATTCACTTACGATCTCCCGTAAGTCTCGAAGGCACCAAGATACGAGCCGCTACTTACGCAAGTGTCCAACAGATTTATCCAAGACCCCAATGTATATTTTCTAACTTGTGAAATGTCAATGAGCATTTATTTGATCCGCGTCAACACCATTGAGCAAAATCTGATTCCCGTCAGATTTCGTCGCGAGTCCACTCCTTACAAAGCGGCGCTCCGCAAAAAGACCGCTAGGACGTATGGCTATTGAGACAACAAGAACCGCGCCCGAAAGCATCAATTGGATTTGAGCGATCAAATCAGAAGAGCCAGGAATTAATCCGATCAGCTGCGGAGCAGCGGTCAGAAAAATAGCAGCTACGACAGCTCCATAGATATTCCCCGCGCCTCCCACGACGACAATTACGATAAGCGAAAAGGCCTGAGTAATGTCAAAAGAGCTCGGATCAATGTAGCCCGCTGACTGCGCGAAGAGAGCTCCTCCGATTGCCGTAATACCGCCTGCAACGCTAAAAGCCACAAGTCGAAAGATTCTGGGATCTACTCCCAAAGATGCCAACAATGGAGGATCCATCGCTTGCGCGCGCGCAAGAAGTACTGCTTGCGACCGTCTCAGGAACAAAACTACAACCACGACAAGGAGTGCTATGCAAAGCACATAAATAGCAAATGATTCCGGAGATCCGGTACTTGAACCAAAAACTCTCGGACGCGGGATGCCGTACAAACCCGAAAAACCCCCCGTCAGAGAATTCCAGTTGCCAAATATTGTCTCTAACGCGACCCCAAGGGCAAGCGTACTTATCACGGCAAAATCTGCTGTAAATCGTGAAAGGAGAGCACCCAGCATGCCGGAACCGACAAATCCGACGACAAATGAAAATAGTATGCCCAAAAACCAAGGGAGTTTCATTTGAAGGTACCCCTGCGCAAAGGCATAAGAACCAAAACCAAAAATTGCGCCTTGTACTAGAGAGAAAAAACCACCCCAAGCAAAGGCAATGCTCATTCCCACGCCAAGCACGATATAGATTCCGCAATCGATTGCGATGATCATCGCGTAGTTCATTTGTCTCTCCGACTACAGGCACGCCGAGTAATTCTCAGCGTCATAACCTCCTTTTGGTTGACCAATGCAGCGCACATCAGAATGCAGCCTCTCCGGTCAATAAGCCACCTTCCGTCATCATTGATTTTATGAGAAGCACGATGAACGTTAAACCAAAGATAACCGCAAGCTGCCAAGCAGGAGAGATAATCTCCGTCGATAGGGATCCAACAAGACTTAGTACGAGCGCCCAGATGCAACCTCCAACGAGGCTCTCTCTACCTCCAAGTATGACCGCCGCGGAAGCAATGAGAAGTGGGGGTAGTCCAGACGTCGGAGTCAAACCGTTTTGCCAGACAAAAAGCAGCGCGAACGGTGCGGCGAGTGCTGACCCAATACCAAATACAATTTTGTAATAATAACGATTCCGAACTCCCATGGCCTCCGCGGTTCGCCAGTTATCGCTTATTGCCCTTATCATCCGACCCGAGGGAGCCCATTTCAAATAAGCTCCCACGACGACTACGACTGGCCAAGCAGCGAGCATCCATATGTTTGCCCAAGGAACCGTGATGCTTCCGGTGTTCACCGAAGTGTAGGGTAAAGCGCTAAACGAAAGTGCCGTTGGACCATAAATTGCACCCAAAGACCCCTCGGCTACGGTCAATAGCCCGACAGACATTAGGAACATCGATCTAGGGTCGCTACCTCGAGCTCGCAAAGGTCCGTATACGAATGTTTCGCAGGCAATGCCGACAACTACGGATGCTACGAGTCCGATCGAGAATCCCAACAGCAGTGGTACATGGTGGTCCACTGAGACCGTATAGGCGATATAAGCAGATATACAAATTACTGCTGCGTGTGCTAGATGAAATATGTGTGTCGCATTAAAAATTAGTCCAAAGCCTACGGTCACGAGAGCATAAAGACTCCCCGTGGTCACACCAATAATAATGAGATTTAAAAGACGGACCATTTGATTCCTGTTCCCCTTAACAAGCGCTACGCACCAGGCAGGGGTTGGATCATCCAACCCCTGCCTGTCGTGGACTCAGATGGGTTAGCTCTTTATCAACTTGAGAGTGCTAACGGTAGTCCCATTACCTACAAGGTTCTGAATCGCGATGTCTTCGTTCGAACCATGAGTCCCAAGATTGAACGTAATCGATTGGTTTGTTGACACACTCGGGATCTTCGGATGCTTGTTGAGTTCCTTAAGCAGCGATGAACCTCGAAGGGGATTGAGTCCATCGGCAATTGCCTCTTTTTCAAGCGTGACAAATGCCTCTAACTCTTGATATCCGTTGAGATACGACAATGTTGGGGAGAACGGAGTAGAGGGATATGCCACAGCCCACCACTTTGCCAACTGCACGACGCTCTTCGCGTTGGGGTTGACATACGGGTTCACTCCTATAAATCCAGATGTTGCAGTTCCGTTCTCGTTCGTTCCAGCAATCTTGTAATTACCACTGAGTAACGGCCCCATCCACATCTTCCCAATCAGGCCCGCCGAAGCTACCTGATTATCAAGGAAACCCTGCGAAGCACCAAGAACAACTGAATAATAACCATCTGGATTCAATGACTTTGCTTGGGCAAGTTCGGCCGAAAAATCCGTTGTCCCTAATGGGAACGGGATCATTCCAAGAACCTTTCCACCGAGGTGAGTAAAAACGCCTTTGTATACAGATGCGTTCTGTTCACCATAAGCATCGTCCGAATAGATCTCGACGATCGATTTCACCCCGTGGGCAATTTGCCACTTTGCCCCCGCCGGAGCAAGAACTGGAGGCTGTGGTGAGAGGTCATAGAGATAGGGCTTTCGAAGCAGCTCAGTACCAGCACCTCCATCGTTCAACACGAGCACTTTCGCGGGTGCAGCAACTTGTTGGGTGGCAAGCATCACGGATGCGAACCCGCCAGAAATTAATGGACAATGATCTACATAGACAGCACGGTTCGCTGCCGCCGCACCACCTTGAGCAGTACCAAGACTGTCAATCGCATTCAAAATAATTTTATGACCGTCAATACCCCCAGTAGCATTCAAATGGTTTACAACGATTGTTGCAACCTCTTCTGACGGCAGTCCCAATGAAGCGGCGTTACCAGTAAGCGGTTCCTCTAAGCAATACGGAATTGGAACTTTCGAAGCAGCATCAGTCGAGGTCGCTCCTGCGCTATTCATCCCAACGGCAAAAATCGCTCCCAGCCCCATCGCGAAAGCAGCAATAGCAGCCACATAAGTCGTTACTTTCTGGAATATCAGAACTTTTCCGAACACGGATCTTCCAAGCAATTAAGTCCCCTCCTAGTCCGATCGATTAGCATTTTTATGCTAGCTCCGGCGTATACCGAAATCTATGCATTCGCCGACGCCGTATCGATTACTCGCTCCCTGATTTCGTTAGACGAATATGCATTAGTACTTTGGCGCGGTTCCACGATGTTGATGAGAGATGCAGTTTCCTTCCCACGAGCCGACACCGGCAATACTTTGATTCCAACGACTCTCCATCACCTCCGACAAGACGAATTCAAGCATCGACTCCGTGCAAGACCATTTGACTCTCTCTTCGATTCACTCCTAGCGCTAAATAAAACCTTTGGATAATACGAACACAGGAAGGTACCAGAACTAACCGAAGAGAACATTTACGTTTTTGATCTGGCTATATGAGAGAATCTCTTCAAGACTCTCTTCACGACCGACACCTGAATCTTTCACCCCCCCATACGAAGTACCTGGGAAATGTGCCGAGGCATCATTCACCCACACATATCCCGACTCAATATCGCGTGCGAACCGATGCGCGGTCGACAAATCGCGTGTAAAGACGGATGCTGTGAGACCGTAAGCGACATCGTTTGCAATTTGAATGGCCTCGTCATAATCATGAAAAGGCACGGTCACAAGTACCGGACCGAAGATCTCCTCTTTGAGTAGCCGCGAATTCGAAGGAACATTCTGAAACAAAGTCGGTCGAATAAACATTCCATCTTTCAGACTTGGGTCATTGGGTCGACCCCCTCCAGTGACCACTTCAAGTCCCTCCGCTCGAGCAATTTCGAGATACTGCATGACCTTGTCGTATTGACGCCGATGGACTATTGCGCCGGTATCCGTGCTTTCATCGCCGGGATCACCAGATCGAAGAGCTCCCATCTTCTGCGAAAGCTGATCCACAAAATATTCCTTTATGGATTCATGCACAATGAGTCTGGAAGTAGAGCCGCATGACTGACCCTGCCAGGTGAAGTTCATACCGCGTAACGCTCCGCTTATGGCAGCATCAACGTCTGCATCTTTAAAGACGACGATTGGATTCTTCCCACCGAGTTCTAGAGTCACTGTTTTGACAACCTGTGTCGCGGCGCGCGCCTGGATGGTTCGACCGATCTCAGCAGATCCTGTAAATGCCAGCCGGCGAGCCTTAGGATGTGCGACGAGAGCATCCCCGACTTCAGATCCCAAGCCGGTCACAATGTTGAGCACTCCCGGTGGGAAAATATCGGCGGCGAGCTCTCCAAGTCGCAATGCAGAAGTAGATGTATGTTCAGAAGGCTTCAACACTACACAATTCCCCGCGATCAGCGGAGCGGCGATTTTACCGCCTGCGAACATCAATGGGTGATTGAATGGAATGATTCGACCAACGACTCCAAACGGATGTCTCAATGTGTAATTGAGCCGGTTATGAGCGACTGGCACAGTTTCACCTCGTTGCTCAAGAACCAACCCGGCGAAATAACGCAGCTGACGCGCTGCGGCAAAAGCATCGTTCCTCATCTCTCGAATGGGACTTCCATTATCAGTCACATCAAGAAGCGCAAGCTCTCCCGAATTCTCGACAATGACATCGGCGAGTCGTTCAAGGCAACCGGCACGATCGCGAGGAGGCGTCGCCCACCAGCCCGCAAATGCCTCTTCAGCCGCCGACACAGCCGCATCGATATCGATGGCTTGGCCACGAGGAAAGCGCGCAATGATCTCGCCTGTCGCGGGATTCGTTGAATCAAGTAATTCACCGCCGAGCGCCTGTCGGAGCGTCCCTCCGATGAGCATCTCATATGTTCTTATTGGACCATTTGCGCACATCGATATCCCCCTAATTCCGAGCAACTCCACTGCCTTGGCGGCGCGGCGCTCACCGTCGGTACAGCTTGTTCCTCAGGTTCGTTGGTTCTCCAAGTGAGGAAAAATCCCCCTGCCAGATCTCGAACATCTGATCTGGTTATTCACCGTACCGAGAACCTCCCCTCAAAGAATGCGGGCTCAATCATTTTGTTCAGCCAATTAAATGAATTAATCGGCAAGAACCACCGCCGCGTCGAGCACGTAAACTCCTTGGCCTTCGGATCGAACAATAATCGGGTTGAGTTCGACAGACGCTATGCCCCGTCCCGCGTCGGCAGCAAAATTCTGGATTGCAACAAGGGCATCTACGACGGAACTTATATCGTATTTTCGACCACGCCCTCCTGCGAGCAACTTACCCACTTGCGTGCGCTTAATCATTCTGTCAAGTTCAGCCGGAGTTGAACTCGCCAACGCAAATGCGACATCGTCATAGAGCTCAACTCCAAGACCACCTGACCCAAACATGACGAGATCTCCAAGCTCTGGATCACGAGTAAAACCAATCACGCATTCGATGCCGCCGAGTACTCCCTCTTCTAAAGTCATCGTTACGCTCGCTGGGTCAATGATCGTTGCCTTTACGCTGTCCACAATTCGCTTATATTCAGACCGAAACTGAGCGTCTGACAATACAAGACTCGACACTAAACCCAACTCAGATTTATGAGTTACGCCACTTGCAACTGCCTTAATGACAATTGGGAATCGAGGTTCAGGATCCAGAGTCGGAACAGATCCATCCTCGTTGAGGGCACACGTCCTGATCTCCGGAACACGCATTCCGTAACTTTGGAGAACTCGTTTCACTGCTAGCTCATCGATCAAAAGATCTGGATTTAGCGTATTTGATAACGAGGACCCTTTCTTCGTCTCTACGTAGACATTTGAAGCCTCATCGGAAGCATTCGTCTCCGAAAGAGTTTCGGAATACTTCACCACGTGAGAAAGCGCTTCCATAGCCCTTTCAGCAGAGTGGGCAAAACAAAGGTTCTTGAATTCCGTGAGTCTACGGAAAGCACCCGAACTCGGAGTGCTCGTCATGAACCCTTCGGTAACCACCGCTACGCCGTCCAAAAACTCAGCAGCCTTAGACGCCGCTCGCAGCGCTGCGATCAGGTCTTCATCGTCGTCAGATTCCGGTAGACGTTGTTGCACAATGAGATTGTCAACATTGGGATCACTCGCTACTAACGCCATGAGTGCATGGAGTGCCTCCTTGTCTGATAGCCCGGTGAATCCGGTATCTAGTGGATTCCCTACCGCGGTACCAACGCCCATCAGCGCAGACGCCTTCGCCAAAGTTTCGGGCGCCAGATCGGGCATAGTAAGCCCATTTCGATCCGAAGAATCAAGCAAGATACCTTTGAGTCCTCCCGACACGGTTATACCTCCGCATCGTCGTGATGTTGGGATGACTCCCGACGCGAGCATTGAAAATACATCGACCATTTCATCGCTGTTCTTCACCACGATGACTCCGTGCTCTTGCGCAACATCATGAAATGCACGACCGGAACCCGCGAGCCTTCCAGTGTGAGCAACTGCAGCGCGTCTCGAACCCTCGGATCCACCCATCTTCACCGCGACAATCGGCTTTCCAAGCTTCGCGGCCTGCTGTGCCAATGCAAGAAAGCGGTCGACGTCCTTTACCGTTTCAATAAACGCGCCAATCGTCTTCACTGATTCGTCAGAAATGAAGTACTCCAGGTAGTCCTCCAAGCAAAGTCCAACTTCATTTCCACTTGACGCAATATATCTTGCTCCAAGATTTCGCAACAGCATCGCGCTATGTAAATAAAGGGCCACACCTCCGCTCTGCGCGACTACTGCTACAGATCCGTTTTCGATCACGGCATCCGTCGCACCATTTGTAAGCGCAAACGCGCGAGACGGATAAGAGGCATACCCGAGACAGTTCGGACCCAACACCGCCATACCTGAATCGCGGACAATGCTCCGCAACACCTCGTTACGACTTTGCGCTACTGGAGACTGATCCTCGCCGAAGCCGCTTGTGTAGATTATTGCCGAACGGGAGCCAAGCCCGGTTGCCTCAGTTATCACGCCCGAGACGTGTTCCGCTGGCACTAACACAAGCACTTGATCGGGTCGAATAGGTATATCTGTCAGAGAGGCAAAACTTGGAAGTCCCCATACCTCTTCATATCTCGGGTTTACCGGAAAGATCGCACCTGGATATCCCGCCAAACGAAGGCTCTCCATGACATGACCGCTCCAGTTCCCTGGCCGCGGACTCGCACCTACTATTGCCATGTTCTCTGGATAAAATATTGCCTCGGCTAGCATCTGGGGCTCCTATGTTTGCAAGCTATTCGGATACTTCTTTGAATATTTATTCTGTCAACAGAGCCGCAGTAGGCGGTACCACATCCGTGGTATTCGATGTCACCCTCCTGAGGATTTGCCATTCGACTCTCACGGGAGCATTTCTCTCATGATCGCCACGGTTGAATGTCACAAGATTCCGATTTATCAATGCATCCCCAAACAAGACGGAGCACAAACTCTGCCTAGCAAAGTGACTGAACGCCAAGGGCAAGCTCGCAAGGAACCTTGCCCTTGGCATCACAACGACTGCGGGTGAATACGGGGCGAATGGTCCTCCACCGTGACGAACTCGCTACGACTTCGGAAAGGCTCCGAGTCCGGGCTTGTAGCTTTTGTTGTCAAGAAATTCTCGCATTCCAGAGGCTCTACTTGGATCTGAAATACGCAACCTTTCACCTTCGCTAGCAAGATACGTCTTTGCCGAAGCCCAATCCATGCCGAGCACTGCACGATAGGCAAGTTTTTGGGCCACGTAGACCGGTAGGCTCTTCGTCATGATCTTGTCCGCCAATGCAAGTGTTGCCGAACGCAATTCTGCGGCAGGAACTGCGTAGTTGACAAAGCCAATTTCAGCCGCGCGCGTTCCCGAATAAGGCTCTGCGAGCAATAGGGCTTCAAGCGCGTCACGATAGCGGAGCTCGGCTGAAATCACCTTGGTGACGAGGCCTCCAGCAATAATTCCCCAGTTGACCTCGGAGAGGCAAAGTTTTGCATCTTCCGAGGCAACTGCAAAATCACACGCAAAAAGATGAGTAAAAGCCCCTCCACAAGTCCAGCCATTGACCATCGCAATCGTGGGCTTAGGAAGGTAGTACAGCTTGTCAAATCGCCAATCCTGCCCAAGCGTTGGAAGTTTATGCGCATCGCGGTCAGCATCGCGCTCCCGAAATGTCTCTTTAATATCCTGACCCGCACAGTAAGCCCGGCCAGCGCCGGTTAGCACCATGACCCGAGTCTCTTCATCGGTCTCAATGACATTGAGAACGCTAAGCATCTCTTGGTTCAGTGTGGGGTTCATCGCATTCATCTTTTCTGGCCGATTCAAGATGACCCAAGTAACGCCATTTCCCTCTCGCTCGACTTTTACCGTCTCATATTTCGGAAAATCCATTCACCGTCTCCTTGTCAATTTCACAGTTGCTACGCACCGACTCCACATACAACACGTCGCACGCCCCCTACATAGCCCCAGAAAAAATCCAAGGCGTATGAAGTATGCATTCCCCATTTGCTACCTCAAACTAAAGCTTTTAAAAGCTGATTTCTGCAAGCTCTACTCGCAACCCCAAGCTACATATCTCATTCCCAAGATGTCAAGCTACCAAAGACTCGATCAGGTCAATGATGTTCGCAACTTGAATCGCTGGATTAGACAAGAGTCGTTTGATTCACGATTAGGCAAGAACAGCTCAACTTCTTTACGCCAGATAAAAATCTGATTCCGGTACCCACCTCAATCCAATTATGCAGACGCGCCATGCTGGAAATCGCTGAGTTTTTTATCTTGGAATCTTCATCAACGAACCGGGCAAACCAGATACGTTCCAAAACTCAGCCATCGACATTTGGGCAGCGATTCCATCGATGACCGGCATTCCGCAAGCTTGCGAAAGCTCTTTGGATGAAAATTCAATCGGACAGATTGACATACCAATCATCCCCATGACTTCAGCGCCCATCTCACGCGCCTCATTTGCACACGAGACAAATCGCGAAAGCACCTCTTTTCGCCGATGAGGGTACTCGGAGTTAGGAATCCCTATCGCAGTAGTTCCAACGAAGAGATCTTGAAGTCCCCAGGGAATAACGCGATCTCTTGCTTGGTCTTCAATCTCTTCGCTCTTGAGATAAAAACACCGAGCGAAACGACGACCGAGCATTCCGCATATCAATGCACTTGATTCAGCCGCTCCTATCACCGGAATGCCTACCCCTCGCCGGCGCGCCTCTTGAACTCCGATATCGATGAGCCCAAATGGACAGAAGGCGTCATATCCATCGCTTTCCGCCTGAAGGGCACATTCAGCGCCAAGTTCGTGAGCTCGAATAATGCCGGCAGACTTGTACGAATCGGGTTGCTTCTGACCCCATGGACTAAACCCCGACACACCAGGCATATTCACAATGTCGATTTGAATCGTCGGCGTCGCATACGATTGAATGACGCTGATGCGCCTGTTCTCCGCCTCATCGGCATAGATCCCCTTGGCCGCCGGCAACATAAATAGGATTTTCATTTCTACCCTCTGTATTCTTGGTCACACTTTTCGGATTTGAAATCTCTGCTCGTGCTCCTTCAACAACACGCGCTCAGACAGATCGCTTCTTCGCCAACTCGATCTGAAAAATTACGCGACTCTTCGACTACGTCACGTTCATATCATCTCGGTTCGCACCAATTGGCATCACTTGATCTCCGTTAATCGTCGCATTAGTGGTATTAGAAGCGTTCTTAGCAGGCACAAGACGATGCCCACGTTAGATAAGAAGGATTACGAAGCTGGAACAACTCTAAAGCTCAGATCACCGTCCGGAGTCATAAGAACATTACCTCCATTCCCAAGCCTTTCAAGAACCGCGACTGCGCGCGCATCGCCAACTCCTAGAGGCAATGGACGGATTTCGTCTTCAAACCAGAGTGGATACACTCTGACGGCTTCAATTGTCTGTTCCATCGAGGCTTCAATTTCGATGACTGCCGTCTCACGCGGAAAATTACCTCCTTCAAGTGCATGCGAGAAATTTCCAAGGCTGTAACAAATGACCTTGCCCTTATAAAATTCGATTGGCTGCAACACATGGGGATGATGCCCCATCACGACATCGGCTCCGCTGTCTACCGCGAAATGCGCGAGCTCCACCTGATACGGGAGCACGGCCGTGTTACCGATCCCGTACCCCCAGTGCCATCCAACGACGACGACGTCCGCCAAACTGCGGGCCTCATCAATGTCAACTCGGACTCTTTGAAGATCTTCATCTGCAACGATAGTGCGAATGAGCGGTGGCATCCCGGGCACTTCAAAATGACGGGATTGAATTTCGTAAAGGGTATCTACACGTACCGTTGCCAGCCCAGGTCGATCTTCACGAGATTCAAAAATGTTGCGCGCGTAAACAGACGTGTAGCTAAGTAGAGCCACCGTCATCTGGTTACTCGGTATAAGCGCCGCTCTGTGAGCTTCGATAATCGAGTCTCCGCCGCCAGCATGCGCGATTCCTGCCGAATCCAACACGCGAATCATTTGGGAAAGGCCCTCAGCACCAAAGTTCATCGCGTGATTATTTGCAAGGGTCACTCCGGTAAAGCCTGCTCGTGAAATCGTGTCAACATGCTTTGGGTCTTGACGAAGGCGTCCATTCGCCTTCGGAGCTGCCGTCCCGGTGTTGCACAAGGGAATTTCAAGATTTCCCAACATAATCTCAAACGAGGTTGTCACACGCGAGGCAGGTTCGACAATCGACCAAGAATCATCGTCTTTGAAATAGATATCACCTACCATCCCAATACGAACGCTGGTCATGTCTCCTCTTTCCTTTTCTTCCTAAACCCGATATAAGCCGTTAAGAAGTCGACTCGCCGGTCTCACGAACGTAATCAGACAGCTCACTTCCAAGCCAGTGTCACCTTTGCCATCGAAACATATAGTTCTCTAAGGCACGAACCAAGAATCCGAACACCACACCAAATGTTGTTAGCACGAGTAAAATTGAAAACACACGGGCCGTGTGGAGAAACTGCGACGCGTCCACCATAGCGACTCCGAGACCGTGTCTTGCCCCCACAAATTCCGCTACGATGGCACCTGTAAGCGCGAAAGAAACCGCCGTCCTCAGTGACGCAACGGTCCAAACAACTGCCGACGGCAGATACACGTGTCGGACTATTGAACGACGCGAAAGTCCGAATATCTTCAAATTCGACACCAACGTCTCGTCAATGTTGGATGCGCCAGTCAACGTATTAAAGAAAATTGGATAAAAGACCGCAAGCGCAACAATTCCTATCTTTGGCTGAAAACCAAATCCAAACCAAACAGCAACGAGTGGGGCAAGAATGACCGCAGGAATAGAATGTGCGGCAACCGCTAATGGTTGCACCGCACGGGAGAGTCGTCTCTTCATACCAATACCCAGCCCAACAGAGATTCCAATAATGGTTCCGATAATTAATCCCGAAATCATCTCGAGCAAGGTCGTCAACGCGTCCGTATAAAAACTTCCGGTCTGAAAAAGCTGAACCATGTCGGATCCGATAAGTCTTGGACTACTGATAAGAATGGGAAGAACGATTCCGAGCGAATTTAATAACTGCCAACCCGTCAAGAACAATACGACGGCCCCTATGCGCTCCAGCCAGATGATCCGTCTGTTTGTTCTTCGTTGGTTTCGATTTTCCTGGACCACAGCTGCAATCCAAGATTCTTCTGATTCTGTAGTTTGATGTGTCTGTACGCCTTCCGAGCCAGATCGGACTTCATTTGACTTTCTCATACGTAAAAACAAAAGCCTCTCCTCTGACGCATTAACTACCTACTCCAACGCAACAATCTTCGTTCAATAAACGCGACGAGAGCGTAAGCGAGACCGCCCATGATTGCGAGAACTAGCAGCAGGGTAAACATTCTCGCAATCGAAAGGGAGTTAATAGCATTCTCTATTTCATATCCGATTCCCGCGTCCGCACCTATGTATTCACCAATGACAGCACCTATAAGCGCGGCTGATATAGCCACTTTAAGTGCAGCAATAATCCAGGTCGCGACCGAAGGCAGAATGAATATCAAAACGATCTTGCGTCGTGATAGACCCATGATGGCGAGATTATCCATCACCGCTCTATCTAATGACGCGCCGCCAGCTGCGATATTGAAAAATATTATGAAGAACACTCCAAGAGCCGCCAAGAGAATTTTCGAAGAAATTCCCAATCCAAACCAAATAATGGTAAGCGGCGCCAATGCGATCTTTGGCATCGAATTAAAGCCAACTAACAATGGCTGCAGAGCATCTGAGATCCGCGGAAGCAGAATGAAAACAATTCCGACTATCGAACCCGAAATGACTCCGAGCAACAAACCGAGAAGTACCTCTTCAGATGTGACCCTCAGGTCATAATAGAAGACTCTCTTTTGCAAGAGGTGATACAACGTAGAGCCTACGGCACCTGGGCTGCTCAGAATCTCTGGATTAATCTTCAACGCTGAGACAAAGAGCTGCCACCCGCCGATGAGTGTGCCGATGATCGCGGCGCGTTCAATCCAGATTATCCAGGAATCAATAACGCGGGAACGCCTGGCTTTGAGGACGACCTGCTCCAACCACGCTTCGTCGGCACTCTCGACGTGAGATTCACGAGTCGACATAACAACCCTTTGCTGACAACTCTCCGGAATTCAAGACTGCGCCCGAGTTTGAAGAGAATCCATTACGGTTGGATACCTCTGTTTATCTGCGCGTCTAAATAATTCGACATATTGAGAAAGGGACTCATCACTTTTCATTTTGTTCTTCGTCTTGTCGCAACTGCAGCCAAATCTCACGAGCAACCCCCGCGAGTGTTGCGTCAAACCGAACGTTCTCTATGCTTCGCGGCCTCGCCAAGGAAACTTCATGGATATCCGCGATTCGACCCGGTCGTCCACTCATTACGACAATGCGATCTCCGAGAAGCAGAGCCTCTTCAATATCGTGCGTGACAAACACGACGGTCTTACGATCTTGTTCCCATAGTCCGAGCAATTGAATTTGGAGTTGAAGACGTGTCTGCGCGTCTACCGCTCCAAATGGCTCATCCATGAACAACACCTGAGGACCATGCGCAAAGGCAGTAGCAAGAACGACACGCCTCCGCATACCGCCTGAAAGTTTCGCGGGATAACTATCTTCAAATCCCTTAAGGCCAACCGCAGCAAGCCAATTTCTGGCCTCTTCGCGACGTTGCCCTTTCGTCTTGCCAGATGCGAGCAAACCAAGTTCGACATTGTTTAACGCGGTCCGCCAAGGCAACAGCGTCTCGCGCTGGAACACGTAGGCCCGTCGATCTAAACCTTCTCCGATCTTGATACTGCCCCGGCTTGCCTTGTCAGTACCCGCCATAATGTTGAGCAACGTGCTTTTGCCGCAACCGCTCGGACCGACAATCACGAGGAATTCGCCTCGCTTAACAGTGAGGTTTATATCGGAGAGTACGACAAGCGGTTTTGTTCCCTTGCGGGTCGGCGCGAAAGCACGAAATATTGACTCGCATGAAATTGCGGAGTCCAGCGCGTCTGATCTGCCCGAACCACTGAGACCACTTCCTGCCACGCTGGACGAACCTTGCACATTGCCAACGTCAGCCATATCGTGCGCCACCTAAATTGTCTCCCCCGTCTAAGACAATCCGCGAACTCCGCGGGCAACGAGCCCTTTATCTCGGATACACAATTTCTAATTCATTTGGTTCAAATTTGTTGTCGGTAGCGTAACCTCTCGAGCAAAGTAATGTCAATCGCTGGCTCGTCTTGTCCGACTCTGTGCGAATTCATTATTTAACTGATGTCGATTTGGAACAAAGACGCTCGAGATGATCTCGCTCAAGAGTAGTAAAGCGGCTCAGACGACCAGGCGAAGCAAAGACCGATCAATATTGAAACTGCTGCTCTCTCAACGAAAGAACATCTGAAACCACCGGTCTCTCTTTCGACAGCCTGATCCCAGTCGAGCACGCTCAAGACACTACATGTGGCGAGCACCGCGAAAAAAATGTGGCTCCGCTTACTGTTCGAGTTCGTCAAGTTAATCGCGGAACAGACCTGAACGATCAAACAGGAATTTGTTATCCCGGATATAGATCGAATTCAACGACGCTGGATCAGAAATCCCAATACCCTAACGCGCGCCCGTCCAGAGGGGATTATCAAGCGAAATCCACTTTACCGTCGCAACTTGACCGCGAGACAGATCTACGATTGCCGCACCTCCTGGGCGATCATCGATAGATCGAACGGTGCTCCCTGCGTAGTAAGCGGGGACTGGAGATTCGCGTACGCGTAAAAATCGTGGGATGTGACCTAACGCCACATAGTCCCAATCGACAACACTGAAATCTCTTGGATATATCGGTGACCCTTCAACAGTAGGCACGTCCGATGACTTCGCAGTTCCATGGGCAACTACGACGGACCATCCGCGATCTGGTCGCTTTGGAATGCCCACGAGGGGCCTCGTCTCTGGCGAATGTTCGAGAGTTGGGCGCCCCCAAAAGGTTAGATCCTCATCTTTAACCTCGAAAGTCTCTCCGTTTGGATCCGACAACACGTGCAATGTTGAATAACGATGCTCTTGATCAAACCTCGCGTAGATTGACTCAGGACCATGCAAGTCATGATTTCCTGGCAAGATAACTACTTGAATATCCAGACTTCCAAGCTCTTGAGCCACCCAGTCAACCGAGTCCTGTGACACTCGAGCATGATCGAATAGGTCGCCGGCAATCACGAGAGCAGCAAACGCTCGCGAACGCGCAAGTGCCATCAAAGCTGAAAACGCCGTAGCTGCAGGCTCACCCGAACCCACATGTACATCGGCGGCATGCAATATCGTTATTGAAGATCGCACGGAATCAATTTGGGTCAGGCTTTCATCTCAATAATAATCAAAGATCGATTTCCTAGCACGAATCCCGGATTGTACTTGAGACTCAATGACAATCCGCGGAATTTGTCTCATGCAGTTATTCCTAACCTAGCAAAGAACCCACGAAGCTCTTTTAATAGTCCCGACGGATTGTCACCTTGAACTGAATGCCCCGCGCCATCAACCTCAACCCATTGACCGTGGCTTAGCTCATTTGCGAATGCCTCTGCGCCCTCTCGCGAAAGATGCTGGCTTTCGGCACCTCGAACGATGAGCGTTGGACACCGAACCAATCTTGCATCTTCCCAATGATCAAGAGTACCTTTTGCCGGCGAAGCGTCGTCATGATCAATTTCGAACTGGCGCGGATCATATTTCCACGTCCATTTACCAGTCGGCATTTGACGAAGGTTGTGCAACATACTCGACCGTAGGGATTTCGGATCTCGACGAGGATTAAATGACATCGCCCATTCAACAAAATCTTCGATCGTGTTGAGTTCAGTTGGACCTGCATTAAACCGATTAGGAGAAACTTGGTGACCATCTCCATTACCCAAACTGCGAGGTGGCGTTGGAGCGATGTCAACAATGACTAACGCTTCAGGAGATACAGGCAAAGTAGCTGCAACTCGCATCGCAACCATACCTCCCAATGACATACCAACAAATATTGGTGACGATGAGAGCTCTTGCTCGCTGAACGCCCGAATCTCGTCTGAAATTGTCTCAAGACGGTAGTCCACGACAGGGGACCACTCGCTTTCTCCATGTCCTCGAAGGTCAATTGAAATACAGTGATATTCCTGTCGGAGAGAGAGACATACGAGATCCCAAGTGTGGGCCGTCAATGCCCTTCCATGTAAAAAGACAATCGGTTGTCTCTGGCTGTTCCCCCAATCGAGATAATGGAGACGATGGCCTGACACGACTGCATGACGCTCAATTGGATCGACGAACTCTGGAATATCTACTCCAAGTTTCAGAGCTGCTCGTTTAAGACTTTCAAAATTCTCTTGCGATGCGCTAGCCAATATCTACAGCACCTCGATTCATCATTTTCGAACGGCGGCTCTCGTCTATGCGCTAATCGATTCACCAGATCACGATCTTCGAGAAAATACCGGATGTACGTATTAGGCCTCCATACTCTCACCTAGTGCGCGTTCAACAACTCCGCAACAGACAGACGAAGCGAACCCCTCCAGTCCTCCATACTCAGGATTATTTTATCCCAGATTGCTTGAATTTCATGAGCGAAAGAAATACTGCGCTCAGCGAGCAAACTTTCTGGAACAACCTCAGTGACGAGTCCATTCATCATTGCCTCTTTGGCAGAAACTCGCCGGGCAGAAAGTGCCATCGAATACGCCCACCTTTTATTACTTCCCAGGGCCACAATGTCTGCTATCGAAGCCGGGAACATGCCACGCTTTATCTCGGG
Source organism: Acidimicrobiales bacterium (assembly GCA_035532075.1). Classification (GTDB taxonomy): domain Bacteria; phylum Actinomycetota; class Acidimicrobiia; order Acidimicrobiales; family Bog-793; genus CAIVND01. The sequence continues at coordinate 45,510 of DATKRV010000021.1, read as the reverse complement.
TAGTGAAAACCACGCCGTCTCATCACAAAAGACGAACGGACAGGCTGCGACCATTGCGACAGCCGCGCCGAGAACACCGCCTCGTACCTCCGCGAGCCATAAAATATCCGATTGGGCCATATCGCGAATCATGTCGAGAGCTCCTGGTAACCCCTTACCGAGCTCCTTCAGGTCTGCTCCAGCACAAAAACTGGGACCCTCACTCGCCAGGACACAAAGTCGGGCCTCGCGGCGATTTAACTCTCGAAGAGCGCTCTGAAAAGATGCATACATCTCGGAGCCAATCGCGTTCCGCTTCTCAGGTCGCGCTAGCGTCAACCGGGCAAACTCGTCTGCAGAGAAGTCCAAGCGCATCCCGTCGTATGAGAAATTATCTTGCGTCATCGTCGTATCACACCTCGTGTCCCTATGTTGTTGCCGACTCGTCTGATTCATGCTCCCGATAAGAACTCTGTAATTGCCCAAAGGAATATATAGTTCACGCCGCGCACCGAAGACTATAACCTGTGACACGAGAAATGCGTCGACCACCGGTCGGTGAACTCTCAAGGGAGAGCTCACATGTTCTCAGAGACCGCAGCAGCTCTCAGGAGGAGTCCCGCGAGGTGCGCAAGATCCAACTTCTTCGCGTGCGTGCGCTGCGCTCCCGCTTGGCTCCGATGAAGCGGATCTTACGTTTGCAATATGGCTCGATGGCTCGCCTCACTCTCGCGTCGCGCGGCACAAGGGTCGATCGATTGCAGTCGATTCCTCGCGAATACGGATGGGAAATTGAAATCCGTGGTTGCACGCGCGAGACGTTGAACCGCACATCACTGAAATAAAGGGACTGAGCCGCGTCGCGAATCAATCGGACTCGGGTGCTTTTCCGCCCAAACATCGAATCAATGCTGATATGTCTTGCTCGTGCTCGAGGTTCAAGAAGCGCCAAGCAAGTTCCTTCTTGTGGCCGACCACTCGAAATGGATCGGCGTAGGACAGAAACTTATCGGTTATCTCGTTATCGGTAAGTGGAGATTCAGGACTACCGGGGGCATCGAGGACCTTTCGTTCATAGCGTTCCCCATCGACTGTTTCGATCGCGACAACAGTCGGGTATCCCTTTACCGCATGTATGTTCAAAGTTGGATCGGTCGTCTGAACGACTCTACCCATGAGCGTTCTGGTGGTCTCATCCATCCATCGATTACCTCTAAACTGTTCGATCCCAAGGCAACCGTCCTCAAGAGCTACGGCAACGAGAAACGGCAGGCTGTGGTCCGCGGTCTCACGCGATGTAGGTGAGAGAAAGTCCGGATCCGACATCTGAAGTCGCGCCGCTGGTACGTCGGGAAGACGCACTTCAATGCGTTGAATACTTGCGACGTTTACCTCAAACTCACGTCGCATGCCGAGCACGGCCGAAATTGCTGATTGGCTCGTCCCGATAGCGGGATATGGTTTTGACGTCACATCAAGAATGTGCCAAAAGGCAGTCGATTGGGTCAATCTCTGTCTCAAATCCCCACTGTCGTCCAGAGCGAGCGCAGTTAGCATTCCTCCATTCCCCTCCAAGAACTCGGCAGGTCCCGTCATACCTTCCTTGGCGAGCAAGGCTGCGAAAACTCCACGCTGGGCAGCAAAAGCGCCTGCCGAAGCTTTTAGCATCGAGACCTTTCCTCGGCGAATCCCTGAAAGCGTAAATCCCTGAACTCCTGCGATCGCCATCGCGTTTGCGAGTTGATTCTTATCAAGCTTCAATAAGAGACCTGCCATCGCCGCACTTACTATTCCACTCGACGATACATAGTCCCAATGGGCTGCGTGCGCTGCGGCATGAGCACGGATGTAATCGAGAATTCTCCAGTTGATCTCGTATCCCAAGACCACGGCATTGAGATAATCGATTCCGGTCGCTTTCTGTCTTTCCGCGATCGCGATCGCGACTGGAATATTGTCACTCGGATGCCCAAGTGGCCCGTTACGAAAAAAGATATCGTTGCAATCAATTGCCCGGACAATTGTGCTGTTGTAGAACGCTGCATTCGCCATTGAGGCTCTCGACGTCTGACCAATAAGCGTGCACTCGGGCAACTCTCCTTGATCGAGCACCACCCGAAGAGCAACCTCGGAGGCTTCATGCTCAATACCACCAAAGGCACAGGCGAGACTATCGAGAGTCTGTCGGGAGGCAGCTTTACGCACCACATCGGGCAAAAGAGATGATTTTGAGTCGAGGAGCCATTCCGCCAAATCGTGTATCACCGGAACATACGGCTCGTTATTCGTCACCTGTGCTCACGTTCATCTTCGGAACGCTTCGAGTTTTGTTCGTTGAACACCAAGACCTATCTTTTCTGCCAGAGAGCGGAGCACCTGGTCTCGATTATTGCCGTATTCAACGAAATTCCAAAATAGCCACAGGTGGCGCTGCTCTCTGAAAGATCAAAACATTGCGGTGGAACCCGTCACCGAGAACAACAATTCCAGATTCAGTTCGTAGGTCAGGTGGAAATCTCGTCTGTGAACGACAGATTTGAACGTCAAAGGCCTTGCAAGTTGCCCAGCTACCTCATGCCCAGCAACCGTCCCCAGCCTTCGACCGGGTCGATTACGCCGGGGTGCACGAGTCCATTCCAAACTTCGGCAGTCATGTTGGTGAAAACAGGCTTGCCGAACTCAGCCTCAACCTTTGGAACTGCATGCAGCGACATAGCGGCGCCACCAGCAATATAAACCGCTTCGCCGTCAGGATTACTCGCGGCCTCCCGTCCCACCTCAACTGCCTTCTCGAGCCCTTCCTCAAACGACATCCCAAACGCCTCGCGCGCCCACTGGCCGCGGTCAGACACGAATACAACGTCTATCCCTCCCAGCTTGAAATACTCAATGAGCTTGTTGTTGAGCACGGACGTCCATCGACTTCCGATCGCGAGGCGATCCATCCCAAGTCCATTCATTGCCGCTATTGCAGCCTCAAGAGGAGCGTCACCGGGAACACCTACCTCTTGCTGAATTCGATCAAGCAATTCGAGTACACGTGGTCGGCCAAGCTGCGCGGAGATCGGCGCACCAGCGAGAATAATTCGATCTACATGCTCTGCTTTGAGCCGTGAAATACAGTCTTCAAAGTTGCCCATCGCCTCTTCAACTTTGTCATTCGTATAATCCGTGATTCCAAGTCCGACAGAGATCTCCATCACATCGAGTGGAACTACCCGGTAAAGCTGATAATTGGCCCCGCGATGGAGATCATCTTTGGTCGGCAAGATATTACCGAACCGGAATCTCGGCACGAGTGACTTGATATCAGAATCCAATGTTGCCATGTCGGTATTTCCCCCTTACCAACAGCAGTTGCCAAATTGACAATGAGTTATGTGAATAGAACCCTATATTGCTTTGTCCGAGATTTGCAACCAAGGACGTCATCGTAAAGACATATGAGTCTTGCCCTTACGAGAAAGTCGAAAAGTAAGAAAACAGGCGCGATTCGTTTTGATGATCTTCATCGACCACTCCACGTCGACTTACATCGTTCGTGAGTGCCGAAGACCTTGAAGTCTACCTACGGCGACGATGCGGTCTCCTGAAAACTTTCCGTTCAAGTAAACCAGTCGTGGTTTGCGCTGTCGAGTTCGCTCAGGCGAGCGTGACCGCTCCACGCTCGGCGCCCGTTGCGAGACGGGCATACTTTGCCAACACACCCGTGCGATACCGCGGTTCGAGCGGCTGCCAAAGGGCGCGGCGTCGCTCGAGTTCATCTTCATCGACGAGGAGTTCGATTGTCCCCGCATTCGCGTCGATCACGATCCGATCGCCGTCTTTGACGAGTCCGATCGGTCCACCGACGCTCGCCTCCGGGGCAACATGTCCGATGCAAAAACCACGCGTTCCACCTGAGAACCTTCCATCGGTGACGAGCGCGCACTCCCCACCAAGACCAACACCGGTCAAAGCCCCGGTGATCGCGAGCATCTCGCGCATGCCCGGACCACCCTTTGGCCCCTCGTAGCGGATGACGAGCACTGTACCCGGGACAATGTCGCCCGCCATGACCGCGTCCATCGCCACCGCCTCGCCGTCAAAGACGCGCGCTGGCCCATCGAAGGTAGAAAGATCAGTTCCGGCGATCTTGACCACAGCCCCCGAGGGAGCGAGACTGCCGCGCAAGATGACGATCCCGCCTCTGGCATGGATCGGCGACTCCATTGGATGGACAACGACGCCGTCGGGAGCTGGAGGCGCCAACCTCTCGAGGTTCTCGCCCATCGTGTAGCCGTTGCAGGTCATCACCTCTCCGTGCAAAAGCCCGGCATCGAGCAACATCTTCATTACCACCGGTACTCCTCCGATGCGATCGAGGTCGAACATGTGAAACTTCCCGTGCGGCTTCATATCCGCGAGATGAGGCACCCGCTTGCCGACTCTGGCAAAGTCATCGATGTTGAGATCGACCTCTGCCTCATTCGCTATCGCGAGAAGATGAAGAACCGCGTTCGTCGAACCCCCAAGTGCCATCGTCACCGCGATTGCATTCTCAAATGCATGCTTGGTCATGATGTCACGCGGCCGGATCCCAAGTTCAAGCTGCCGGATCACCGCCTGACCAGAGTCGAATGCCACCTCATCACGTCGAGCATCGATCGCCGGAGCGGATGCCCCTGCGGGCAGGGACATTCCGATCGCCTCGCCAATCGAAGCCATGGTATTCGCAGTGAACATTCCCGCGCACGCTCCCTCACCTGGACAGGCATGGCTCTCGATCTGATAGAGCATGTCATCATCGATCTGACCGGCGGCGTGCGCACCGATCGCCTCGAAGACACTGACGATGTCAAGCGTCTTATCGAGGTAGTGACCCGGCATGATCGATCCCGCATAGACAAAGACCATCGGGAGATTGATCCTCGCCGCGGCCATCAACATCGCCGGGAGCGATTTATCGCATCCCGCAAGTCCCACGAACCCATCGAAGCGCTCGGCATGCATCACCGTCTCAACCGAGTCGGTGATCACCTCGCGACTGACGAGCGAGGCGCGCATCCCCTCGTGGCCCATCGAGATTCCGTCCGAAACCGTGATGGTGAGAAATTCCAGCGGATAGCCACCGGCTGCGAAGACTCCGGCCTTTGCCCTTTGCGCGAGACGATCGATCGACATGTTGCACGGTGTGACCTCATTCCACGTCGAGGCGATGCCGATCTGAGGCTTGGAAAAATCCTCATCATGCATCCCTACGGCCCGAAGCATTGCCCGTGCCCCTGCGCGACGCGGACCGTCGGTGACGTCCTGAGAATGGATCTTGAGACTTTTTGCTACCGGGTTGTCATCGCTGTTCGCCATCCCATAACACTACGTTGTTGGCAAACACTGGCAAAATGGGTGACCCCGGGCCAAAGATCGCCGACGGACGATGCTCGACCAGATCCGGTCAGCCGCTCTTTCTCGCGTGAAATGCCTCGGCGACAAGCTTTCCGTTCGCATTGCCCTTGGTCTCTCGCATCACCTGTCCAAAGAGGAACTGCGCGACCTTTTCGTCACCTTCGACAAAACGCTGCCACTCGGCAGGGTTGGCCGCGATGATCTGGTCGATGATGGCACCGAGATGAATCTTGTCCACCCCCTCGAACCCAAGCCTTTTGACGATCTCGAGCGGCTCGCCGCTGCCATCGAGCATCTCCAACAGCACGGTCTTGGACTGCGTGGCGGAGATCTTTCCGCCGGCCTCGAGACCGATCAGTACGCCAAATGCGCGGGGGTCAAGGGCGCGGGCCGCGTCCGGCCGTGTCGCCGCCTCGTTCGCACACCTTGCAAGCGCGAGTCGGCCGTCAGCTCCCTCGCCAATTGCCTCGCTCACCAACTGGTCGAGTCCAAGATCGACGACAGTTGCGATCTGGTCACGCAGCGCGTGCTCGTCAAGACCAGGATCTGACGAGAGAACCAGGGCACCAAGCGTGGCGCGGCGCGCGTTCGGCATCGGTGGAAGTGCGTCACGAACCGCATCGATCCACTCGGACTCCGGGCTCAGCGCGACAAGGTCTGGCTCTGGGAAGTAGCGATAGTCGTACGCCTCTTCCTTCGAGCGCAGCGATGACGTCCTCCCCTCGTTCTCGTTCCAGTGCCGGGTCTCTTGTACGACGCGCCCTCCAGATTCGAGCAGCCCGATCTGACGCAGTGCCTCGTACTCGATCGCTCGCCCGAGGGATCGGAGCGAGTTCATGTTCTTCACCTCGCAACGCGTACCAAGTTCAACCATACCGCTGCGTCTCACCGAAACATTCGCATCGACGCGCAGTGACCCCTCCTCCATGCGGCCGTCAGAGGCACCGCTCGCAACGAGAATCGAACGCAGCTCGCTGACATAGGCACGTGCATCGTCGGGCGAGCTGATATCGGGTCGCGAGACAATCTCGACGAGCGGAACTCCCGCACGGTTGTAATCTACCAACGAGTAGTCCGCATCATGAATCCGTCCACCACCTCCCATGTGGCTCGTCTTTCCGGTGTCTTCTTCAAGGTGTGCGCGTTCGATGCCGACACGCGTTCCTGCTGGCAATTCGATGAAGCCATCGACATTGATCGGCGAGTCGTACTGGCTGACCTGATAGTCCTTTGGCATGTCCGGATAGAAATAGTTCTTGCGGTGAAAGATCGAAGGTTCCACCCTGCAATTGAGCGCTATGCCAATCCGCATCGCGTATTCGACGGCTAGTCGATTGAGCACCGGGAGCGATCCCGGAAGTCCGAGACAAACCGGACAGACGTTCGTGTTTGGCTCCTCACCGAACGCATTCGCGCACGAACAGAACAGCTTGGTCTCCGTCTGGAGTTCGCAGTGCACCTCGAGACCAACGGTGAGCTCCCATCCGGGAGTGAGAAGAGTCACGACCGAGTACTTCGCGAAAGTCCGACGGGGGCACGACACCCGGTCTGTTGAGCGGCCTCGATTGCATGTGCGACCCGGAACATCACCGACTCCTTGAGTGCCGGGGCAAATACCTGCACACCGATCGGAAGACCGTGTTCGCCGAGCGCAAATGGAACGCTCATCGCCGGATGGCCGGCAAGGTTCGAGGGAATGGTGAACAGATCGGAGAGATACATCGCAAGCGGATCCTCGGTCTTTTGACCAAGAGCAAAGGCGACTGAAGGGGTCGTCGGCCCGATCAGCACATCAAAACGCTCATAGGCCCGGTTGAACGCGCCAGCCACCAGGGTACGTACACGTTGGGCCTGCGCGTAATACGCGTCGTAGTAACCAGCTGAAAGGACGTAGGTGCCGAGCATGATGCGGCGCTTGACTTCAGCACCAAATCCCTCGGCACGCGTCCTTGCATTCATCGCCGCGACATCGGGACCGTCGACCCTGAGTCCGTAGCGCACTCCGTCATAGCGCGACAGATTCGAAGAGGCCTCAGCCGGAGCGATCAGATAGTAGGCGGCGAGTCCGTTCATCAGCTCGGGAATCGCAACCTCGTCAACCGTTGCCCCCACGACAGCCAGCGCAGCGGCTGCCGCGTTGACGGCGCTGACCACCGAATCATCGGCATCGACGAGGAAGTCCCGGATGATCCCGACGCGAAGGCCAACGACACCGAGTTCGAGCGCATCGACAACCGCGACCGATTCACCATCGAGTGAGGTCGAATCCCTCGAGTCATGTCCGCCAATGGATTCTAACAAGAGCGCTGCGTCAGCAACGGTCGTGGCAAACGGGCCGATCTGATCGAGTGAGCTCGCGAAGGCGATCAACCCATAGCGCGAGACAAGGCCATAGGTCGGCTTGACACCGACGACACCACAGAACGACGCGGGCTGGCGGATCGAGCCTCCGGTATCGGAGCCGAGTGAGAGCGGTACATAACCCGCCGCTACGGCGGCCGCGCTTCCCCCCGATGATCCTCCGGGAACGCGCGAATGGTCCCAGGGGTTCCTCGAGGGGCCAAACGCCGAGTTCTCCGTCGACGACCCCATTGCAAACTCGTCGAGGTTTGTCTTCCCGACCACGATCGCACCAGCTCGCCGGAGACGGTCGACCACGGTTGCGTCATAGGGGGGGATCCAGCCCTCGAGGATCTTCGACGAGCAGGTCGTCGCGATACCCCGAGTACAGAGATTGTCCTTCAATGCCACCGGCACACCGGCAAGCGGTCCCGGATCCTCGCCACGCGCTACCGTCGCATCGACTGCGTCGGCTGCGGCAAGAGCAACATCTTCGGTGACGACGTTGAAACAGTGGAGATCTTGCTCTTGGTTCGCAATCCGCTCAAGTGCGTCCATGACCACGGTCCGGGCAAGAACCGCTCCGGTTCGCACCGCGTGCGCAATCTCGAATGCATTCATCGCGTCGGGCATTGCGGTGGAACTCATGGTGCCTCTCCGAGGATTGGGGGAACTCGGAATCTCCCGCTCTCCACGAGTGGCGCGGCACGAAGTACCTCATCCCGGTCGAGGCTGGGCGCGACGACGTCTTCGCGCAAGACATTGACAAGATCGAACGAGTGCGAACTGGGCTCCACCCCCGTGAGATCGAGGGCTCGGATTGCGTCGACATGGCCAAGCACCGCGCTGAGCTGCCTCGCGTAATGCTCTACCTCTGCTTCGGTCAGCTCAAGCCGAGCGAGCGCCGCCACATAGGTGACCTCTTCAGGCGTGAACTCGACTGCCATCAGATCCCTACCACCTTTCGTGAAAAAGCAACCGAGCGCGTCTCGAGTTCGGGTGCGTCGTAATCGAGCGTAGCGACGTGGTAACTGTTCTCGAGATAGACACGCTCGATGTCGCCCTGGACCTGTCTGACAATAGTGTCACCCGTGGAACACGGAACCACATGATCCTCGCGGCTCGAAAAGAGCAGGATCGGAGCGACGATCTGGTCGAGTTTTGCCCGCACCGTGATTGCGCCTTCGAGCAACGAGAGCAGCGGACGAATCGGGGTCGCGTCATATTTTGGTCCAGCGCGACCCGGACATTTGATGTCCGAGCCAGGAGACGAGAACGTCGAGCGACCCTCGCGCAGTTCGGTGTGCAACGCGTCCATATTTGCCTTCGTAGTCGGCTCGATGAGCGGATTAATGAGGATCAGTCCCGCGATCTCCCGGTATCGCTCGGCCAGCCAGCAGCCCAGAGTGCCTCCCATCGAAAGGCCAACGAGCACGACACGCGCGCACGATCGCGCCAGATTGAGGTAGATCGCATCGACCGATTCTGTCCAGTCCGCGAATCGGCAGGACTCCAGATCTTCGACGCTTGTTCCATGGCCCGGGAGGCGGGGAAGCTCGACACGAAAGCCCGACCCGAGAAAGGCATTCGCGAGCGAACGCATCGTGTAGGGCTGACCAGTGAACCCATGAAGGAGCAGCACCGCGTTCGCTCCCTCGCCACCTGAGAATGGCTCTGCACCCTCCAAGAGATCAATGGCCATGATTCCATGCTACCGAGCCGGCAGATACGGCCCGATAGTGATCCAAACTCGCAGTTCTATATCTTCAGGGTTCAATATCTTCAGGGTTCAATATCTTCAGGGTTCGCTCTTTTCAGCGCGCCGAGCAGAGGCGCCCCGCATGCCGCTAGCCTCTGAACCGGCAACAGACCTCTTCAAAAAGAATCACAGGATAGCTCTCGACGTTCGGATTCCAATCCAAGTCTTCGTGTTGTCTGCTCTGGATCTTTGAATCTTGATGTTTAAAGGATAATGCGACATGCCAACGTTCCCATTCTTGAATGACGAGTGGATTACAGCTTCCGAGGAGATCTATGCAAAGGCCGCGCACGGCGTCGACCGCGAGAACGCGGGAGGCCGTCCTACCATCACGATGAATCTCATCGTCAAGAATGCACCATTTCACGCCGATGACATCCTCGCAAATGTCGATAGCAGGGACGGGGTCTTCCGTATTGCGCTCGGTCTGCTCGATGAGGCTGAGGTCAAACTCACGCTCGACTACAAGATCGCGCGTTCAATCCTCCTCGATGGTGATGCTCAGGTTGGAATGCGCGCGTTCCTCACGGGAAAGATCCGCGTAGAGGGAAACATGACAAAACTGCTCGCTTTGAGGAATGCCTCATCGACACCAGAGGAAGAGACGACGCTCGACGCGCTGCGCGCGATCACATCGACAAAAGACTAGCGAGCACTACCCGGGTCGATCACCCCGGGTCGATCACCCCGGAATCGAGCAACGAGAGGAAGGCCTCCTCGTCGAGCATCGGGATGCCGAGTTCTTCGGCACGCAGCACCTTGGATCGTCCGGGATCTTTCCCGACCACAATGGCAAATGTCTTCGCCGAGACTGAGCCTGGGGATCGCCCGCCGTGGGCGATAATCTCCGTCTCGGCCTCTTGCCGACTGAACCGATCAAGAGTCCCTGTGACGACGATGGATCGCCCGAGAAGATTCTGCTCATCATTCGAGTTCGACGCGACATAGCGATCCGAGGCGAAGCTCACCGAGAGCCCGCGCAGGCGCTCAATCACCGCGAGGTTCTCCTTCGAGGAGAAAAAGGCCCGCAGGGATCCAATGATTGCTGGACCGATTCCATCAATCGCTCCAAGTTGCTCCTCGCTCGCAAGAATCAGCCCATCGAGGTCGGTGAAGTGCTTCGCGAGTGCTTGCGCGACAGTCGGACCAACATGTCGGATCGACAGTCCAACAAGGAGTCGGGCCATGCCACGCTGTCGCGCGATGTCGATTGACGAAAGCAGGTTGTTCACCGAGACTTCACCAAAGCCCTCGAGGCCAAGTAATCTCTCTCGACTCAGTTCAAAGACATCGGCCACATCATTTAGGATCTCGCTCCTGACGAACAGTTCGACTCGTTGTTCGCCGAGCCCCTCAATGTCCATCGCGGATCGCGAGGCGAAATACGCGATCCGCTGCACACGTTGGGCGGGACAGTCGAGGTTGACGCAGTAGGTATCACTTTCGTCATTGAGACGCACGAGTTCCGCAGCACACGTCGGACAGTTTTTCGGGAAGACCCAAGGTGACGAGCCACCCGGCCGCTTCGCCAAGATTGGACCTACGACCTCAGGGATGACATCGCCTGCCTTGCGCAGGATCACGGTATCGCCAGGTCGGACATCTTTTAGCGCCACCTGGTCCGCGTTGTAGAGGCTCGCGAACTCGACCGTCGAACCCGCCACGACCACCGGGGTCATCTTCGCGTAGGGAGTTGCGCGACCGGTCCGACCGATCGAGACAAGGATGGCCTCGAGAAGCGTCGTACGCTCCTCGGGAGGAAACTTGTAGGCAATCGCCCAGCGCGGCGCGTGAGATGTCGCCCCGAGAAGCTCCTGCATGGCGAGTTCGTTGATCTTGATGACCACGCCGTCGATCTCATAGTCGAGCAGATGACGTCGCGCGAGCAGGTCGCTACAGAAACGCTCGACGCCATCGAGGTCTCCGAATACAGCGATCTCCGGATTCACCGAGAACCCACTTCTTGCGATCAGATCAAGGTTTTCGCGCTGACTCACAGGTGTCCAGCCGTCGGCTCCAAACACTCCTTGCGTGAGCTCTCCGAGCTGATAGGCGAAAAATCTCAGCGGCCGCGATGCCGTCACCGACGGATCCTTCTGTCTCAGCGAACCCGCGGCGGAATTGCGCGGGTTCGCGAAGAGCCGCAATCCCGCCTCAGCCTGTCGCTGATTGAGTTCATGAAAGGCGCTGGTTGGCAGATAGACCTCACCGCGGACTTCGAAGACCTCGGGTACTTCGCCTGCTACAAGCGCAAGATGGCGTGGGACATCGGCGATGGTGCGAACGTTCGCCGTCACGTCCTCTCCGACGAGGCCGTCGCCGCGCGTTGCGGCTTGAACGAGTTCACCCCGTTCATAGCGGAGCGATATCGCGAGACCATCGATCTTTGGCTCACAGACAAAGGAGCACGCTGGGGGTGACTGCGTTGAGTCCCTGGCGAGGACGCGCAGTGCGCGGTCCTTCCATGATTCGATCTCTTCGATCGAAACGGCGTTGTCGAGACTCATCATGCGGATTCGGTGTCGCACCTCGGCAAAGGTCGCAGATGGTGGCGCACCGACCGATCTCGTTGACGAGTGCTCGGCGACAAGGTCGGGGAACTCAGCCTCGAGCACCGCGAGTTCGCGGACCATCTCGTCATATTCCGCGTCTGCAATCTCCGGGTTGTCCTCCTGGTGATAGCGCCTCGAGTGGTACGCAGTCAGCTCCTGCAGTTCGCGGATGCGGGCAGAGGAAGTCTCCGACGACGACAATGAATCCGGCACTAACAGACCACCCCGGAACCAACTACACGAAGATCCTCGTACAGCGCAATGATCTGACCGCGCGCAATCTTTCTCGAATTCTCATCAAATATCACGCCGTCATCGCTCAGCGTTGCCTCGCGCGCAGCTCCGTGTGCACTCATCTGCACGGCGACCCGCGCTCCCGGTGCGAGTGGTTCATGCACCCACGTCCTGTTTTCGAGACGAAGTCCAGAGACCAAGAGCTCTTCCCGGTCGCCGACGGTCACGATTCGCCGATCGACATCAACTTCGATCACGTAGCGCGGACGCGTATTCGAATCTGTCGGAAGACCACGCCGCTGTCCGATGGTCACGAGCTCAACCGCGGCAACCTCGCCATATTGAACCCCCGAGGAGTTCTCGACGACACGCGCACGGTGAAGATCGATCCGCTCACCGAGGAACTGCGCGCGACCGAGCCCCTTGGTGCGCGAGGCGATGAAACAAACATCCTGACTGTCAGGCTTTGCATAGGTGAGCAAGCCGCGCTGATGAGCGAGAGCGCGCACATCGGATTTCACCATGTTGCCGACGGGCAAGAGAAGGTAGTCAAGTTGTTCGGCGCCAAGAATTGAAAGTACATACGACTGATCCTTCGCGCGGTCATGACCGCGCAGGAGCTGTGGGCGACCGGCTTTGTCGCGCTCAACCCTCGCATGGTGTCCCGTCGCGACCGCATCGAAGCCGAGTCGTCGCGCACGTTCGATGAACGTGTCGAATTTGAGATGGCGATTGCACTCCACACATGGATTCGGAGTCTCACCGCGTTGGTGAGCCTCTATGTAGGGTTCGACAACCCGCTCGTTGAAGATCTCGGTGAAATTGAACACGTGATGGTCGACTCCGAGTCGGTCGCATACTCGCCTTGCATCGGTGACGTCCGCGACCGAACAGCACCCCGAATCTCCCGCTCCTCCCCAGAGCTTCATCGTCGCGCCGACGACTTCATGTCCCTCGTCCACCAAGAGTGCCGCGGCAACGGAGGAATCGACTCCGCCGGACATGGCGACTAGAACACGCATCCCTCTATTCTCGCAGGATTATCTCTGATCCCTCGCGACAATCTGGCGATGAGCTGCAATGACACTCGAGATGGCGTATTCGATCTCGTCCTCGCTGGAGTCCTGGCCAAGGGTGAAGCGGATACACGACCGTGCCTCGTCCACCATCATCCCCATCGCGAGCAGGACATGGCTCGGCTCTATCGCTCCACTCGCACACGATGAGCCAGCCGAGGCAGCAACGCCATAGCGATCGAGGAGGAGGAGGAGCTCCTCGTTGGTGATTCCGGGAAAGATGAGATGGGCATTACCGACGTGGCGTAACGTGCGCGCAACGCTCTCGTGGACACCTGGAATCTTGCTGATGAGCGCATCGGCGAAGCGGTCGCGCAGTGACCGGACGCGTTGAACCGTCTCGCCCCGGCGTTCACTCGTCAGCCTCGCCGCCACAGCGAACCCAGCGATTCCCGCGACATTCTCGGTTCCGGCACGCAGATCACGCTCCTGTGATCCTCCGCGAAGAATCGGGTGGAGGCGCGCTCTGGCGCGCTCATTCACGACGAGCGCGCCAACGCCCTTTGGTCCTCCGATCTTGTGCGCGGAATAGCTCACCAGATCACAGCCATACGTCAGGCTCTTCACATCACAGAACGCAAGTGCCTGTACCGCATCGCAGTGAACCAATGCTCTTGGGGCTCGGGATCTCACCAACGACACAACATCACCAATCGGCTGAATTGTGCCGATCTCGTTGTTGACCGCCATGACCGAGACCAGTTCCGTCGTCTCATCAAGCAACTCAGCAAGTACATCCAGATCGATGATTCCGTCGCGCCCCACCGGCGCGATTGTCGCGCCGATTGATTCCGCGGGCCTAAGCACCCCGTGGTGTTCGATCGCACTGACCACGACCCGCGCGTGTTCGTGAAGGTCAATACCAAGGACTGCGAGGTTGTCGGCCTCGGTTCCTCCGCCGGTAAAGACAATCTCTCCGCTCGCGCAGCCGAATTCTCCAGCGAGGACATCTCGCGCGTCATCGACCGCCCGACGCGCGTCGCGCGCCTGCCGATAGATCCCGGAGGGATTCGCAAAACCCTCGCGGAGATAGACGAGCATCTCATCGACGACCTCGGGCATGACCGGCGTTGTCGCTCCGTAGTCCAGGTAGGCAGACGACCGCTCGGAGGTGCTCTTCATGGTTCTAGCTTGTCAGATAACAGCTTCCTGGACCCTGTGTGAGCGGGGCGATCGCGGGAGGATTATGGCCGGTCGAGAGCGAGGCAACGCTCGGGTGCGCGTTTCCGAGCTTCAAAAGCGCCCGTCCGGGTGCAACTCCATCGAACTCGTCCCTTAGGAACATCGTGGTCGTCGTCGCCACCGCATTGAACGCGCGCACCGCGGTTCCGATATATGGCGGCAGATGATGTGCCGCCGCGATCTTCAGGAACCACTTGCGATTCATGTGCACGCCGTTGTAGATCGCGAGCGAGAATTGCGGCGGATTGCAGGTATCGGTGGCGCTCTGAGAGACAAACAGAGCCGGTGAGCGTCGCGTCACCGAAAGCACATCCGGGGTCAGCGTTCCTGCGCCAAACAGCTCTCCCGAGAGATCGATGACCGCCCGGTATTGCAACGAGGCCACTCGGTACTTCGGGTCATAACCAAGCGCGACGGCTGTGGTCGCTCCGTCTGACTGCCCAGCGAGCGCAATCTTGGTACGACTGATCAATCCATGCGCAATCGGACAGAGCAGAGAGGTCGCCCCGCTGGAATTGAGCATCTCCTTGGTGACAAAGGCCATATCACCCGGCTGATTGATGTCATCTGCCTCGGGAAGGAAGCTATTCGCGACGCTGATGTTCGCAACAGAACCTTCACTCGTATCGGGGAACAAAGGCGCAACAACAACAAATCCGGCCTCCACCCAATGGTCGAGGAGCTTCGCGTAGGTATCGGGCGTCAGCGCATACCCGTGTCCAAAGACCACCATCGGGAAAGGTCCATGGCGGAGCGCGGGATGGGCATCGGGTGTCTCAGACAGGCCCTTTGTCGGCGAGAGCGTGGGGTAGCGGACCTCCGTGATGAGCAGGCGCCCCTTTTTCGTCGTGTTGTTGAGATAGTTCAGAGTCGACCTTGCGGAATCGAAAAAGGTGCAGCGGGCAATCCCGACCCAATAGTGCACCGGCACCGCAACTGCGGACTTCGGTGCTGTACGCGAGGAGGTGAGTACTTTCGAGAACAGGACGCCTGCCATGGCGAAGACCAGGATCAGAACAAGCAGCGCGATCCGTCGACGACGCCGCTGCATCGCCCGCTGCGCCTTACCAGATTGGCGCGAATGTGTAGGCCGCGCTGGCGCTGGACGTCTCGGCGAAGACTTGGCGCGGAGACTCGGGGGAGGCCCGGAGGGGCGCCGAGATCTGGGCATCGCTCCAAGCTACAAGATGAATTGCTCGATTTTCTCACGCAGCGGCAAAAGAATTGATGTCTCCGCGCGAACGGCTCAGCGAGTTCAGTTGGTCTGGTTTGGCGCAACTAGTTTGGCTGGGCGATCATCACAACGAGTGCGGCAACAAAACACAGGTTGGTTACCATTGCCGCCCGCTCGCAAGTCCTCGCCGTGCGAATGAGTGCCTCTCGATCCCTCGGGGCATCGGTGTCAGCGGACGCGCTGCCCACGATCGCCTGGATCTTCGCCTCTGCAGGCCACAACACCGCGGAGGCGACCCCAGTTGCCGCGATCCACAGACCAAGTCCGAGATAGGGAAAGATCCGGTGGAGGTCATGGGAAAACCCGAGAGCGACTCCACCGAAGACCGGAACGAGATAGATCGCGCGGGCACCGAGATTCTTCCCCGGACGGAAAAACCGCTGTAGCGCGGCCGAATGATACGGGTCAGATGCGACGCGCACAAGACGAGCGTAGGTGCCTGTCATCCCAAGCGCACCGAAGCCGATCACCGCGACAAGCACGTGGACAATGACCACCAACGCATACCACGGATTGCTCAGCACCGACGACCCTTCTAAAACCAATCAACCTACGAGGATTCGCGGGAACCGTCTTGGACACGCGTGATGTCGACGCCGATCGCTCGAAGCTTTGCAACAAATTGCTCGTAGCCGCGATCGATGTGTTCAACGCCGACGATCTCGGTGTATCCCTCGGCAACAAGGCCCGCCAGCACGAGCGCGGCTCCGGCGCGGATGTCGCGAGCACGCACCGGTGCTCCTGAGAGGCGCTCGATACCGCGCACAATTGCATGATGACCTTCGATCGTGATGTCGGCTCCCATCCTTCGGAGTTCATCGACGTAACCGAAGCGGCCAGAGAAGACGTTTTCGCTCGCGATGGCAACTCCAGAGCCAACACTCAGCATCGTCACCAGAATGGGCTTGTAGTCCGTCGCCACTCCGGGATAGGGCAGAGTTGCCACGTCAACCGACCGTAGACGTCCCTGCGATTCGGCGACGATGCCCCCATCGAAACGACCGATCTCCATTCCCATCGCGACGAGTTTCTCCAAGAGCATGTCCATGTGCTCCGCGCGCGCACCATTGAGCGTGACCCTTCCTCCCGCGAGGCCAACTGCCGCGAGAAAAGTGGCAGCCTCGATTCGATCGGGGATCGTCTGATGCGTCACAGGATGCAGTTCATCGACGCCTTCGATCTCGATCCGCGAGGTGCCCGCTCCTGAGATCTTTGCCCCCATTCCGGTCAACATCCCAGCGAGGTCCTGTACCTCTGGCTCTCGCGCGGCGTTCTCGATCACCGTTGCACCACGCGCGGTGACCGCCGCCATCATCACGTTGTCGGTCGCCGTATGGCTGGGAAATTCAAGAGCGATCTCCTTGCCGATAAGTCGGTCACAGTGACCCTCGACATATCCATGCTCGGTCGTAAAGGTCGCGCCGAGTTCGGAGAGCGCCCGAAGGTGTATATCGATCGGACGGTGACCGAAATCGTCTCCTCCAGGAAGCGAGACACGCGCAAACCCATGTCGCGCAAGCAATGGGCCAAGCACCACAAACGAGGCGCGCATCTTCTCGACAAGTTCATAAGGTGCGATCGGTGTGAGTTCCTCGGGCGTCGTGATGATCAGCTCTCCCACATCTGTACGACTGACCTGCGCGCCGATCGCGTTTAACATCTCGCACATGAACTGGACATCGGTGATGTCGGGGACCGAGAGGAGTCGGGTCGCCCCCGTCGTCAGCAACGAAGCAGCCATCAACTTAAGAGCGGAGTTCTTGGCGCCCTGGATCTCCACCGTCCCAGCCAGCGGGGCGGAAGGACAGACGACAAAACGATCCATCTCCTGACCATAGCTTCTCTGTTCGATCTCCTGCTCCCAGCTGATCGGTCCGAGCCGCCCCCGGATGGCCGTCTGAACAGGCAGTTGTGCATCCGCCGATAGAGCGTTGCCGCGTTGCCAACTACAGTCAGGACATGACAGAAGAACGGGTGGCTCCCGATCGCAACGTCGCCCTCGAGATGGTTCGCGTCACCGAGGCCGCCGCAGTCGCGGCGAGCGCGTGGATGGGTCGGGGCGACAAGATTGCGGCTGATGGCGCAGCAGTCGACGCTATGCGAAAGATGCTTGCGACGGTCCGGATGGACGGACTCGTGATCATCGGTGAAGGCGAGAAGGACAAGGCGCCGATGCTGTTCAATGGCGAGCGCGTTGGAGACGGAAGTCCTCCACATGTCGATATCGCGGTCGATCCCATCGACGGGACAACACTCACCGCGCTCGGACGCGGTGGAGCCCTCGCGGTGATTGCCGTCGCCGAGAGCGGATCTATGTTCAATCCCGGACCCTGCGTCTATATGGAAAAACTCGCCGTCGGACCCGAGGCACGCGGAGCAGTCTCGATCGAGATGACGCCGAGAGAGAACCTCATCGAGATCGCGAAGCGGAAGAACCTCGCGGTCAAAGAGCTCACTGCAGTGATTCTTGATCGAGACCGACATCAGGGCCTCATCGACGAGGTGAGAGGCGCTGGTGCGCGCATCCGGTTGATCTCCGATGGTGACGTTGCCGGGGCAATCGCAACTGCCTGGCCAGATTCTGACGCCGACGTCCTGTTCGGCATCGGGGGGACTCCCGAGGGAGTGATCGCTGCGGCGGCGCTGGCCGGCATGGGAGGCGAGATCCAAGGGCGGCTCTATCCACGCGACGAGCAAGAACGAGCGCGGGCAGTCGCGCTCGGCTACAACCTTGAACAGGTCCTCATCACCGAAGACCTCTGTGGGGGCGAGCACAGCTTCTTTGCCGCGACCGGCATCACCGATGGAGATCTGCTCCGGGGCGTGCGCTACACTGAGCACGGGGCGAGAACCCAGTCACTCGTGGTGCGATCGGCGACCGGTACCGTACGTTTCGTCGACACTTTCCACAAATTCGGGAGACATCGCTGAGCCTCAAGCGGCCAAACGGACGGCGCGCGCAAGGGGCTGCTGACTGATTCGACATGCGATCCAAGTTTGATGAGCGTCGGAAGATCGTGCGGACGACAAAGGATTCTCCCTCAGCGACCATCCGACGGACCAGCGGCGCTGCAAAAATTCAGTGGCTCGCCGCCCTTGCCATGTGGCCTCCGGGACATCAGAAAAGGCGAGAGAGTGCCAGCTCATCGTTCGCTCGCGACGGAGCGCCCGTATCCTCAAATCCAAAATGTCGGAAGAATCCAGATGCAATGCGATCCGCGTTGACAGTGATCTTTTTCAAATCGAGTTCCTGAGCAGATTGTTCAATATATTTCAAGACCTGGTGTCCGATCCCCTCATTGCGATGTCGTCCATCGACGACAAATGCACGGATCTGGCCGTGATTGTTACGCACCTCAATCACACAGAGAGCGATGAGTGCTCCAGAGATTCGTGCTCTGACGATGACATATTCCGCTCGCGCCGAAGCGTCGTCTCGTGTCGAGGGTAGTGGATCCAAGCCATTGGCGACCAGGAGGTGCTGATCGTCACTGTTTGCAAACGTCGCGCGCGAACACACTACCTCCCGACCTCCTCGCCCTGAGGTGCGCGCGCTTGCGAGTACGAACTCGTCGCGAATTTCCCACACCCCACGGTCAGTCATGATGTCACGCTCAAGAATGGTTACTCGGTCGACAACAATCGGACACTCAAATGCACCGAGTAGCACGCGCGCCGACGCGACAATATCGCCATCGGCATGGCTTTTTACCGTGACATGGGGAACGAAAGGTCGCCTTTCCGTCACTGCGAATTCCCCGACGCGACATCGATCCCGTAGCAGTCCGAGTTCACCTAACTCCCCATAGACGGGGAGGTACAGCACGTGTTGTTGAGGTTGGAACGTCTCGGCGCCACGCAGCCAGAGAGAAACTGGAGCAACCGTCGTCACCGCCTCTTCCAGCTGACGGCTCAGCTCGCTGACACGTGCTTGGGCGATATTGACTGGTGGAACAAGCGTGATATGCGGAGCAATGCGCCCGATCTCGCTCGATCGCAATACCCGACGAAGGACGTCGACTTCAATCTCTTCCCGAGCGCGCAGGAGGTAGGCAACGAGTAGACGTGCCCGACCGCTCATCTCAGCTGTTGGTCGCTGCCCCGCCAGCCTCGAGTCGCACCCGCGCCCGTGCAACGGCAGCCTCGGCCGATTCGGGGGCGAGCAACGCAATCATCGCACCGGTGAGTCGTGTCGGAGACTCCTCGGCGCCCCCCTCTGTCGGCGCCCCCGGTTTGACCGCAGGTCCCTCGAGCGCGAAACGTTCCTCCGCCAACGTCAGAGCGTGCCGGGCGCGCTCGACATCGACCTCGGTTCCAAGTTCGGCGACGGTCGCGAGAATGGTCATCCCCTCGCCGTCAAAATGAACGAAACCGCCATGCACGGCAATGCGCATCGTTACCGGCTCACCATCGCCGGCACCTCCCGAGTCCCTGAGGACCGAGAGTTTGGCGACCGTGATGTCGACCGCGCCGACGTAGTCCTCGTGACGCGCAAGAAACGCGATCTCACCACCGTCAGTGCGCATCGAGACCTCATCAACATCTCCCGAGAACAGCACCCGTTCCGGGGTGACAACCTCAAGATGAAATGGTGTCGCCATCTGATTCGTCCCTGGACCTATGCCTCGAGCGACTTTGATTTGGCGCGAACCTCGTCAACTCCACCAACGTTCAGGAATGCCTGCTCGGGGATGTCATCAAGATCGCCACCTATCAGGGCTTCGAAGCTGCGGATCGTCTCGTCGACCGGGACATAGACACCGGGAAGGCCGGTGAACACCTCGCCGACGAAGAATGGCTGGGAGAGGAAGCGCTGGATCTTTCGCGCGCGAGATACGGTCAGGCGATCCTCCTCAGAGAGTTCATCAAGACCAAGGATCGCAATGATGTCCTGGAGTTCACGATTGCGCTGCAAGATCAACTTCACCTGCTGGGCGCAGTTGTAATGGCGCTCGCCAACGACCTCCGGCGCCAAGATGTTGCTCGTCGACGCAAGTGGATCGACCGCCGGATAGATGCCCAGCGCAGCAATCTGGCGCGACAATTCTGTCGTCGCATCGAGGTGAGTGAAGGTAGTAAAGGGCGCGGGGTCGGTGTAGTCGTCGGCCGGGACGTAGACCGCCTGGATCGAGGTGATCGAATGACCCTTGGTCGAGGTGATCCGCTCTTGCAACTGGCCCATCTCGTCCGCGAGTGTGGGCTGGTACCCGACAGCGGATGGCATACGACCAAGCAGTGTCGACACCTCTGAGCCTGCCTGCACAAAACGGAAGATGTTGTCGATGAACAGCAACACGTCCTGGTTCTTCACATCACGGAAGTATTCCGCCATCGTCAGCGCCGAAAGTGCGACACGGAGTCTCACGCCTGGGGGCTCGTCCATCTGTCCATAGACGAGCGCCGCCTTGTCGATGACTCCCGACTCTTGCATCTCGAGCCAGAGGTCGGTGCCCTCTCGGGTGCGCTCGCCGACTCCGGCAAAGACCGACACACCTCCGTGTTGCTTTGCAACGCGGTTGATCATCTCGAGGATGAGCACGGTCTTCCCCACTCCCGCGCCACCGAAAAGTCCGATCTTTCCGCCCTGCACGTAAGGTTCGAGGAGGTCGATGACCTTGATCCCCGTCTCGAACATCGTACGAGAGGGTTCGAGATCGGCGAAGTCCGGCGCCTCACGGTGGATCTCCCAGTAGTCATCGGGGGTGCCGATGGTGTCGGTGTCGAGCGGCCTGCCCGAGACGTTGAACACGTGACCGAGCACCGCGTCACCGACTGGCACCGTGATCCCGCGCCCGGTGTTTCGAACCGTCGCCCCGCGCTCGAGTCCATCGGTCGCACGCAGGCAGATGCAGCGCACCCGTCCATCTCCGAGCTGCTGGGCAACCTCGGCCACGATGATCGAGGACTCGCCCTCAAAGTTCAGCTCGATCTCGAGCGCCGTATTAATCTCAGGCAGGGCGTGCGGCGGAAATTCGACGTCGACGACAGGGCCAGAGATGACTATGACCCGTCCATTCTCCAGTGTCGCTTTGGCGTTCGTCTCAGTGCTCATGCAATCTGCTCCTCGTTGTCGTCACGTAATAGCTCTTCACGGACAGCTTTTCCGACGTTCCGCAATGCCTCTGCACCGCTCACGATCTCCATGATCTCGGTGGTGATCGAATCCTGACGGGCACGGTTCATGATCCGGCTCAACGTCGTGATCAGCTCCTCTGCGTTCTCGGTCGCCGCAGCCATGGCACGCTGGCGCGCGGTGTGCTCCGAGGCCGACGCCTCGAGCATTGCCTGGTAGAGAAAGACCTCTGCATACTGGGGAACGAGGAGTTCAAGGAGTTCCTCGGAAGAGGGCTCAAAGTCATAGAAGCCGTCGGCGCCAGAGCTCTCCTCGCGCTCGGTCGCTTCGCCCTCGACGACCAGCGGGAGGATCTGGCGGCGCTCGACGACCTGGGTTCCCGTCGAAACAAATCGGGTGGAGACGAGCTCGACGAGATCAACTTCGCCAGAGATGAACGGGCGGATCACCTCAGCTGCAACACGACGCGCGTCCTCAAAGCTCGGCCGGTCCGACATCCCGGTGAATACGTGCTCAATGGCGCGGTTGCGGTAGCGGAAGAACGCGATTGCCTTCTTGCCGACACCGACGATCCGGTAGGTTCTGCCATTTGGCTCTTCGGTCAACATCAACCGTTCGGCGAATCGCAGCACCGAGGAGTTGTACGCGCCACACAGTCCTCGGTCGCCGACAATCGTCACGATCAACGAGCGCTCAACCGACTCGGGAACACCGAGGATACGCGACGCATGCGTCGCGTCCTCGGCGGACATTGCAAGGACGCGCTCGACCGCATGTACGTATGGACGCGTTCCGAGAAGGCGTGCTCTGGCGCGTCCCATCTGAGACGCAGCAATGAGCTCCATGGCGCGCGTGATCTTCTTCGTTGCCTCGACGCTCTTGATGCGCCGACGGAGCAGACGCTCCTGACCCCCTGCCATCGATCAGACCGTCCCACCGCTCGAGAAGCTCGACTTCATCTCCGCAATCGCCGCATTGATCTTTTCCTCTTCAGGGAGCGTTCCAGTCGTCCTGATGTGCTCGAGAAGGTCCGGGTGCGCGGCACGCACATGCGCACGGAGCGCGGCCTCAAACCTCTGGACATCTTCGACCGCGATGTCGTCGATGTGTCCGCGCACTCCGGCATAGATCACGATCACCTGTTCCTCAACCGGAAGTGGCGCATTGAGGCCCTGTTTCAAAAGTTCGGTCAGGCGATAACCGCGGTCGAGCTGTGCCTGGGAGGCACGGTCGAGCTCGGAGCCGAACGTCGCAAACGCCTCGAGGTCGCGAAATTGCGCGAGGTCGATCTTGAGCGAACCTACGACCGCACGCATCGCCTTGGTCTGCGCCGCTCCACCGACTCGAGATACCGAGTTTCCGACATTCATTGCCGGACGGACGCCCGCGTTGAAAAGGTCGGTTTCGAGGAAGATCTGTCCGTCGGTGATCGAGATGACGTTCGTCGGGATATAGGCCGAGATGTCTCCGGCCTTGGTCTCGACAATTGGCAACGCGGTGAGCGAACCGCCGCCCAGATCGTCAGAGAGCTTCGCGGCGCGCTCGAGGAGGCGACTGTGGAGGTAGAAGACGTCTCCCGGATATGCCTCGCGGCCGGGAGGGCGGCGGAGCAACAGGGAGAGCTGGCGATAGGCCTCTGCCTGCTTGGAGAGATCGTCATAGACAACAAGCGCATGGCCGCCGCTCTCCATCCAGTGCTGACCCATCGCGCATCCCGAGTAAGGGGCGAGATATTTGAACGGCGCAGGCTCCGAAGCCGGGGCGGCAACGACGACGGTGTAGTCCATCGCGCCATAGGCCTCGAGGGTGGAGACAATCTGTGCGATCGTCGATCCCTTCTGACCGATTGCCACGTAGATGCACTTCACTCCGTTGTTGCGCTGATTGATGATCGCGTCAATCGCGATCGTCGTCTTTCCTGTCTTTCGGTCGCCGATGATCAACTCTCTCTGTCCCCGACCGATCGGCGTCATCGCGTCAACCACCTTGATGCCGGTCTGAAGGGGTTGGCTGACGGGCTGGCGCCCTACGATGCTCGGGGCCTGGACCTCTACGCGACGGTCAGTGACGTCGATGAGTGGTCCTTTGCCATCGACGGGAATCCCAAGAGGATTGACGACGCGACCCAACAGACCGTCGCCGACAGGCACCGAGAGAATGCGCCCGGTCGAACGCACGACCTGACCCTCGTCGAGTCCGGCGAGCTCGCCGAGCACGACAGCACCGATCGATTCCTCCGTGAGGTTCAGGGCAAGGCCCAGCGCTCCGTTCTCGAACTCAAGGAGTTCATTCACCGCTGCGTGGGGAAGACCGCTCACGTAGGCGATACCGTCGCCAACCTCGAGTACGCGGCCAACCTGCTCCGCCGCTACCGCCGTATTGAGACTGCTTGCGTGGCGTCCAAGCGCTGCGGCAATGTCATCCGCGCTGATCGTCAGCTCTACCATTTTCACTCTGCCTTTCGACTAAACCTGCTGCGCGAAGACATCGCGCAGGCGCTCAAACCGCAAACGAACTGTTCCATCGATGAATAGGTCACCGGTGGAGATGAGAACTCCGCCGATCACCGACTCATCGATGATCACCCGAACCTCTACTGTGCGGCCGACGATGCGCGAGAGAGACGCGCTAAGTCGTTGTTGTTCTTCGTCGCTGAGCAACACCGCGCTGCGCACCTCTGCGATCCTTCTTCCCCGCTCCTCGGCAACGAGATCGACCAACCAGTCAAACACACCAACAAGGTTGCGCAGCCTTCCGGCGCGAAGCACATAGGAACACAACCGAAGGGTGGCATGCTGGACGCGATCACCAAGGAGGTCCGTGAGAACTCCGATTCGGGCATCGCGCGCGAAGTTGGTGTCCTCAAGGACCTGTCGCAGGTTCGGATTGTCTTCGAGGACGCGAGCGAACCGGAAGAGTTCATCCTCAACCTCGTCGAGTTCAGCTGAATCTGTCAGCTCCTGGAACGCTCGTTCCGCGTAACCACGGATTCGCGCCCTCGCACCGGTACGGCCGGCGGGGGTGTCGTCATCTATCAACGCGTCCCCAGCTCCAAGCGAAAAGCCGATCAGCAACTCGACCTCAAAGATCGTGACCGGCACCTCACCCGCCCGGACCACGCGCACGACAAAGCCAACGAGATCCGCCGTCTCAGAAAGCGCCCGATCGGCAAGTAGGTCTGCGACGATCGCTCGGCGTTCTATCGTCGCCAGCGCAGGATCGGTCAGCGCGAGACGAAGTTCGTCCGATGTCACGAGTGCGGACTGCACCGTGACGAGCTCGGCGTCAACGCGTTCGAGGTGACCCTTGCTACGCGCGGTCTCGGCTACCGCCACCGCATACCCCCGCACGATGTCATCGAGCATCAGACAACCGCCCCGGTGTGATCGGTGTCGATCGACTCTGATTCGGTCGCGGCGATCGCCTCATCGATGAGTCGATGATGACTTGTTGCGTCTAGCTCTGCTCGGACGACAACCTCGGTTGCGACGACAACGACAGCACCGAGTTCACTCAGCACCTCCTGTCGTGCCCGGCTTCTCGCCGCCTCGATCTCGTGTTCGATGCGACTGACAATTCGGCCGTACTCCTCCTCGGCACGACGGACGCCATCATTGACGAGAAACTCTGCACTGCGATTTGCCTGTTGGACGATCTGCACTGCTTCGAGCTTCGCAGCCTCGAGAGCTTCCCGTAGTTCGCCCACGATGCGCAGCGCCTCAGCGCGTGCCTCGTCTCCCGCCAAGAGCTGCCCCTTGATCGTATCGAGCCTCTTGTTCATCGCCTTGTTCAGTGGTGGCGCAATGTAACGCCAGATCAGCGCGCCGACGACAACGATGCCGACGATCTCGAGGAGAAACGAGATGCCGAAGTTGCCCGACGCGCTCGCATCGACAGCAGAGAGAGATGGAACGATCATTGCGTTGCCTCATCTCGCGCACGACGGATTGCTCCTGCAATCGTCTCGCGGTGTTTCGCTGGATCAACATGGAAACCGATGACGCGCTCTGCTGCTCTCACGACAATCTCATCGAGCTTGGAGATGGTCTCGTCTCGCAGCGTGGAACTTTCATTGGTGATGGTGGACTTTGCAGACGCGAACTCGCGCTCGAATTCCTGCTGGCCGCGTGCTTGGGCCTCCTCACGCAGACGCTCCACCTCTCTAGATGCCGCCTCGACGATCGCTCTCGCCTCGGCGTGGGCAGCTTCGAGCACCGATGCGCGCTCGCGCGCGAGTCGATCCGCCTCGATGCGGCCCTCGTCTCCTGCCGCGAGCGAGGCACGAATCGTCGATTCGCGATCACTCATCGCCTTTTGCAACGACGGCAGAATGAACTTGGCAACAACGCCCAGGACGATGATGAACATCACGAGTTCGAATACGAACGTCCCATTTGGAATGAGGAAGTTTGAATTTGACGAACTCGAGCTGCTGGCAAGCAGCATCTAGATCTCCCCTACTTCTTGTAGAGCACAAACACGAAGAGGAACATGAAGACGAGGTTGATGAAATACATCGCCTCGCACAGACCGACCACGATGAACATGATCGTGAACAGTCGGCTCTGAGCCTCGGGCTGGCGCGCAACGCCAGCGATCGTCTGGCTACCGGCAAGACCGTCACCAATCGCAGCGCCGACTGCGCCACCGCCGAGCGCGAGACCCCCACCGACCATCGCACCTGCGAGCTGGATTGCCTGGTCGATTCCTGTTGCTGCCATGATTCCTCCTGTTATTGAGATTGTGGTTGAAAAACGGTTTTCTTGACGTCCCTAGTGCCCACCCGAGAGGGCGGACTCAAAGTACAAGATGGTCAAGATCGCAAAGATGAACGCCTGGACAGGACCGACGAAGAGTCCGTCGATCATCTTCCACAGCGTGTCAAGGATCGGCACCCCCACCAGGAATGGCCCGGGGAGCGCGGCGATCAGCAACAGCATGACGCCACCGGAGAAGATGTTCCCAAAGAGTCGAAGGGCCAAGGTGATTGGCTTGACGATCTCCTCGATGATGTTGATCAGAAAGAGCGCCTTCGGCTTGAAGTAATGCCCGATATAGCGCTTCAGGCCCTGCTGGCGGATCCAGGTGATGTGCACGAGGATGATGACGAAGATCCCCATCGCAAGGGTGAAGTTGATGTCGCCCGTCGGTGCAGGGAGGTACTGGGGGCTGTGACCCGTTGGGATGAGCTCAAGCCAGTTGGCAACGAGGATGTAGGAGAACAATACGAAGGCGAGTGGCACGATTGGCTTGCCGGCGTCCCCCATTGAGGACTCGACCTGGTTCTCGACCGCGCCAATGATCGACTCCACCGCGAGCTGCAGCTTGCCCGGGACTCCAGATGTTGCCTTGGCGCGCAGAAAGAACCCAACGCCAATGATGATCAATCCCGCCACCGCACACGAAAGAAGATCGTCGAAGTTGACCGTAAGGCCGAACAGCTTGCCTGTTATGTGGTCGCCAACAGTGATGTTGACTGCGAGCATTCCACCCATTACTGCGAGACTCCTGCGGTTGATGAACGAAGAAGGGATCGTACAAGGTTTGCAAGTAGCACAAAGTAGAACAGCGCCACGCCTCCCGCGGATCCAAGACCGAGGGAGACGGATGCAAACATTAGGCCAAGAACGACGACCGTCGTTGCGGAAAGTCGGACAAGGGTGCGCGATGCGAGCACGCGGGTGGGCTTTTCGACCTGGTCAGCGTTCACCTTCGCAACTGAGCGCGCAACGAGGCGGATATTGACGAGCCCGATGCCAAGGCCGATGCAGATTCCCAGCCCAACAAGGATGTGCGAGATGACGGCTGTCACAACAAGGGCAACGACGCCGACGCCGATCGAGCCAAACACGGTGCGACGGAGCAGCCGGTCGATCTCGTTCAGCGAAAGTTGCTCAAACAGCTGGGCAAAGCGATCCATAGCTCTTCTCAGTTCGGACGCGGCGCCATTGCGAGATGGACGAGCGACGTGACGGGCATTAAAGATATCTCCGAATCCGGAGATACATCGCCACGAGGGCGATGGCGACGCCAGCACCAAGTCCAACAAAGGTGACCGACACACCGGCACCGGTCATCTGTCCAATCCAGTACCCGCCGCCCACCCCAAGGGCAACGAGCAACCCGGCAGTAAGACCAAGTCCGATGAGCTCACCAAGTCCTGGACCGAGCGGTGGCGTCATGCTCAGCGCCTATCCTCGCACCTCAGGGGTGGTGAAGCAAACTCCAAATCACGACCGAGCCGGTTATCCACTCGGGGCATCGTCATGGTCGCGTGCTTCGCTGTTTTCTGGTTCTCCGGACCCGTGCGGGAGCGAACCCCGGTCAACGCTGTGCAACCTCGCGTGCGGTCGGGTAGGGCCCGTGTGGCCAAAGATGGCGGGTTTCCACCGGTTTCTCCGACTTCGGGCGAGATGAATCGGGCCACCCTCGTGGCTCAGGTGCTCAGGGAGCGTACGCGGGGCAAACCCGGGGCGAAAGACCGTGTACAGAGCGACGGCAAGAATTGCGATGCCGACCGGGACAAAGGCATTTGCGTGACTGTTGAAGGTCGGGAGGAGAACAAAGGCGCTGAGCACGCCGGTCCAGGCCCAGAGGATCAGTACCGCCCGTCGATGGCCATGGCCGAGACGGACAAGGCGATGGTGCAGGTGTCCTAGGTCGCGTTCGGCGACTCCCGTCCTCGAAATCGTGCGCCTGACGATGGCAAAGGCAGTATCAAACATCGGCACGCCGAGGATGAAAAAGGGTATAAACAGCGGGGCAAACCGGAAGAACGTCAGCCCCGACACATCGACGCCCGAGTTCGCAGAGTTCTCGGTGCGCCCGCCGATGACCATCGTCTGCGCGGCAAGCGACAATCCGAGAAACAGTGAGCCCCCATCGCCCATGAAGATCCGCGCCGGGTGGAAATTGTGCGGAATGAATCCGATGCATACGCCGCAGGTGATTGCAGCGACCAACGGACCAATGTTGTCGAGCCCGAGATCACCGAGAAACTCGAGGCGCAGCCCATAGATGCAAAGCGACGCGCTCGCGATCCCGACAATGCCCGCGGCGAGTCCGTCGAGTCCGTCGATCAGGTTCACTGAGTTCGCCATACCGACCACCCACAGCGCAGTGACGAGTGGCAGGATCGAAGGAGCCAGGGAGATGATCGAAGCAACAAAGGGAAGCTTGAAGTAGTACATCGTGACCCCGAGGAATACGAGGACCATCGCCGCGAGGACCTGACCGGCCACCTTCGCCGGGGCAGAGATGTGGCGTATATCGTCAACGAGGCCAACGAGATAGATCACCAGTCCGGCTGCGACGACGCCGAGTGGCTCGGAGGAGCCTCGGAAAACCTGCGAGAGCGCCCCAATGTGTGACGCGACCTCGATCGTGATCGCGAAGGAGAGGAACATCGCCGCCCCGCCGACCGTCGGAGTGGGATGGGCATGGATGTGATCTTCGCCTGGTTGGTCAACCGCGCCAAACCGGATCGCGAGCCATCGGATTGGAAAACTGAGCAGATAGGTCAGGGCAATCGCGATGAAAAAAACAACAACATAGGCCTCGCGGTCTGTCACGCGAAATCACCCACACCTGTATTTTGGAGCATCTATCGGATGATGGCGCCCGGATATGGGTCAAAGGCCGAGCAGAGCCCACGCACCTCGTTACGCACCACCGAAAGTACAGCTTCGTCGCCGTGAGCACGCAGGACGCGACCGATGAGGGATCCGATCCTGGCCATCTCGGCGACTCCCATGTTCGCCGTCGTCTCCGCGGGCGTGCCAAGTCGCAGCCCGCTCGTCACGAACGGAGACCTCGGATCATCCGGAATCTGGTTGCGGTTGCAGGTGATCCCTGCCCGGTCAAGCGCATCCTGGGCGGCCTTACCGGTGAGATCTTCGTCAAAGGCGCGCAGGTCAAGGATGATCTGATGGTTCTCCGTACCACCGGCCACGAGGCGGAATCCCTCTTCTGCGAGCGCCTCGGCGAGCGCGGAGGCATTCGTCACGACACGCGAGGCGTAGTCCTTGAAACTCGGGCGGAGCGCCTCACCGAAGGCGACCGCTTTTGCCGCGATCACGTGTTCTAGCGGACCGCCCTGCAGGCCCGGGAAGACGGCCGCGTCGATCGCCTTTGCATGTTCTTTGTTGCACACAATCGCGCCACCGCGCGGTCCGCGAAGGGTCTTGTGTGTCGTGAAGCTCACGACGTCGGCGATTCCGACGGGATTCGGGTGCTCGCCACCCGCGATGAGACCGGCGGGATGGGCTGCATCGAACATGAACAGCGCGCCAACCTCATCGGCAATGTCTCGGAACGGCTTTGGATCGATGATTCGGGTATAGGCGGTCGTTCCTGCAACGATGATGCGCGGACGCTCGCGGATCGCCAGGTCTCGCACGAGATCAAGGTCGATCCTCTCTCCCGAGCCGTCCTCGCTCGCTGGAGTCACGCCATAGAAGACGAATCGGTAGGTCTTGCCGGTGATCGAGACGGGGGATCCGTGCGTGAGGTGGCCGCCCTGATCAAGGCGCATCGCGAGAATCGTGTCACCGGCCTGCGCGAGGCCAAGGTATACCGCGAGATTTGCAGAGGCGCCAGAATGTGGCTGGACGTTCGCGTGCTCAGCCCCGAAAAGTTGCTTGACCCGTTCGCGCGCGAGTTCCTCAACCTCGTCGGCGTAGACATTGCCGCCGTAGTAGCGCCGGCCGGGATATCCCTCTGAATATTTGTTCGTCAATACCGACGCGGACGCGGCCATTACCGCAGGCGAGGCGAAGTTCTCGGATGCTATCAGCTGCAGCGTCGTGCGCTGGCGGTTGAGTTCGTCGCTCAGAATCTTCGCGACCTCGGGATCGGAATCGATCAATGAATCTGAATCCTCGTTCATCATTGCGCCTCCTCAAGACGTTGGATCTTTGCAACTCGTCGGGCGTGACGCTCTCCAGCAAAGGATGCAGAGAGAAATGCATCAACCGCCTCAGTCGCAACGAGCGCGCTGGTAATGCGCGAACCGATACAGATCACATTGGCGTCATTGTGCTCACGAGAAAGATGCGCCGTCGTCACGTCATGCACCACCGCCGCGCGTACTCCGTCGATCTTGTTCGCGGCAATGGCGATTCCAATGCCGGTCCCACAGCAACAGACGCCGACATCGGCATCACCAGCGGCGACCAACCGACCGACGGCCGCGCCGAAATCGGGGTAGTCGACCGAATCTGGAGAATGGGTACCAAGGTCAAAAAGCTCGTGTTCGGCGCTATCTAAGTGGGCTGCAAGGAGATTCTTGAGTTCGAGGCCCGCATGATCAGAGCCGAGAGCGATTCGCACAGCGCAAGTGTAGTGACCTCCTGCCTCTCGTATCACTTCGAGACAGGGCGAAGCAGGGGTTTCTCGGAGGCATCAACCAAGGGCATCGAGCACCATTTCGAGAGAAACTGCTCCCTCGCGCAGAACAACCGGCGTTGCTCCGGTGAGATCGATCACACTCGAGACTGCTCCCGCGCACCTGCCGCCATCGAGAATCACAAGCCCGCTGCCGAAGGCCTTCGTTAACTCTCCAGTCGTCGTGCATGGTGGGCCGCCGTGCAGGTTTGCACTCGTCACCCCAAGAGGTCCGACGAGCCGGCAGAGGTCGCGCAGGCAAGCGAGATCGGGTACGCGAAGGCCGATCGTCGACCGGTCGCCCCCGAGATCAAAACTGCACCTCACACCCCGATACACCACAAGCGTGAGCGCGCCCGGCCAGAACTTTTCACCGACACGTTGGAGTGCCTCGCGCGACCTATCGTCACACAGCTCAAGTGCCCCTGGCAGATCTGCCACCATGACCGGCACGGCCAAAGAGACGGGACGCTGCTTCTTTTTGAACAACGGCTCCGTCGTACCCGTTACCCGAAGCGCAACACAGAGCCCATAGACAGTATCAGTCGGAACCGCGACAACCTCTCCCGCGAGCAGATGCGCCCTCACCGATTCAAACTCGCGTCTCATGATCAGCGGGCGATCAACCATGAGGACTCCGTGCAATGAGGATGCGGTCACGTCCTGCGAGGTCCTTTCTCACCTCGACTTCGAGAAAACCCGCGAACCCGGAGAGTTCGCGCACCGCCTCTGACTGGGTCTCTCCAATCTCACAGATGAGCGCTCCTTGCTCGGCCAAGAACCGCGGAGCTGTCGTGATGATCCTCTCGAGATCCTCGAGTCCGCTCGTCCCGGAGACGAGCGCACGATAGGGATCGTGATCACGCACACCCGGGTCAAGGTGTTGCCATTCATCCTCACGGAGATAGGGAGGATTTGAAATAACACAGTCGACCGAGCCAACTTCGATATCAGCCAACGGCTCGTACCAGCTGCCGCGCAAGAGCTCGACACGACGACTTGCACTCTCGCGCAGACGCGCGATGTTCAGGGCCGCGAGACCAAGCGCGTCCTGCGAGGAGTCGACCGCAATGACCTCAGTGAACTCGTCTTCATCGGCGATCGCGCAACTGATTGCACCCGATCCTGTGCCAAGGTCGACGACGCGCAGTCGTTTGGAACGGTCGGCTATGCCCTCGCGGGCCCGTATGCGCGCCAGCTCCGCGAGAGCGAAGGCGACAACCTGTTCGGTCTCCGGGCGCGGAATCAGCGCTCGCCGGTCGACAAGGAGTTCCACGTTGCGAAACGGCCAGTGACCAACGATATGTTGCAACGGAACCCCAGCGAGGCGCGACTGGAGGAGCTGCTCGAGATGTTCAATGTCCCGGAATGGAATCGTTTCGTCGAGACGGGTGACGAGCGTCGCAAAATCTACTCCGGCGACCTCCTCGAGGAGAATCCGCGCCTCGTGGATCGCACCGAGTCGCGTCGAGATACGCGAAAGTTCACTCCGCCAGGTCGGTTGGTGCTGACGCTCGGTCACAGGTCACTCAGCCCTCACCAAGTTGGCGCGCGCGCTCGTCGGCAAGCAGGGCGTCAACGAGTTCGTCGAGTTCGCCCTGAAGTACTCGATCGAGCTTGTAAAGCGTAAGTCCGATGCGGTGATCGGTGACCCGGTTGTCTTTGAAGTTGTAGGTGCGGATCTTCTCGGATCTTCCGCCACCACCGACCTGGTCGCGCTTTGCCTTTGAGGTCTCTTTGGCGACGCGGTCCTGCTCAAGCTTGAGAAGTCGGGCGCGCAACACCTGGAGAGCCTTGGCGCGGTTCTGGATCTGACTCTTCTCATCTTGCATGGCGACGACGAGTCCTGTCGGGAGGTGGGTGATCCGCACGGCTGAGTCGGTTGTGTTCACGGACTGCCCGCCAGGACCGGTGCTGCGATACACGTCGACGCGGAGCTCTGACATATTGATCTCGACCTCGACCTCATCCGCCTCTGGCAACACGGTGACCGTCGCGGCGCTGGTATGCACGCGTCCCTGAGATTCGGTCGCGGGAACACGCTGCACACGGTGCGTGCCACCTTCGAGCTTGAGACGTTGCCAGGCGTCCTCACCCTTGACGAGGAAGGTCACCTCGTCGATTCCTCCAAGGTCAGAGACCTGCAGCCCGAGCGTCTCGGACCTCCAGAGGCGCACCTGCGCATAGCGGAGGTACATCTCGTAGAGATCCTTGGCAAAGAGGTTTGCCTCCTCGCCACCCTCGGTGCCACGGATCGTAATGATGACGTTCCGTCCATCATTTGGATCAGATGGGACAAGCAGGAGTCGCCACTGTTCTTCGGCCTCGGCGAGCGCCGTCTCCGACTCGTTCAGCTCGACGCGCGCGAGCTCGCGCTCATCGCCCTGGCTCTGCTCGAACATCTCCTTGGCGGCTTCGACGTTCCCTTTCGCTCCCTGCAGGAGATGTCCGGCATTGACGATTGTCACGAGCTGCTTGTGCCGACGCGACAGATCGAGAAATCGCTTTCGGTCACCTGCGACATCGGGCTGACTCAGCTCAGAAAGGACCTCTTCGTATTCTCGTTCAAATTCTTCGAGTCGGTCGTTTTCAGCCACGGATTGAAGGTAGTCCAGTGATGGCGGCATACCTGCACAGGCTGGTGCGCGCCCGTCTGGACCAGTTCGGAGGAGTTATCGCTTGGTCTTGCGCTGGCCGTAACGGCGCTCGAAACGCTCCACTCGGCCTCCGGTGTCGACGAGCTTTTGCTTGCCGGTATAGAAGGGGTGGCATTCGTTGCACAGTTCAACGTGCATCTCAGCTTTGGTCGAACGCGTCTCAAAGGTGTTCCCGCAGGAACATTTCACCGTTGCGGTGACATACTCAGGATGAATTTGCGCTTTCATGGTTCCTCCATGTTACTCGCCACACGGACTCTCCCAGACGGGGGTGCCAACTGATGACCGACGCCCCGTTGTTCGAGCCGTTGATGACTACGCCGTTGCCGTCGGGGCCTTTGCAATCTCTGCAAGGAACTCCTGGTTTGATTTCGTCGTGCGCAATTTATCCATGAGGAGTTCGAGCCCAGCTGCGGGATTTCCGCCTCCCGAGTCGAGTGCGTTGAGCACGCGGCGCAGCTTCCAGACCTGCTGGAGCTCTGAACGTGGGAAGAGCAGTTCCTCATGACGCGTCGAACTCCCGTTGACATCGATCGCTGGGTAGAGGCGGCGCTCTGCGAGACGGCGGTCAAGTCGCAGCTCAAGGTTTCCCGTACCCTTGAACTCTTCGAAGATGACCTCGTCCATGCGAGAGCCCGTCTCCACGAGCGCGGTCGCGAGAATGGTCAGTGAACCACCCTCTTCGATATTTCGCGCCGCACCGAAGAACTTCTTCGGAGGATAGAGCGCGCCCGAGTCGACACCACCCGACATGACTCGACCACTCGCGGGTTGTGCGAGGTTGTAGGCGCGTGCGAGACGGGTGATTCCATCAAGGATGATGACGACATCCTTGCCCTGTTCGACAAGACGCTTGGCCCGCTCGATCGTCAATTCGGCAACCGAGGTGTGCTCCTCCGCAGGGCGATCGAAGGTTGAGGCGATGACCTCTCCCTTGACCGAGCGGCGCATGTCGGTAACCTCTTCAGGGCGCTCGTCGACGAGCAGCACGATGAGATGAACCTCGGGGTTGTTTGCCTCGATGGAATGGGCGATCTGCTTCATGATCGTTGTCTTTCCCGCCTTTGGCGGAGAGACGATCAGACCACGCTGGCCCTTTCCGATCGGTGAGATCAGGTCGACGATACGCGCGGTGAGGTTGTTCGGATCGTCTCCAGTCTCAAGACGCAGCTGAGAATCGGGGAAGAGCGGGGTGAGGTCTTCGAACTTCAACCGGTTCTTTGCCTCTTCGGGGTCGTGTCCAGAGACTGCGTCGATCCGGATCAACGCGGGGTACTTCTCGCTCGAGGAGGCTGCCCGACAGGCCCCCTCGATTGCGTCACCCTTTCTCAGCGAGAAGCGCCGCACGAGACCGACCGAGACGTAGACGTCTTTTGGACTCGGCAGGTAACCGCTCGTGCGCAAGAACCCGTAACCCTCTTCACGAAGGTCGAGCAGACCCTTCACGCTGACGAGCTCGCCCTGGTAGTTCGGGCTCTGCTCGACGCCGTTCGGACCCTGCTCGCGCTCTCGGTCACGGCCGCGGCCGCGTCGCCTGCCCCTGCGATTTCCAAGTTCGTTGGGATCGCGGTTCTGGTCGCGGCTGGTCGAGTTGCGATCCTGGTGGCCCTGGCTCTGGCCCTGGGGACGTGGCGCAGATCCATCGTTCTCTCGACGGGCCGCCGGCTGGCTGGGCACATAGCTCGTACGTGCGACCTCGCCGTTCCCGCTCGGTGCGCCCTCGAGGACCGGAGTCGCGTGGAAGGTGGTCTCTGGCTCGGCAACAGATGACTGATCGGCCGCTTCGGTCGTCTTTCGTGGACGCCCCGGCGCACGCCTAATGGGCTGCTCATCAGCTGACAACGACGAACGCTCCGCGTCTTGGCCGGCGGGCTCGATCACGATCTTTCGTGGACGCCCCGGTCCGCGCTTGATCGGCGCATTCTCGTCACCCGCGCCGGTCTTTTGCAAGATCGCGTCAATGACGTCTGATTTCTTTGCTCGTGGTGCGACACTGAGGTCGAGCGCAGCTGCCATGACAGCAAGCTCCGACCGCTCTTTGCCTTCGAGTACTGAGCGTGGTGAACCTGCTCCAGCCATCGATTGTGCTCCTGGTCTTGTTGTTGATGTTCAGGGTGAACATCGGATGTTTGAGTTCGCATCGACTCCAAAGATGGCCGCCCGCCACTCCTCTGGAGCCTGCACGGTGTCAAAGTGCCCTCTTCAGAGACGAAATACCGGGCAATACCTCAAGCAGACCGCCGCCTGTCAGTAGGACTCAAAAAGGAAGCGGTGTACCGGGAGATTGCGAGGTGCGACCCCGGGTATCTGTTACCCAAGCTTCGCCAGACGAGCGTTGGTCACGTCGGTGACACCACACTCGGCAGGAAGGCCTGCACCCCCACTCTAACGCCGATTCGCGCGCGGAGCAATCAGCGGGCTCGCAAGAGGGCGAAATGCGCTCTCGAACTGGTGATTGACGCAGCTATTTCACCAGATCAAGGGTTGCAAGTACCGCATCGAGCGTGGCTTCGACAGTAACAGGAACGACCGCCTGGCTGATCGCGAGGTCAGGATCTTTGAGTCCGTGTCCGGTCAGGATGCAGACGACACGCGAGTCCTTTGGCACGCCGAACTTAATTAGGCCGGCGACGCTTGCCGCGGAGGCGGCCTCGCAAAAGACCGACTCCTCGACCGCGAGAATTCGATACGCATCGAGGATCTCCTCGTCGCTCACCGCGCGGATCTGTCCACCCGAATCGCGCGCAGCCTCGACCGCTCCGCCCCAAGAGGCGGGATTGCCGATCCGGATCGCAGTCGCGATCGTCTCAGGAGACTCGACCGGATGTCCGAGCACGATCGGTGCCGCACCCTCAGCCTGGAATCCCAGCATCATCGGCAGCTTCGTCGAAAGATTCGCGGCGTAATAGTCGCGATACCCCATCCAGTAGGCCATGATGTTGCCTGCGTTCCCGACCGGAATGCAATGCATATCGGGGGCGTCACCGAGAGCGTCGATGACCTCGTACGCGCCGGTTTTCTGTCCCTCGATACGGTACGGGTTGATCGAATTGACGACGACGATCGGAGCACGCGACGGCAGTTCACGCACGATGTCGAGCGCAGCGTCGAAATTGCCCCGGACCTGGACGACACGTGCCCCGTGCACAAGTGCCTGGGCCAGCTTGCCGAGCGCGATATGACCTTCGGGGATAACCACCGCACAACTCATGCCCGCCCTCGCCGCGTAGGCAGCCGCAGAGGCTGAGGTATTGCCGGTCGACGCGCAGACCACGGCGCGTGCCCCAGCCTCGGCGGCCTTGGAGATCGCAACGGTCATCCCGCGATCCTTGAACGATCCGGTGGGATTGGCCCCCTCAACCTTTAAGAAGACCTCGGCTCCCACTCGTTCGCTGAGTCTTGGCGCGGGCAGCAGCGGCGTATTGCCCTCGTGCAAGGTGATGATCGGGGTCACGTCACTCACCGGAAGAAACTCCCGGTAGCGGCGAATGATTCCCTCCCACGCTCGGCCGTCACTGGACCCGACGAATCCGCTCACGGTACGCTCGTCACGCGTCATCCCCGTCTCCAATCACCCGCACGAGTCCACCGATACGGATAACCGAATCGAGCATCTTCAAGTCCTGAAGCGTCGTCTGGACATCGGATTCGAGCGCGAGATGGGTGATGAAGATCATTCGGGCCTCAGAGGCCAGGCCGACCTGTTCCATCGAGCGAATGGAAACACCATGTCGACCGAAGATCTCGGCGACCGCAGCCATCACGCCCGGACGGTCGACAACTTCGAGCGTGATGCAGTAGGTCGAATGCAACTGTGCCATCGAGCGGAACCGGACATGTCGTCGAACCGGGTGCAGAAAGGTTGTCGCGCGCTGGAGTCCGCGGGCGGCATCGATGAGATCACCGAGGACCGCGCTCGCGCTCGGCTGTCCTCCAGCTCCACGTCCATAGAGCATCAACTCACCGGCGTGCTCACCCTCAACGAAGATTGCATTGAAAGGCCCGTGCACCGATGCGAGCGGATGTTCGTTACTGATCATTGCAGGATGGACGCGTACCGCGATCGACTCTTGCGCTCCGTCTCCTTCACGCTCCGCGAGCGCGAGAAGCTTGATCGCATATCCGCGTCGCTGCGCGAATTCAATGTCCGCGAGATCGATATCGGTAATGCCCTGCCGATAGACGTCGTCCACCGAGACGTCAGCATTGAACGCGATACTCGCAATGATCGCCGTCTTTGCGGCCGCGTCATGTCCCTCGACATCAGCAGTTGGGTCGGATTCGGCATAGCCGAGACGGATCGCCTCGGCGAGCGCGGCTTCGTAGGCCTCGTGTGTTTCGGCCATTCGCGTCAAGATGAAATTCGTCGTCCCGTTCACGATGCCCAACACGCGGTTGACCCGCTCTCCCGCGAGCGAGACCGAGAGCGCGCGCACAAGTGGGATGGCCCCTCCAACCGAGGCCTCATAGAGAAGGTCCCTCCCGGCTTTGGCGGCAAGATCGTGCAGGTGAGCGCCGTGTGTCGCAAGGAGTTCCTTGTTCGCACTCACGACAGACTTGCCTCCGCGCAGTGCCGCCTCTATCAATGACTGCGCAGGCTCTATGCCACCGATGAGTTCGACGATGAGGTCGATATCGGGATCTTGAACGACGTCGAGCGCATCTTTGGTCAGACGATCCCGAAGGCCGGACGAGGCCCTCTTCTTGTGCAGGTCGCGCACCGCGATCCGGGTAATCGCAAGATGTACTCCCGAACGCTTCGCGATGGCATCGGCCTCGGCGTCGACCAGCGACACGAGTGCATCACCGACATTGCCACAGCCGAGAAGACCGACGCGCACAGTCCTTAGCTGGTCCTCTTGCATGTCTGCACCGGCTCCCGTCATCCCTCCACGCTAACCAATCGACAAGGCGACTGTTGACCGGACCGAACACTGCTTCGTTACACGGGCGCGACCGATACCCGCTGACCGAGCCATTGATCGGCTCGGTGCCCAACCGACGAATCGCGGACCTCTCGTTCGACCCGAATCACGCAGAGAGTCTCGACTCCCCACGACCCGCTCAGTGCATGCCGAGGTCGCTTGGGGTCATGCTCGTCCTCCTCAACCGTGCTGCGCCGACGCCGGTCGACTACGGCTCGAGACGGAGAAGATCCTCAATCGTCTCGCGCCGGACAACGACTTTGACCTCCCCGTCGGCGACGAACAGCACCGGCGGGCGGCACACCCGATTGTAGTTCGAGGCCATCGAAAAGCCATAGGCACCCGTCACCGGCGTGATGAGAAGATCGCCAACGACAGTGTCAACTGGGAGTCGACCGTCAAACACGATCACATCGCCAGATTCGCAGTGCCTCCCAACGACGCGCACCGCCTTTTGGCGCGGCGCGTGGATATCACGCGCGAGAAAGGCCTCATAGCCACTGCCATAGAGCACCGGACGAGGATTGTCACTCATCCCCCCATCGACCGCGACATAGGTGCGTACCCCTACTATCTCCTTGATCGTGCCGATGCGATAACAGGTCATGCCGGCAGTTGCGACAATCGCGCGACCTGGCTCGACACCAAGTGCCACCCCACTCGCAATGCCAGCTCTCGCACAGTGGGCCCGAATATCTTCTGCCCAGCTCGTAAGCGAAGGTACGACCTCATCATTGCAATAGGCAACTCCGAGACCGCCGCCGACCACAAATTCGCTCAGCTCATGACGTTCGACAAAGGGCGCGAGCAATTCGACCTCAAGAGCGAAACCTTCAAATTCGACGATCTGACTTCCGATGTGCGCATGCACGCCGTCGACGCGCTCGCCAAAATGAGCGCGTAACCTCTCGATTGCGTGGTCCGCCACGCCCGCGCCGAGGGAGAAACCGAACTTCGAGTCCTCCTGTCCCGTCATGATGTACTCATGGGTGTGTGCCTCGACACCGGGATTGACCCGGATCGAGATCCGCATCTCACCGATCTCATCGATAGCAATGAGTCGTTCGATCTCGTCAAATGAATCCACGACGATGCGTCCAACGCCAGCGGAAACTGCAGTTTCAAGTTCGACGCGAGACTTGTTGTTGCCGTGAAAGACAATGTGCGTTGCCGGAACCCCGGCTGCGAGCACCACAGCGAGTTCACCACCGGTCGAGACATCGAGAGACATTCCCTCTTCGAACGCGATAAGAGCCATTGCCTTGGTGAGAAAGGATTTGGTTGCAAACGCTGCACCTCTGCCAAATGCTGCGACAATCTCTCGACAGCGCTCGCGCAGGTGCTCCTCGTCGTAGAGAAAAAATGGTGTGTCGAACTCCGCGGCAATGTCCTCGACACGGACTCCCGCAACGACAAGATGCCCGCCCTCTTGCGAATACGCGGAGACTGGAAGGAGGTGTGCTCCGATTCCCTCCTCACTCGGGGAGCTCTGGCGATTCGACCAACTTGTCATCGGGCGACCTCACATCTTCTCTGGCGCACTCACACCGAGCAGGCCGAGCGCTATCGACAGTCCAATGCGTGTCGCCTCGACAAGCCAGAGACGCGCCTGAGTCTCTGGTGCACTCACACCGTCACCGAGCACGCGACAGTCATGATAAAAGCCGTGGAACTCCCCAGCGAGCGCGCGGGCAAAGTTGGTCACCTTGTATGGCGCGCGCTCCACGGCCGCCTCGCGCAGCACAGATGGCAGCGTATAGAGAGTACGCAGTAGATCGAGTTCACGCGTGTGCGCCAAGAGGGAGAGATCGGCTGTATCAAGCGAAGAGCGGACAATGCCCCGCTCATGCACGACGCGTCCGATCGAAGAGATACGCGCGTAGGCGTATTGCACATAGAACACCGGGTTCTCCATTGACCTTGCCGTCACGGCATCGAGATCGAGCGTCGACGCCTGGTCGATCGAACTCATCAATGACATCAGACGCGTTGCATCGGGACCGATTTCGTCGATCAATTCGTCGAGGCGCACGTAGTTGCCCGAGCGCTTTGACATCCGACCGCTCACCAGCGAGACGAGCTGACCAAGCTTGACCTCAAGTCGCGTCCGGTCGATGCCAAGCGCCTCTACACCGGCTTCGAGGCTTGCGACTTGTCCATGGTGATCGGCACCAAACACATCGATGACGCGATCGAACCCGCGCACAAGAAACTTGTCCCGGTGGTACGCAAGGTCTCCGGCAAGATAGGTTGCATCACCGTTTGCCTTGATGAGAACCCGATCGCGCGGGTCCCCGAGATCGGTGGATCGAAGCCATACCGCGTCGCCCTCCTCGTAGACAAGATTGCGTTCACGCATCAACGCAACGGTCTCGGCAACTTTGCCGCTCTCTTCAATCGAAGCCTGGCTGTACCACTCGTCAAAGACAATTCCAAGCCGATCGAGCGTCATGCGGATCGATTTGAGAATCTCCTCCGCTGCGTAACGACCGGCCGCAATGACTTCGTCCGGACCGTTATATGCGAAGCCAAGATCGGCGACATAGGCACCCTGGTATCCCTGCTCGGGAATTTCCGATCCTGAGCGACGCGCCAACACACTCTCGCCGAGCATGCGGATCTGGTTCCCCGTGTCATTGACGTAGTACTCAGTCGACACCTGCCAGCCACAGCGCCGGAGCACGCGCGACAGAGCGTCACCGTACGAGCCGAGCCATCCGTTTCCAACATGCAACGGCCCAGTCGGGTTTGCCGAGACGAATTCGACCTGAACGCGCTCTCCACTGCCGAGATCAAGCCGTGCATAGTTGTCAATCCCCTCCGTGACAACCTGGACCAGCACCGCATGGAGCCAAGAGCTGCGCAGACGAAAGTTCACAAATCCGGGACCGGCGATCTCGATCGCATCAACGTGCTCGATCGTCCTCGCCTCAAGCGCACTACCGATCCTGCTAGCGAACTCACGCGGCGAAGTGCCGACTCGCTTTGCAAGCGCAAGAGCGACATTTGTCGAAAGATCGCCGTGTTCAAGGCGCGCCGGGCGCTCAAGGTGGATCTCATTCGCGTTGAGCGGCGCCCCGAGTTCACCGAGGACATGGGAGATTTCGGTTGCGAGGACGTCGGCGATAGTCATGGCCACATAAGGATGGTAGGTGGGCGACTACCATACAACCGGAGATACTCAGGTCGGACACCATCTCTATCGAAAGACAAGACGGATACGTTCGTCAGGATTTGCCCTCGTAGCTCAGGGGATAGAGCACCGCCCTCCGGAGGCGGGAGCGCAGGTTCGAATCCTGCCGGGGGCACTGCCGGGGGCAACTCCGTTGACGGCGATACTCACTTGCGAGCGTCGGCAACCCCCCGTTGAAATCCGATGACCCCTATTGAAACGGGACGGTGCGGATCGTAACGGATCCTCTCGTCCAAATCAGCGCCTGAGCTGCGTATGCATCGATTGGAAAAACTGCATCGCGGATCAGGAGAAGATCGGAGGCGATCAGCTGAGTTTGAAAGCTTCCTGAGGGGCGATCGCCCCATCTTCAGACGCGCTCAACCCTGTGTCGAATCCGAAATTGAGTTCTGTGCCGCTTTCTAGTCGCCTGACGGGTCGCCCGACGAAAGCCGTCTCGGTCTGCCAGAACCTGCAACGTGGCCGAGCGTTCCCTGTGCCGTGTTTGCCCAAAGGTTGTCGATAATAGGCATGCTCTGCCCGGCAAAGAAAACGGCCAAAAGGAAATTGGTTGGCCCCTGACCACGCGTACGACGCCGGTCAATCTTTTCGAACCCAGATTCATGAGAGTCCTTACTGGTTCCGTAGCGGCCCTCGACATGATTGCGGAGCATTTCGTGGAGCGCTCTCCACTCGGGAGGGCTAAAGCAAAGCTCCTGCTCATATTTGGCATCGTCTCTCCATCGGACGGAGATCGAAGTCTGCGAGCAGCACGCGCCGCGCTGGCCCTCAGGCGGAGGATTTTGCAATGGAATGGCATTGGTGGGGAGAAGTGACGAAGGCGTCAGCGGGCACGCGACCTTCGCGACCGGTCCCTCTGGCCGACAGCAGTGCACCCTTGTCCCCGTCTTTGGGTCGGTGCACTTCATCCAAGGCTCAAAACGCCCTTGCCTCAAGTCGTCCTCGCATTTCGGGACCATCAATGTTTTCTTCTATGGAGTCCGAGGAACGCTTAGATATCGTGACGGATCTTGCTGGAAGTTCGCTCTGGTGCGTTTTGTCGTTTCGTCGCATTCGTCCATCGATGCTGTGCAGGGTTGGCTTTCGCACGAGGCAACAGTAGGGTCTTTTTGTGCGCAATCGCGACGTGATTCTTCGGCCGCCTTCCGTTCGACGCCCGCGGTCGATGATTTTATGCAAAGCATTCGGGGCGGCGTGATCTCGATGAAGAGGGGACGGTTGCCCACTTGGTGGGGGCCAAATCTCATCTGGCTACTGGTCACCCGGGCCCTCAGGAGCCTTGCGCAGGCTCTGATGGTGGTCGCGATACCGCTCGAACTCGCGAAGTTGGGCGACAGCGCCTCGCGAGTTGGTCTGCTGCTCTCGTTGGGGGCCTTCGGATCGGCGATCATGGTGCTCGGTGTCGGAGTCCTCGCAGATCGATTGGGAAGGAAAAGGCTGCTCCTGGTCGTCGCCATCCTCGGATGCCTTGGAAGCGCGGGATTTGTATTCACCAATAACTACTGGCTGTTAGCGGCGATGGCGGCGATCTCGTCGATGGGAAAGGGCGGAGGTGCTGGAAGCGCGGGCGGATATGGGGCCTTTTATCCGGCTGAACAGCCGCTCATTGCTGACTGCGCTAAAAGGCCCGCGGATCGCAATGCGGTCTTCTCTACGGTCTCGTTCGTAGCTCTGTTCGCCAGCGTCATCGGATCCTTGATCGTCTTCTCTGTCGGAGGGCGGACGAGCCTCCACAGCCTTCACGCGTTGCTTTGGGTGAGCTTTCTTGCAAGCATCGGTACCGTCATCGCGGTAGCTCCCATCAAAGAGCGCCGTCTGGAGAGAGCAGAGACCGCACAGAAACGATCTTCGAAGGGGACCTTTCCCCTCGTCGTACGCCTTTGGGTCACCGGTGGCCTCAACGGGCTTGCACTTGGTGTCTTGGGGCCCTTCCTCGCGTATTGGCTCCATCGCCGATTTGGAATGGGTGCTGGCGACATCGGGCTGCTCTTTTTGATAGGCAACGTGCTCATGGCATTAAGCGCCATTGTCGCCCCGGCTCTCGGGCGTGCCATCGGCGCCGTGAGGACGACCTCTTGGACGCGACTCGCTTCGGTGGTCTCTCTCATTGGGCTCGCGCTCTCGCCGAATCTCTTTGCCGCTTCAGTGGCATTTTTGATCCGGACCGTGCTCAACGGAATCGGTGGGCCCGTGCGCCAATCGTTTGTGATGGGCGTCAGTGATGAACGGCACCGATCCCGGGTAGCCGCCTTTGGAAACTTGCCCGCGGTCGCGACCGGCGTCGCCTCACCCAGCATCGCTGCTTGGCTCTTTGTCTCTGTGGCCGAGGAGGCGCCGATCTGGTTCGCCGCAGTATTGACTGCTCTCAGCGCAATTTTCTACGGCACGATGTTTAAGACCTGGAAGCCGCCGGAGGAACGCGTGATCGCTGACGGGATCAACGTTACAGAGAGGGAAGTATCCCCGCCGATCAACTCTTAGCGATGCCGAACCCTCTTGGCTCAATTTAGCGACTCGTTGATCCGGTCTTTGGTGAGATAAAGACAG
Organism: Acidimicrobiales bacterium; assembly: GCA_035532075.1. Classification (GTDB taxonomy): domain Bacteria; phylum Actinomycetota; class Acidimicrobiia; order Acidimicrobiales; family Bog-793; genus CAIVND01. The sequence goes on along the minus strand of DATKRV010000021.1, from coordinate 990 downwards.
CGCCGCATGCCGTAGTTCTTCGAGCGCGCTCATCCGCAAGAGCAAAGGGTGAGCGGGCTTCTCAATGCGCACAGCCGCAACCTGAGAACGCTTGCCAGTGCGAGACTGCTTGATACAGCTGAAATGCCACTGGTTTCATAGAGACAGGTCAACAACATAACCTGTAGCAGACCCCAACACCTTCAGCGCCGATAGCGGCTGGCCCACCTAGCTGTGGATCTGTCACGAAGAGCCACGCAAGATGACCGATGATCGATGTGCGCGTTCCATGTTGGCGATCACTCGAGAACTACTATTCGAGTGCAAATCTCGCGAGAACGCGATGAATGATTTGCATGAGAGCGCGAAGTGTCGCGAATCTCGACCGATAATCGATAATCGATAATCGGTCATCGGTCATGCCACGATTTCGATCCTAAACCCGGTTGTGGTTCTGGTTTTGGAATTGCGCGGACTCGCGACTCTCAAGAGTTCGTCAGCGACGTCGGAGCACCTGAACCAGTTATCAACCGTAGCAAGCGAGTTACCAATAGGACCCCCGGCCTTTTCGAACCGTACGAGTGCGCCTTTCGGGAGCCTTGTGATCTCCAGTATCGACGTCACGACGCCGGACAACGTGCTCGCGATCGTGAGAGACGGACGCCTTTGGAGGTACCGAACGAATTCCCTTGTCTTTCTCAAAACCAGAATGACAGCCAGCTCAAACGGGACTGTCCAGCCCCATTAGGCGCTCTGCGGCTGGTGGATGTGCGAGATCGAAGGTTCGACGTATACGTCGATATTTCGTATCCCGACCAACACTCAGTCCGACGTGACCACAAGCAGGAATCCTTTTGGCGTCAATCGGATTAAAGACTTTCGTATAATACACTGAGTAAATGGTCATAGTAAAAGACCGCAGTGGCGCAGGAACGCAAAGCACAGTTCGGCATCGGTACCGATACGGTTGAGTCCCTCCTCGGCCGCCTGGCCGATTTCATCAATCGTGTC
>DATKRV010000020.1:0-54443 GCA_035532075.1 Acidimicrobiales bacterium | reverse complement strand
GTTCCGCGATATCACGACCAATCGCATCCGCCGAGGCAGCTTTGGGAACGTCGGCGCCCTCATCGATGCGATCGAGGAGTACGTCGCGCACAACAACGACAACCCCAAACCTTTCATCTGGACCAAGACCGCCGGGGAGATTATCACCAAGGTCCGTCGCGGGCGGGTGGCGCTTGAGGCTGTCCACGAATCGCGCGTTATTTGAATGTCACACCACTAGAAATTACTGGTCAGATAGCCTATAAATGCCTTGTGAGCATGTCGGTGCGACGCAAATGTCAGCGCAATGTCAGCGGATTAATTCCGGAGGGGGTGCTTTGCCGGATTTTGCTCGCAGATCCGGAAGTAATGATTGAAGAAATTCTTGCCGGGCAGCGGTTAGAACGATGTCGCTTGCCTCAAAGTCCGAAATTAGCCTCGATCTTGTAGAGCTGAAAATTTTTACCGTGCGCTGCGAAAGACACCACCTAGTCTTCAAGACGGAATCTCTGTCAGTGAGTCCGTCTCCACAGCTGCGGTTCGGTCTCACTGGCATACGCTCGAGTTCTTGACCCAGCAATAATTGGGGCTACTCGATGCCTTCGATAATCCGGAGGTCGCGGGATGCTCCACCGTCGAGTGCTGCGAGGGCTTCTTGATACGCTGCACTCTCGTGAGCCGCGTGTGCCGCTTCGACGCTCGGGAATTCGATAACCACCATGCGCTGGATCTTCCCGTTCTCAAACGCGTAGGCGGCGTTGCCGCGCGCGAGGAAGCGCCCTCCGCCCGCTACGAGCGCGGGGGCTGCGAGTGCCGAATACGCCGCCAACTTCTCGGGATCGTGCACCTCCGAGTACAGGCTGACCCAGTAGGCCTTGGGCATGTCAATTCCTCGATTCGTCCGTATCGACCGGTGCGGCCAGTCTGCTACACACACCACCTCGGTCGCCAGCGATCCGATGATCCGGGGCGTCCTCGCGCGCGCATCGAGGCTGGACGTTATGTGTCGCGCCGCTGCTCCTTATCCGTTCCGCACGGCTACTGGCTCGCGAAGTGACGCCGGTCGGTGGCGACATTCTGCCCGGGCTGATCTTGCGTACCGGGCATGCTTTGACACACGAGACGGAGATGGCCGCGCCGAATGCACCGAGCTCGTCAGTTGTTGAAGTAGGCGCCTTATTGGCCTTATTGGCCTTATGAGCAAATGGTCGAGGGGTCAGGCTGTTTTCGTTGGGCGGCTCCTCCGGACATGCTTTGCCCACATGAGTAGTACCAAGCCGATCGCGATCACAACGACACCAAGAACCGCATACTGGCCATGACCGCTCATCCCAGACCCGTGCAAAGCGCCCGTTCCCTGTGCGATCCAGACCGCGCCGATCACACACAGCACGACACCGATAATTCCTCGAATCCACATGGACTGCTCCTATCTGGATGGGCACAGCTGGTCCGGCAAGTCATTCACCGACCCGCGAGTGTCGGAGACATTTCCAACGAGGCGTGCGTGCAAAGCCACATCGGATCTCACGCTGACAGCACTGATGCTCAGTAGCCGTAGCCGCCGCCACTAGTCGTCGTAGTTGTTCCACCGCCGGAGCCCGCTGACGCGCCTGAGGATGTCACCTTTGCTGTGACGACGACCGACCACGTACCCCACGAATCCTTTGCGCGGTTTCCGTGTACCTGTCCGGCTGACTTGTCTCCGCTGAACCGGTAGAGCGCCTTACCGTTGAAGGTCACCTGGCGGACACCGCTGGCACGCTTCACGGTTCCGAGCTGCGCGGCTTTGCAGCCGGACCCTGCGGTCGCCTTCGTCACGCCTTTGGGCAGCACGACTTCAGGCCAGATCTTCGTGCATTCCGCTGTGCAGCCCACCTTGCTTGCCTTCAGCGTGTAGAGCGTCTTGCCGCTACTCACGAGGATTGTGCCAAGCGTCTTGTTCTTGATCGTGGAGATGACAAGACCCGTTGTCGCGTGACTTGTCACGGCACCGGCGGTGCTGGCTGCAAAGACCGGTAGAGCAAAGCCCCCAATCATCAAAGCGACCGCCGTGATGCGCCCAATTGAGCCCTGGCGAATTGCCACTCCATGTTGATTTGTATGTTGTTGAATTGTCTGTTTCATCTCACATTCTCCCTCGCTCATCGTTTTCGGATATTGGCTATGCGTACAAAACCTGCCCGAGTACAACGCACTGATGCTGAACCACGTTGTCCTCGCGACGTGTCGTGCTGGCTAGTTTGAACTACGGGCGAGAAGAGAAAAGGGATCACGTCGGGCATCGCCGTTGTCCATCGGCCCTGAATGGTTCGAGGAGCTGTCGAATAAGGACGCGAGCAGTCTCTGGCCGATCGGGAGCTTGTTCGACCGGCAACGGTCGATTCGCAAGTCCGGTTCGACAGACCGTTCGGCCGCGCCCTGGAAAGACGGCCCGTCGGGCGAGCACATCCCAGAACACAAAGACGATCCCGAAGTTCACGTCCCCGGATTGGTCGATCGCGTGGTGGAGCCGGTGGTACGCGGGGCTGACGAAGATCTTGCCGAGCGGTCCGAATGTCCATGACACATTGGCGTGGGGCAATGCCCCGAGACCGAGGTAGATCGTGATCAGGCCGGGTGCGATCGACCCCCTCAAGAGTGCCACGACCGGCACTGTGGCAAGAAGAAAGCTCGCGGTGTGCACAAGAGGGTGGACGCGAAAGGTTGTGAGAACGCTGAGCTCTTCCTGGCTGTGATGCAAAGCGTGAACCCGCCAAAGTGGGATAAATCGGTGGTCGGCGCGGTGTGCCAGCCAGTTGCAGCCATCCATGGCAATGAAGGTCACTCCGAGGAGGATCCAGCGCGGCCAGCTCGCCGTGTGAGGCACGGTGATCCACGGCGTGTAGCGCAGCAGCAACTCTGCCGACGCAACTCCGAGCATCGTCACGAACGGGGCCATTAGGGTCACGAAGAGGAGGAAGAAACACGCATCTTGCACATGTCCTCGTGCAAACACCTTCCGTTTCTCAGCCGGCCAAAGTCGCTCACATGCGAGCATGATCAACACAAAACCGATCATGGTTGGCCCGGCGAGCTCCGCACGAGACGAAGCAATCGTGCGAGAAAGGGCACCTGTCTCGCGAAGCGCGAGTGCCTTTGCACCGACGAGCCACCCCGTCAAGCAAAAGAGCAAGATCGAAGGCAGGTACAACCTTGTGCTCTCGGACCCGGTCATGTCTCGGGCGATCGAAGTCGCGTCTGACCCGGTGTCGCCAACGCCCGTGCGAGCCTCACCGCTCCACAGTGACTTGCGGACGTGCGCTTGACCGATCATGTGGTGAGATGTGCGCTCGCGATAACGGTACCGTCGAGCGCGACCAATCGCGCGATGCGCACCTGGCCTGCCGAGGAGGTGAGCGGGACGCCCCAGGTACCGTAGGCATTCGAGAGCTTGAACCTTCCAAGCGTCTCGACCTTTCCTCCGACGAACGCCACCTCGCACCTCACCTCTCCAGACCAAGCTCCGCGGTCGACAGTCAGCACCATCCATCCGGGGCTGCCCGCGGAGATGAAAACCGTACCGAGAACCTCGCCGCGCGAGCCGATGGCAGCGGAGGTGAGACTTGCCGTCGTCGACCATATTCTTGTGCTGGGAGTTCTTGTGCTGGGACTTCGAGACGCTGCAAATGTTCCAAGGCCAATACCGAGCACAACCGTGAGCACCGCGGCAGCAGAGAGTGTCCTCACCCGGTGAAGGTGCTGCGAGCGGAGCACCGTCGTGTTCTTTTGCAGTCGTTCAGCGAGACGCAGCTCGAAACCAAGCGGAGGTTCCATCTCCGGCGCGAGCTGCAAGACGGTGTCTGCGATGATCGAAAGTCGTTCCAGCTCCGCGCTACAGCGCATGCAGGATCCGGCGTGGCGGAGCACTTCCGAGCGACGGCGCCCAGAAAGGATCCCGAGTGCGAACTCGGTCAGCTCATCCTCGATCGCTGCGCACTGCTTCGAGTCTTCGAAGTCGTCACTCATGGGGTCTCCGCGGTCTCGACCGCGGCGCGCAGTTTGGCCATTCCGAGGCGGATTCGGCTCTTCGCCGTTCCAAGCGAGATTGTCTCGGCGCTCGCAATCTCACCGGCGGTTCGTCCGTAAAGTGCCGCGAGCACGACGGCTCGGCGCTGTTCGATCGGCAAATCCAAGAGCGCGATCCGCGCGCGGGCAACACCGTCTGAGGCAAGCGCCGTGTCATCGGGCAGTCCCTCATTGCTCATCAATTCGACGAAGACGCGATCATCGGGATCGGTGGGGACACCGCGTCGGACACGGATCGCATCAATCGCCAGGTTGCGGGTGATGGTGAGCGCCCACGCGGCCACCGATCCGCGCCGGGCATCGAAAACCGAGGCGTGTCGGAAGATCCGGATGAATGCCTCTTGGGCGACATCCTCCGCTGTGCCGGTATCGCCGACCACGCCCTTCGCGAGCCCGAACATTCGACGTTGGTAGCGGCGAACAAAGACAAGACCGGCTTGATCATCACCGACCGCCATGCAGGAAAGGAGAGCCTCATCAGAAACGCCATCATCGTCTGAGCCCGGCCATCTTCTCATCATCAGTCATACGGCGGAGAGACCCAAAGGGATCAATTCCGGTCGCCGTTCCTCAAGACGACGCTACAGCGTTGGACAAACTGCTCTGGCGAGGGTTCTTGGTTGTAACAGCGCAAGTTCGCTACGGCTAATCGGACGCCAACATGGCCGTGGTCAGTCGGATACGGCCATCTCATGCAACGGCCGTCGTTCAATTTGATGGTGTTGCCGTTGGCCTGGCCGGGAGCGGCATCACCGGTGTAGGTATAACGGGGATGGCGGTCAGAGGTGGCTTGGGTTACGCCGTGAGCGCCTGCGCGACGGTCTTTCGAATCTCCGCTGGGCGATTCATGGCCGCATCGGGCAAACGGCGGTGATGCAAGGCGGGGATTCACCCAGCAGAGGTCGCCGAACCGATCCAGTTCGATCTGGAACTGCTGCTCGCGATGGCGAGCCCCGACGATCCCGGATAGCTCGATTTCTCACTGCTCCTCGGTCGCGAGCATGGCCGCGACGGTGGCGTTGAGGGGATCAGGGTCGGCCGGGTGTCCGAACCACTTGTGTACCACTGCAAGGATACGCTCCTCTCGGACGGGGTGGGAGCGTGGGTGAAGGTTGCGGAGGTCGATTTTGGACATGTCCCCCTCGTGCGAACCCTCGAGGCCCACTCAGGCCGTTGAGGGCGTGTCGCTATCGGCGAGCGCCTCGGTCAGGTCCGTGCGAGCACGTTCGATCTGTTTTCGCACCGTCGACTCGGCGATGTGGAGCGCGCCTGCGGCATCTCGCGTGGACATCCCGACTACCAGGCAGAGTACAGCGCAGCGACGGCGGGCGAGTGGCATCTTTGCGAGCGCCGCTTCGATCCCGACGAGCAGCGTTGCCTCGGTGGCGATGTCGGGCGTGGAGTGCGCCTCGGCGAAAAGCCGTTTGTGCGCTGACGAGCGCCACGAAAGTCGGAATGCGCTCCGGTAGACGTAGCCAGCGGGGTTGGCACCTCGGCGAACCCAACGCCAACGGCCAAGAGCTCGGGCAAACGCCTCCTGGGCGATGTCCTCCGCGCCTGGACGATCCACTCCGCCGAGCTCGAGTGCCCGTACGAGCCGCGGATAATGCACGGTGTAGGTCGCGGCGAAATCCTCGTCCACGCCTTCAGGTCGAAGCAGTTGGTCCCCGTGCTCTCTTTCGGTGTCGTCGAGCGCGTGAACTTCTTCCACACACGACAGTTGAGCACGGTTCACGGCGCTCGGAGCGTTTGAACCTGTACTCACTTTGAGCCTGTTGCCGGGGAAGCGGTCCCATTTCCGACTTGGGGCGGCCCGGCATAGGGTGTGGCGCAAGCGAGGGGCTGCGCGACCGCGTTGTCGTCGTTGACCGTCGCGGTGGCAATGACCTGGCCCGAGTTGTCGAATGTTGTGATGGTTGCCGGCAGCGGCGCGCTACCGTCGTCCGCGAACACCGCCCAGCCATCGATGACGGTCATCTGGTCGGAGGTCCCGTCGGCAAAGCTTGCTTGCACACTGCTCACCTCCGAAGTGACGTGGACCGTCAGTACCTCGATTGGCGAGCCTTCGGGGACGCCGACGACCGAGCTGTCGATCACCTCGAATGGCTGTCCCGGTTCTGAGATGGAGATCGAGGGTAGTGGCACCGTGATGGTGCCGATTGCGCTCGGATTCGACACCTCGACGACCAGCGTCTGCGCCGATTCACACGAAGAGTAGACCGGCATCGCCGCGGTCGGGGCGCTGCGTGGAGATCTTTGCACCGGAGGTCCTTGTACCGCGCCTGTGTTCGGCGAGGGTACCGACGACGATGGGGTAGGGGTTGATCCGTTCGACATGGCGGGCAGGGGGACAATCCCGATCATTGTCTCGGTAAACGCCCGCATGGTGATGTCGCCCGATTTTCGGTCGAAGAGTCCTGTCATCGGACCGTTCGATCCGCTGGGGAACGGATAGCCACAGCCATTGACTGTGCAGAGATTTGTCCTCGCAACTGGCCCCGTGGCATTCGGGGTCGTCACGCCTGGGCCCGAGGAGGAGCTGCTCGCTGGATGTGACGACCAGCTCAGCCCCTTCGGTGCCGTGCCGAGCCTCTGGTTCCGCTTGGTCCATGCCCCGTTCGCCGTGGGTGTCAAACCGGTCGCTGGAATGGTTCGTGATTGAAATGCCGAGGTCGTGCTGTTCGTTGCCCAGGTCACCCCCGCGAGGCTCGCGCCGGCGATAGCCACGACGATCGATACGCTGGCGACGGCCTTTAAACGTCGCTCGCGTCGTCGTCGAACCCGAGCGACGATCGAGGCGAGCGCAGAAGACGGTGCCGCTGCGTGACTGTCGAGTAGGTGAGCGAACTCTGCTCGAGGATTCCCTTGTTCTTCGTCTGACATCTGATCAGCTCCTCAGTTTGTTGGCGACGTCGGGTTGAACCGACGGCTGCCGAGCTCCCGCGTGAATGGATATTGCCTATCTCGATGCGCTACCTGATGCGTTGAAGACCTCCGGTGGCTCAGGTGCGTCCCAGTGACCCCGATCGGAAATCTTTATCGTCGAACCGAACGAGATCTAGCACCGGGAACGAGTTCGGTGGCACCGATCCCGGCCACCTTCGTCTACGACGACGTGTCTCGGACGGAGAAGGGGACGTTTTGGACCTGACTCTTCCTTGACGTCATGAGCGGCAGCGTTGATGATCACTCCCGATCGGACACGATCGCCGAGGGCGGCGATGAGATTATCTTTCGCAACGAAGCTGGTGACCTTCCGATCTGGATAGCAGTTCGGCGAGAACTCGAGAATGTTTATTGGTAGGTCTCCTTTTGAGGTGCGAGCCCCAATCGACACGGACTCGAACTGCGTCTCTCCATCGCCGCACTCGTCGATATCCGCGATCAAGAACGTGAGCCCCCTCAAACGCTCTGTTCGTATCTCAATCACGGCTTTTCTCGCATTCTTGACAGGCAGAGGATTTCTCTTCCACTCCTACAAAGCCGTGAGCGCCCTGATTCGCGTACAGCGGGATGTGATTTCTTCGAAAATGGTCGCTTCACCTATCGATGGAGATCGCTTCAGAGGGTTCGCATCACCCCAGTTCCGCTCTCTGGCATTGCTGTCTTGGGCGACATGAGTGTGCAGAACTTCGATGTTCTCCCGTCTCGAGTGGTTCGAAAATCGTCGGCTCACCTGCACTTGAGGTGTGCGCAGGTGGAACCATTCGCCTAGGCAGATGGCGTGGCGATTCAATTACCCGTGTCGGTCTGGAACTCTTTTGATCTCGGACGTCAGAATCAAACCCGAGGAAGGGGAGGGGCTGGACTCGTGCTCCCGGGCAGTCCATCCGGGTGACATTGATCGCTGTCTCGTTCGCCACCGACTCGTTCATCGTCGAGCCCGCCGCAATATCGGTCATGGTAGCGGTGAGGCGGAACGGTGTGACAGAGCAACGCGGCCTCTCCCTCGGTGAGATCAATCTTTATGTCATGACTTCGCGATAGGACGAGGATTAGGCGTCGGTCCACCGTCGAAGCTTTGGTGATGAGGTCTTCTTCCAAATCTTTGGCCATTTGGATTTGAGATATTCTCGTTCTTGTTGAATAAGGAATGTCAACTCACCAATCGCCACTCTGGCATCAGGTAGGTCCTCCGCAATCTTGCGGAGCCAGGTCTCTTGAAACGCACAGTCGTGGTATGTGCCAAGCAGGTTTTGCACCTCTTGCATCGAACGAGAAAACCTTCTGGCTGCGACACCAAAAAGTGGAAGTGCCGCTTCAGCAGCGTATCGGCATCGCTTTGCGAGAATGCGGACATGATGAAGCTCCCGTTCTGATGATCCCGTGTTGATCTGTTGAGCTGCGCGTGCATATTTTCGCCAACGTTGGCGCACAATCTTCTTGATGATTCTCTCACTTGATTTTTGAAACGGCTTGTGTTGGTTGATACCAGCTGCATTCTCAATCGAAATAGACCCGATCGCAATATTTATGATTGTTTCAATAAGATCTGCGTAGCGCTTGGAGCTGATTGTTTCAAGCAATAATTTCCGGTTTATTTTGCATAGGCTGTTGATGAAATCTTGAAGCATCACAATGCCTGCTTGATCTTCGCTTAAGTTGTGGAGCGAGAGGTCGTGGATATGTTCCGTGAGAACATCGCAGTCGCGAATTTTTCCAACTTCGCCGCCCAACCAAGCAAGTTCGTTGCGAAGCAAATTCGCGCCAGCCGCGTCGATGATGGATGAAAAACTGCGGAGATCCGATCGAAGTCGTCGAACGGTCACTCGAAATTCGTGAACTATCTCCGGATCTGGACTTAAACGTACTCCCGGGTCGAAGCGCAGAAGTCGGCCGACAGCGAGCGCGACCGCTTGCTGAAGAATTGCATAGGCGCGGGAGTCGGGGTCACCAGATGACTCAAGGATGGTGTGGAGTGATGGAGCGATTGGTCCAAGAACGCGGAAAATCTCTGGAATATCAAGATACTTGTCGCCGCCCTTGCTGAGCATAAAAGCCTCAAGGGATTCGTAGGGCGCACGATCAAACGTTGCGCGGCTGCTCGTCCGTAGAATGATGTCCCGGAAATGCTGAGCCCCCGAGATAGTTCCGCTGGAAGAGATATCTCGGTCGATGATTCCGTCATGAGGTGGGCCCTCGCCATCTTGTCGCTCGTAATTCGTTTGGATGATGCGAATCTGCCCTATCTGTACAAGCTGCTGTGAGCGGTGAAACGCGTAAAGAAGGTTTATTGGTTCCTCTGGTATTTCCGAAGGAGACCCTTCGAACTCAAGGTCGTGGAGGATCAGGTAGCGGTCATTCTTTTTGCGGAACAGTTGCACGTTCCAAAATGTTCGTTCGGCTGAGATCCGCAGTCTCAGAAGTGCGCCAAAACGGCTGAGATCGAGGTTGGTGGTGTCGTAATAGGTGTCTTTGTAATCGCGATGCCCGGATAACTGAAAATTGCGGAGGTGTATTTGCTCCTTTAGACCCGTTACTCCGAAATCCACAGGTGTGCCAAACGTGGCCCCATAGATCTTTTGCCCATGCTTCGATCCCTGTTTCACCGTCGGAGCCTCACGCTCTTGCTCTTGCAAGGCCGCATTGTGATGGATCTGGTAGAGCAGTGCACCAATATGGAATTCGGCGATATCCCATATTTCGACGATTCAGGTCTTTCCATGACCGTGGGATCTCAGTACTTCGAGTCGCCGGTGAAATTCCTCTTCGTCTATCTCTCCATTTGCAAAACGACGTGCCAATATCCGCTCCGGGTCATGCTCGTGAGGAACGTCATGCCCATGGCCGCGACCCGCAAACCCGCGCAAGATCGAGATGATGAGAAAGATAAAAAAGGCCCAGAAAACTATGGTGATGACGAAACCAATGAACCAGCCCCACCAGTGAACGCCGCCGTTGCCCCAGTACCACATCATTTGTGGACCTCCTCGTCTTGAGGCGTTACCACCCCATTCTCCACCGCACAGATGTCCGTTGCCAGAGCAGGGTTCCCCTATCTGTCTTGCAATATGCCAGGATGACCGAGGCATCCATGATTTTTGATCGCGAACGTAGGTCGCGGGGTTCTCGTGACCACGAGTAGTAAGACATCTCCCAAAGATGTCATCCTCTTTGCTTCCAATACTTCGTCGATAATCTCAAGAACTGCGTTTGATGACAATGTTCGTGGGATTCGCAGCAAAGGATCGCAGCGTCACAGAGCAGGACAAAACGAGTCAATACCTCGTATTTCGCAAATCGCTTGAACGACCTCATTATGAGAATTTCTGGGAGTTCGCGTTGCCCTCGGACTGACGATCAACGTGGACTCGTCGGTGCGACGCACCCGGTTCGGTTGCGGTGTGCCTCGGAGAGATCTCTATACTGAGCCTCCTGGGGCGCGGCCTTTCTGGCGCCTGGAGGGTGTGGCGTCTGGTGAGCGAATATTTGCAGCGAACTCTCGTGCAGTTCCGGGCCACGGACTCAAGATTGTCGCGCTTTCTGCGGAGATCGAAGTCCTCTCGAAATTCTCCGCAATCGACGCGCGACGTTCCGTCGTCTGGCCAAGGTTTGGGGTCCGAGACAGATGGACTGGAATCCGTACGCGACGTATTGGGCACCTCAGCCTTTGATCTCGCATCGCAGGACCAACCGTTGATCTCGCGAGATGCCACGGCCGACGATCGAGCCGGCGACCCCGCGTGCTGGGCACACCTGATCTGTGAAGAGTGTGGTGCATTTCTTGAAGATGGACAACATCGACACGAATGTCATGTCCATGGGCTGAACTCGCAATTCGGTTCGAGTCCTCCCGATTAGGATTGACAGATATTGATTGACATCCTTGTCGTGGTCTTCGGTCCACATGCACCAGAACTTCAGGTTTTCTCGCACGACGAAAGTTCAGCTCGAGCGGCCCCGGAGCTTTTCGGAGTACATCCCCAAGTCAGCCAGGGTGATTGCACGTCGTAACCCTTCGGAGGGGTGCCGGGTTGCAACTCCAACGCTTGCGCGTACTGAATGAGCCCTTAGGGCAGCGAGAATCCGGGTCCTCAAGGTCTCCGCGTCGAGGGCATTTGCATGCAGCGCGAGGAATCCAAATTCGTCTCCACCGATGCGAGCAGTGAAGTCTCCCTCGCGTTCGGACGATTGGATCGAGTCAGCTGCAGCTTTCAGCACCTGATCACCGGCAGCATGCCCGTGCTCGTCGTTTTCTTGCTTCAACTCGTTGATGTCGATAATGAGTATCGAAGCGGGATCACCGTAGCGGGCGCACCTCGCCTCCTCGGCATCAATCATTCGCTCCCAGGCCCTTCGGTTGCCAAGCCCAGTCAGCTCATTGATCATGGAATCAGCCTCGGCGCGTTCGGCGCGCCTTCGCTCGACCTCTGTGCCTAGCTCGCACTCGAGAATCGACCCGAGAAGTGTTGCGAAAAGCTCTACCAAAGGTAGTTCGTCAAGCATCTCATTCGACTGGTTAGCCTTGTCAAACGCACACAGAGTTCCGAAAATTGACCCATTATCGTGCTGGATGGGTACGCCAATATAGGCTCGAATCGGCAGGATCTCGCCGATCGGCGCCTCGCGGTAGCACGAGATCTCGTTTAATCGGGGAGCCACCTGCGGTCCAAGTCCCGCGATCATTCGTGAACATTACGAGTCAGACCATCGGAATACCGAACCTTCAGCAACGTCGTACCCGCGATCGACCGACGAGAGGACAATCCAGTCCTCACCTTCAGTTCGCGTAACCATCCAGAGACCGAAGGGCATTCGCCCAGAGAGAAATTCAAGGACAGCGGCGGCCGATTGGGAGAACCCTTTTGCAACTTCGGGATTGAGCGGACTGCGCACAGGCTGATTGTAGTTGATGCCCAATTCATTCAATCCGGTGAGACGCCTCTCAGGAGTGACAAGTAATTTTGCAACGTTCACCAGTGACGTGATCGAAGGGGCTCCGTGAGTTCATCTGTGTAACACAAGGCTGTATTGGAATCCTGACCCTACGCGGATCGCATTTGTATCGTGAACCGTGCGGCGGGTTCAATGCATCTCCCTCTCGCGAGAGAAGTGGCTCGGAGTCTCAAGCTGGAACGTCGAATGTTCGAGATCAAAGTGATCGACGAGACACTTTCTCAGCTCATCAAGGATCTGGGGAGCGTGGCCATCCCGAAAGCACATGTCATCGAGGACGATATGGGCAGAGAGTGCTGGGAGGTCAGAGGTTACGACCCACGCGTGGAGATCGTGCACGTCGCGTACGTGTTCCCCTGCAAGAAGATGACTACGGACCTCGGAGAGATCAATACCAGCTGGAGCTGCCTCAAACAAGATGCGTCCAGAATCGCGCAACAGAGACCATGCGGTCTTGATCATCAATGCTGAGACAAAGATTGAAGCGATCGCGTCCGCGCGTTCAAATCCGGTGAAAAGAATGACAAGACCTGCGCCCAAAGTTCCAATAAATGCCCAGAGATCGGTAAGAAGATGCGCAAATGCTCCCGCAATATTCAGATTTGATCGATGAGCTTTGGAGAGCAACAGCGTCGCTAACAAATTCATCGTGACACCAATTGCGGCAACTACCACGATCGCAAGGCCGCCGACATGTGGTGGTCGGATGAGTCGCCCGATTGCCTCGACGGTGATCAACGTTCCCACGACAGCGAGCGTGACTCCGTTGAGCGCGGCCGACAGGATCTCTGCGCGCTTGAGTCCAAAGGTCCATTGGGTGGTGGCCGGGCGAACGGCGAGTCGAAGTGCCCAGATCGACAGGGCGATTGCCCCGGCGTCAGTCAACATATGGCCCGCATCCGCAAGGAGCACCAATGAATGCGAGGTGATCGCGACGACGACCTCGATCGCCAAGAAGGCGACAATCAGTGCGAAAGCACCTCCGAGGTATCGCTCGTCAGCCTCCCTGGAGTGTTCGTGCGTCGATAATCGCTCGTGGGGGAAACTTTGTTCATGGTGCGGCTGCTGATCGTTTCGGCGATTTTTCACGCGAGACCATCGGCTCGCAATGTATGCCAGCGGCGTAGCGCAATTGCTGACCAGATAAGTTCAACTACCCCAAAGGGCCATGTATGGGCGAGGAATCCATAGGTGCTCGAGAGAATGCATCCGAGTGCAAACGCGAGGATGAACCCTCTTCCTCTACGTTCGAACGCATACATTGCCATCATGAAGCTTACCGAGATAACGCCGAAGACGGTCGTTCCCATAGCGGTTACGTTATTTCTCGGTAGCGTCTCGACGCCGTCATGCGGCCCACCTCCAAATTTCGTGCAAGATTCCATTGAATTCCGTGATCCTGGCTGATCCGTCTTCGGATTCCGAGTCGGGCGGCTGGCCGATCAACCGAGAAGGCTCCCGAGCATCCAAGCCATCTCTGCGTTGACCTGCAGTCGCTGCGTGGGGAGATCAGCTTTCGGCCCCTCGTGCGCGCCCTCCAAGATGGAGAAGATTGACCTTGCGGCGCGCGTGACGGTCTTGTGCTCCAAGACGAGTCGTCGGACCATCTCCGTCGCGTTCTGTTGGGCGACGAGTTCGACGATCGATGAGAGTTCCAAAAACTCCCGATAACTCTCGGGCACATGAGCTCTTCGCGCCCGGATCCTCTTCCCGATGATGTCGACGGTGATTGACAACTTGTCGTATTGAATTTCGAACATAGCGCGCAGGGTCTGGAACATTGGACTCGTCACGTTTCGGTGGTAGTTGCGTGTTTTGAGGCACAACGTCTAGGAGTCGCCAAAAGGCGTGGAAGGACGTCCATTATTGACCGATGATCAGACTCTTCGAAGCTGACATCAATACCAATCGGGACGTTCGTCAGGATTTCATTCCTTTTCGCGTACGTTCGCGTGCACATGCGGGCATTGACGGTCTGTCTCTTGCGCTGGCCTTCACGATAGCTCCTATCGTTATTTGTCCCTCAGGCACCGCGTTGTCCGTTACCGGATAGTCCGCAGATTTCCGTCGCATGAACGCGTGATTGAGGTGAGTTTGTTGAACCGCGAGGCATTGTGCGCCCGACATGTGAATTTGAAGTGACCATTCGGCCTCTTGGCAACGCCTGTCTTTCAATCTGATGATGATGGACCGACGCTTGGACGGGCGCGCTCGATAACGTCCACGTTGCTGGGCCGACGTTCACCGCTGTAGTGCTCCAGTTCGCGCGCGAGTCCGCGGCGGTGCGAGGGTAGAGGGCTGGAGATGATGATTAAGTTTGCAATTGAGTTACAAAATGTTCAACGTATTATGACTTCTTTGACATTGCCACGCAGGTCATTCGTGACGGCGCAAAGATCGCGGACATACTTCCATAGTCCGCAGATCGCGGGCGAGCGGAGGGGGGAGATAAAGATGACTGAAGGAACAACGCCGGGGAGTCAATTCGCTGATCCAGCGGGACTTGGTCTCGCGGGTTTCGCGATGACGACCTTCCTGCTGAGCCTTGCGAACGCCAATATCCTGCATGAAAGCGGAGAGGTTCTCGGCCTTGCCGTTTTCTATGGAGGTATTGCGCAGTTTCTTGCGGGTCTTTGGGAATATGCCAAGGGGAATACTTTTGGGGCCACTGCCTTTTGTTCGTATGGCGCCTTTTGGCTTTCGTTCTGGTATCTCCTTACGAAAACGCCGTCGGGTTCGTTCGGTGGTAACGCGGTCGCCGCGTACCTCTTTGTCTGGGCGATTTTTACCGCCTATATGACGATTGCGGCCACGAGAACCAGCACCGCAGTGCTGCTGATTTTCGTGTTCCTGACGTTGACCTTCGCCGCGCTTGGAATCGGGGCAGTTTCATCTGGGCACGCGGGCTGGACCAAGATCGGTGGCTATCTCGGGATCGTGACGGCTGTACTGGCTTGGTACGGATCTTTCGCTACGGTCACGAACTCGACGTATAAGCGCACAGTATTGCCAGTTGGTCCGCGAAACTAAGGGGAACATCACGTTCCCCATCTAACGACGGGGCGGCAATCTCCAAATTGGCGCGGGAGGGATGAAGTTTCCCCCCGCGCCGGAGTTTGCGTCCTAGGCTAACGTCAAGTTCGAAATCTTTGAGGGGCTGCGGAGGATTGGATAGCCAGTTGGGAGTGGCAATCTCGTCCTCTCGCGCGAGAACATACGTGTTTTCTAGAGCGGAGGTTTGAGTAATGGCCGATGAGCAGGACGAGCAAATTTCCGAAGCGCAGATTGCCGTTCACTGGCGCGAGGAGGGGCATATCGAACCCCCGGCGAAGTTCATAGCGCAGGCAAACGCCGCCGACCCGAGCATTTTCGAGCGTTTCAGCGAAGATCATTTTCCGGAGTGCTTCCGTGAATATGCAGACCTTCTCTGCTGGGACACCTATTGGCATACGACACTCGATACGAGTAACCCACCGTTCTGGAAATGGTTCGTGGGTGGGCGCCTGAACGCCAGCTACAACTGTGTCGACCGTCATCTGGAGAAGGATCGCAACAAGGCGGCGATTATCTGGGTGCCAGAGCTCGAGAATGACGAGACTCTGGTGATTACCTATCAAGAGCTCTATCGGCGGGTTAACGAGTTCGCCGCGCTCCTGAGAGATTTTTGTGAGCTGAAGGTCGGAGACCGCGTCACATTCCATCTGCCGATGGTGCCCGAGTTGCCCGTCTCGATGCTTGCGAGTGCCCGTATCGGGGTGACTCACTCCCAGGTCTTCGGAGGGTTCAGTGGGACTGCCTGCGGAGGTCGGATCGCCGACTCGGGGAGCAACATCCTCGTGACGATGGACGGTTACTACCGCAACGGAGAACTCATTGATCACAAGGTAAAGGCCGACGAGGCGATCCTTGCGGCCCGTAGCCTTGGCCAAGAGGTCGACAAGGTGCTGGTGTGGCGCCGGCATCAGGGCGAGTACGCGTCGAAGAGTCCGATGGTCCCCGGTCGAGATTTTTTTGTGGACGAGATCTTGAACGATTACCGTGACCAGCTTGTCGACCCGGTGTCAATGCCAGCAGATGCGCCCCTGTTCTTGATGTACAGCAGTGGAACGACAGGGCGCCCAAAGGGCTGTCAGCACAGTACCGGCGGCTACCTCTCCTACGTCGCCGGAACGTCCAAGTTTTATCAGGACATTCATCCGGAGGACACCTACTGGTGCGCTGCCGACATTGGTTGGATCACTGGTCATTCCTACATCGTGTATGGGCCATTATCCCTTGGAGCGACAACCGTTATCTATGAGGGAGTTCCGACCTATCCAGATCCCGGACGCCCGTGGAGAATCGCCGAGCGTCTCGGGGTGAACATCTTTCACACGGCCCCAACGACGATCCGCATGCTGCGAAAGCTCGGTCCGATGGAGCCGCGCAAGTACAACTATCACTTCAAGCACATGACCACCGTCGGCGAGCCGATCGAACCCGACGTTTGGCGCTGGTACTACGACGAGGTCGGCAAGGGCGAAGCGGTTATCGTTGACACGTGGTGGCAGACCGAGAACGGTGGGTTCCTCGGAAGTACGCTTCCCGCACTTCAGGCAATGAAGCCCGGGAGTTGCGGACCGGGTGTGCTCGGGATCTTTCCGGTGATCTATGACGAGGATGGAAACGAGGTGATGGCGGGCAGTCAGAGGGCGGGCAACATCTGTATCCGCAATCCGTGGCCAGGTATCTTCCAGACGATCTGGGGAGACCCGGAGCGATTCGTAAAGACCTACTACGCGAAGTATTGCCGGGATGAGAATTCCAAGGACTGGCACGACTGGCCGTATCTCGCTGGTGACGGAGCGCTGCTCGCGGAAGACGGATACTTCCGAATCCTCGGACGGATCGACGACGTGATCAATGTTGCTGGCCACCGCCTCGGTACTAAAGAGCTGGAATCGGCATGCCTGACCGTTGAAGAGGTCGCAGAGGCAGCGGCGGTGCCAGTACTCGACGATGTCCGTGGTCGAGCCGTCGAGATGTACATCGCGCTGAAGCCCGGGATCAAGCCAAGCAAGGAGATGGAGGCTAAGGTCTCGAAGGCTATTGAGCACGAGATCGGCCCGATTGCGCGACCGAAGAACGTCTGGATCGTTGCGGATATGCCGAAGACGCGATCAGGGAAGATCATGCGACGCGTGATCGCAAGCATCTCCAACTTTAGTGACGTTGGGGACACGACGACGCTTGCAAATCCTGAGATAGTTGAAAGCATTCTTCATTTCGTCCAAAGTGAGAAGCTTGCTCGCGGCGAGGTCCCGCGTCAACTTACTGCTGAAGAGGTTGCCGAGATCGAGCAGTTCGGCGCTGCCGAATAGTCGGGCTCGCGTTTCGTGAGCGACAAGATGAAGCAATAAATGCATGTCTTGGATCTCGCGCGAGAAAACAGAGATTGTGCCTCTGTGTGACCGAGTTCCAATCGCTAAAAACTCGGTCAACGTGGGAGATACCGCAATGGTGCGCGATTTTAGTGATGGGATCGGTAAAAGCGAACCGCTTGCATGGTGGGAGTCTCGCGAAAGTTCTTTGGTCTCCGAGATGAGCACGTCTGGCTGTGACCGAAGAGGTACCTGCGATCTTTGGTGGGAGTGATCATCGGGTTTCCTACAGGGATACGGGCGCGTATTCAATCTGGTGCAAGGAACCGGCGAGTTACTGATGGCTCCTTCGAACACAACCCAGTATTCGGCTTCGTCGGGTTCTCTCCTTTCCAATTCGATTCTTCTGGTTGATGGATTTCGATCGTCGCGAGTACCCCCTTTGGTGTGACGTAGGCGAGCTGTCCTCATCTGGTCGTTGGAGGAGGTGGAGCATCATGTCACGCGTTTCGCGCGTTTGAAGGAACTGTCGGCGACTTCCGTAGGTCCGTTGTTTACATGAGCTTGGTGCTCAAAAGTGATCGGGTACATTCAGCAATGAAGTGCTTGATTGACTAAGGGACTGCACCTCGATTGGGTAGTTCGAGTTCTCCACGTCTCTTCCAAGCCGCATTATGAACAGTGCAGACTTTGCGTTGGTATGAGAATATGTGGAATTGTTAGCCATGCGGCCACTCGGCGCTTCCTGTAATTCCCTAGGATGGCGGCACCATGTCCCTGACAACTCAACCAGTGACTGAGCGACCGGTGATCGAGGGCCATCTTCTGCTGATCCTTGCCGTTGCGACTGGAGCAGTTGTCGCCAATCTCTATTTTTGCCAGCCGATTCTTCCGCGCATCGCGTCGGCGTTTCATCACAGCGTCGCCTCGCTTACCTTCGTCGTGACGGCGACTCAGATCGGCTATGCCGCGGGGTTAGCCTTACTCGTTCCCCTCGGTGACATCATCTCCCGCAAGAGGTTGGTGCCCGCGATCTTTCTCGTGGCCGCGTTCGGGTGCATTCTCTGCGCGCTCGCTCCTTCGCTGGTGCTTTTCCTCGTCGCGTCGGCGATTGTCGGAATGGCAAGTGTTGCCGGCCAGATTCTGATCCCTTTCGTTGCTGATTTCGCGCCTCCAGAACGCAGGTCGCGATCGGTTGCCCGCCTGATGAGCGGACTCCTTTTCGGTATCCTCCTTGCCAGGACATTTTCTGGTGTGATTGCCGAATTTTTTGGTTGGCGGAGTGTCTATTTTGCCTCGACGATCACGATGGCTGGTTTTGCAGTTCTGTTGTATTTGTCGATCCCAGTGGAGCCGAAAAGGTCGTCGATCCGTTACCAGGAGTTGCTCGGTGCCGCCGTCATGTTGATGATCCATGAACCTGTCCTCCGTCGTCGGTCGTTGCTTGGAGCACTTGCATTTGGCGGCTTTGCAGTTCTCTGGTCTTCGCTCTCCTGGCAGCTCTCAAGAGAGCCGTTCGCGATGAACTCGTTGACGATCGGGTTGTTCGGTATTATCGGCCTTTCAGGTGTATTCGCAGCCAACATGGTTGGACGGATCGCCGACAAGGGCCACGGGAAGATGATCACCTTTCAAGTCACGCTCTTTGCCGGAGCCGCTGTCCTCCTCGCTTTTTTGTTCTTTTTGTTTGGAGCTTCGAGCCTTTACGCAATTGTATTTGGCGTGATCCTTCTTGACGCGGGAACGCAGGGAGTCCAGCTGTCGAATCAGACCCTCATCTACAACATGATCAGCGACTCAAGAAGCAGAATCACGAGCGCCTATATGTTCACCTATTTTCTTGGGGGTACCTTGGGATCTGCCCTTGCAGGAATTGCGCTCGAGCGTTCCGGTTGGCGCGCCTCTTCTCTTGTTGGCCTTGGATTCGGGTGTGGGGTACTCGTGCTCTCTTACCTCGAACTCCGTCGACACCAACACGCAAGCCGTGTTGGAGCACGGTAGATGACGCTCTCTGAAATCCCAGTGCTGTTGGTGGAGACGTCGACGTAATGAACGTTGTACTCGTCGACGGAACCTATGAGCTGTTTCGTTATTACTATGGACAGCCATCGCACCGCGCAGATGACGCCCGCGAGGTCGGTGCAACGCGCGGAGTGCTGGCCTCGATCGTCTCAATTCTTGAAGACGGCCATCGCTTTCTTGGTGTTGCAACGGACCACACAGTTGAGTCTTTTCGCAATGGCCTCTATCTGGGCTACAAGACTGGCAAAGGTGTCGACACGGAACTCCTTGCGCAGTTTCCACTTGTCGAGGAGGCTCTCCGTGCGCTCGGTGTCGTTGTCTGGCCGATGGTCGAGTATGAGGCAGACGATGCACTTGCCAGCGCCTGCGCGAGGGCTGAGCTTGACGAACGAGTGGATCTGATCATCGTCTGCAGTCCGGACAAGGATCTTGCCCAATGTGTCCGTGGCGATCGCGTCATTCAGCGCAATCGCCGCACTGAAATCGACGAAAATGAGCGCGCGATTTGGGAGCATTTTGGTGTCGCTCCTAGTTCAATTCCCGATTGGCTCGCACTCGTTGGTGACAGCTCTGATGGCTTTCCGGGTCTCAGAGGGTGGGGGAAGAAGAGCGCGTCGAGGGTTTTGTCACATTATGGCCATCTTGAAGCGATCCCGCTCTCGATCGATGGCTGGGTGGAGGACGTACGTACTCAGGTACGAGGCGCGGAGCGGCTCTGTCATGCGCTCGCAGACGGAATCGAGGATGCATTTTTGTTCCGCGACCTTGCCACGTTACGCAGGGATTATTCCGCGTTCGACGATGTCGATGAGCTGCGCTGGCGAGGACCGCGAGACGATTTCGATGAAATTTGTGCCTATCTTGGGGCGAAACGACTGCGCGAACGAATTGCGCGTTTATCCCTGACCGCACAGGAGTAGGACGATATGGTGTCCGTATGGCGAACCATTCTCCGAGCAACAAACCCAAATTTTTGCTTCCTAAGAGTCCACGCGCGCGCATTCTGACCACGGTTATCGTTCTTGTCGCGGCCGCGGGTATCGCGGTTGCCCTGACACGCGGCGGCAACACTCCAGGGCACGCGGTCACGCTTCCGACGATTCCGACGACGAACTGCCCCCTTACCGATACTCCAGCTCCTGGAAACGTGGTTCCGAATCGCCCGGCGTTGGCGATCAAGATCGGCAACGAGCCATTTACATCGCGTCCACAGAGTGGGTTAAACGAGGCTGATGTCGTGTTTGATACCCCTGCTGAGGGATTCATCATGCGTTACATTGCGGTCTATCAGTGTCAGAACGCCACCGAGATCGGACCGACGCGCTCGCTGCGTTGGGTCGATTCTCGCCTCGTTAACCAGCTTGGCCATCCGATTCTCGCCTTTGCTGGAGGAATCATTCCGGACGTGAACCCGGTGATGGGTCTTTCGACGCTGTCGGCGGCAAATCTGCTTGAGGGTGCGCAGGCCGCGGCACATCGCACGACCAATCGACAGCCCCCGGACAATCTCTATACGAGCACGAGTGCCCTCTATGGCCTCTTCCCGAATCTGACCACTCCACCCCAGCCGATCTTCACCTATTCGATGACGCCGCCGAAGGGAGGTATCAAGATCCGCGCGTTTCGGATCTTTTTCTCCCAGGGCACCGAGGTCCTCTGGGAGTGGATGCCCCAACTAGGTCTTTGGGTGCATACCTATGCGCGCAGTGTGGATCATGATGCGGCGACGGGAGCTCCGGTGACAACAACGAATATTGCGGTGATCTCTGCCAAGTACACCATCGGTCCATACCTTGAGAGCCCCGGAGGCTCTGGAGACATCGAGAGCCAGGTGACCGGTAGCGGGCCCGGTTATGTGCTGCGAAACGGTGAGGCGATCAAAGTGACCTGGTCGCGCCAGAGTGGCGTGGATCCGATGGTTTTCAAAGACTCCTTAGGCAAGACGGTGCCGATGGCCCCTGGTCGTACGTGGGTGGAGATCGTTCCGGACACGATCTTCTCAAGTTCGGCGATTGTTTTGTTCCACCAGCTGCCAGCTGGCTAATCGACCTCATAGTTGACGCCGTCGAACCCGACGATATCGCCACGCACGAGCTGGCGGCCGCGTCGGATCTCGACGTTGCCGTTGACCTGAACCGCCCGTGCCGTGAGGACGCGTTTCGCGTCTGCCCCGGACTCAATGAGATTGGCAAGTTTGAGAAACTGGCCGAGTCTGATCGTTCCGTCTCGCGTCGTGATCTTCGCAGAATCCATGGTGGA
The DNA here is from genome assembly GCA_035532075.1 of Acidimicrobiales bacterium. Lineage (GTDB taxonomy): Bacteria > Actinomycetota > Acidimicrobiia > Acidimicrobiales > Bog-793 > CAIVND01. The sequence continues at coordinate 32,859 of DATKRV010000020.1, read as the reverse complement.
TCAGGCTAACGCGGGTTGTCCGAGAACTCGCTTATCGTGTGGGGAGACGTATGGAAGCGGTCCAATCATCTTGACCGCAGGAAAGGTTTAACGGTGATGAAGCTCGGCCTGGCACCTCTGACACTCTTTCGACCGCCGCCCCTTGACCTCGTAACCTACGCGGGCGAGGCAGGATATGACGCCGTGGGCTTTCAGCTTGGTCTGCAGGATCTGCCGGTATCGCCGCTCGCCGAAGACGCGCAGTTCCTCAAGGACGCGAAGGAACTGCTCGCACGTTGGGGTCTCTCGGTGATGGAGGTCTCGAATATCGTCTTCGAGCCGGAGCGAACCTTCGATGAGGGACGGGTGCTCATCGACTTTGCCAAACAGATTGGAGCTTCAATCGTTCAGGCGACCGTATGGGACGAGGAACGTGACCGCGTCGTCGAGCGGCTCATCGCCCTGGCCGACTATGCAAAGAGCCTAGATCTTGGTATCACCATCGAGTACATGCCCTATTCGCAATGTAGGAGCTTCGATGAGGCGTACAGCCTTGTCTCGGCGAGCGAGCGGTCGAACGTACATATTTTACTTGACACGCTACATTTCTCGCGGTCTGGGGGAGTCCTCGCAGATCTCGGTCGCAAAGAGGCGAGGAGCTATTCATTTATCCAATTGTGTGACGCGAGGGCCATTGCCCCAGCACCCGAGGATCTGCGCTACGAGTCGGTTTACGACCGCCTTCCCCTTGGCGAGGGCGGACTTGAACTCGGACCGATTCTCGAGCGGGTTCCGACGGATCTTTCGATCAGTCTCGAGATCCCCTGTCAACGGCTAAAGGATCTGCCGCCGGTCGAGCAGGCGCGCGAACATCTCCGGATCGCGCGCGTTTTCCTTGCGCCCTTTGCCGATCGCTGGGAGCTATCGCCCGATCCAATCGGGGGCCGAGGTTGACGTGATCTCGTTCGACGGGAAGGTGGGGCCTCGAGCTGCAAAGACCTTGCCAACCCAGGTCAGTCTGGATCTGCGAGTTCGACGGAGACGTCGAGATCCTGACCGGCTCGCTCCACCAGTTCGAGCTCGACGATTGATCCGGCATCGATAAGGTCGCCCCGACCAAGGCCGATCTCGCCAAGGCGCTTCGCATCGGCGGTAATCGTGACACGCGACACGCTCACCCGCATGGACTGTTTTGCATTCGTCTTGGCCTTGCGAATCTCGCCAAGTACCGCCGAAACAGCTGCAAGGATCTCTGGATCGCCCGACACCTCTCCGAACTCCTCGGTGCGTGGCCACGGTGCGCGGTGGATCGACCCCTCGAGCCACCATGACCACACCTCCTCGGTTGCAAAGGGTAGAAATGGTGCGAAAAGTCGGAGCAATACCGAAAGCGCCAATCCGAGAGCGTGCTTCGCGCTCTCTGCCCCTTCGTCGCGGCGATACGCGCGGTTTTTGACGAGTTCCAGGTAGTTGTCACAAAAGTCCCAGAAGAACTGTTCGCTCAGTTCAAGGGCGCGCGCCTGCTCGTAGTTCGAAAAGGCAAGTGTTGATGCAGTGACAACCGATCGTAGAGCTCCGAGCATTGATTCATCGAGCGGATCAAGCGCTCTGGGAGCCTGAGCTTGTTCGTCGCCGAGCTGGGTGAGGATGAATTTCGAGGCATTGAGGATCTTGATGGCGAGGCGTCGACCGATCTGCATTTGGCGATCGTCAAAGATCGTGTCGACCCCGAGGCGCGCAGAGCTCGCCCAGTAACGGACTGCATCTGTGCCCTTGGTTTCGAGAAGTTCGGTTGGCACGACCACGTTGCCGACGGACTTCGACATCTTCTTCCGGTCAGGGTCGAGGATCCATCCAGAGATCGCCGCGTTGGTCCAGGGCACACTCTGGTGAAGCGAATGTGAGCGTACGACGGAACTGAACAGCCAGGTACGGATGATCTCATGGGCCTGAGGTCGCAGATCCATGGGAAAGATCCGTTCGAAGAGATCGGGATCGTCTTCCCAATTCCCGGCGATCTCAGGTGTGAGCGAAGAGGTCGCCCAGGTGTCCATGACGTCGGGATCGGCGGTGAATCCACCGGGCATTCCCCGTTGCGAGGTGTCGTAGCCTTCGGGGACCTCTACAGAGGGGTCAATCGGCAGCCGTGCTTCGTCGGGAAATATCGGGTGGAGGTCATCGATCGATCCGTCTTCGCCGATTCGGTACCAGAGCGGAAAGGGAACACCGAAGAACCGCTGCCGTGAGATGTTCCAGTCGCCGTTGAGGCCCTCGATCCAGGATTCGTACCGGGCGCGCATGAACGGAGGGTGCCAATCAATCTCGCGCCCTCGTCGGATGAGGTCGTCGGCAAGCTCGAGTGTCTTGACGTACCATTGCCGGGACGAGACGATCTCGAGTGGCCGCTCTCCACGCTCGTAGTACTTGACCGCATGGGTGATTGCACGCGGTTCATCGACGAGGTCACCGGAGTCGCGTAGCTGATCCACAACGCGAGCTCTCGCCTGTTTGGTTGTCTTTCCCGCAATTTCGTCGTAGAGAAGTTGAGCCCGGCTGGGGTCAATGCTCGGAAAGGCCCGAGCGCCAAAGGAGATGTGTTCGAGCCTGCCATCGCGTCCGACGATGGTACGGGTCTCGAGCGAAAGCTCGCGCCACCAGATGACGTCGGTCAGATCGCCAAAGGTGCAGACCATCGCAATTCCCGACCCCTTCTCGGGTTCGGCAAGCGGATGTGCAAGGACGGGGATTTCGACTTCGAACAGCGGGGTGGTCACCTGTGTACCGAACAGCGTCTGGTAGCGCGGATCATCTGGATGTGCGACGAGCGCGACGCAGGCCGCGAGGAGTTCGGGTCTTGTCGTTTCGATTACCAACGTCGGCATCTGTTTCGTATGGAAGCGAATCCGGTGATACGCGCCGACCGTCTCGCGGTCCTCGAGTTCCGCCTGGGCGACACTTGACTGAAAGTCCACGTCCCAAAGTGTGGGTGCCTCCTGTCGGTATGCCTGTCCATTCTTCAGCATGCGGAGAAAGCCACGCTGAGAGATACGTTGTGCACGAGGTCCGATCGTGGTGTAGTGCTGCCGCCAGTCAACGGAGAGGCCGAGTCGGCGAAAGAGTCTCTCGAATACCGCCTCGTCCTTGGTGGTCAAGACCGAACAAAGTTCGACAAAGTTCGGTCGCGAGATCGCGATTGGAGGGTGATGTGGCGACTCCGGAGCGACAAAGTTGGGGTCATAGGGGATCGATGGGTCACAACGTACCCCGTAGTAGTTCTGTACTCTCCGCTCGGTCGGAAGCCCGTTGTCGTCCCATCCAATCGGGTAGAAGACCTCTTTGCCCGACATGCGCTGGTACCTCGCCATGACGTCGGTCTGTGTGTAGCTGAACACGTGTCCGACATGGAGGGATCCCGAGACCGTCGGGGGTGGGGTGTCGATTGAGTAAACCTCGTCCCGATGTTTGGTGCGATCAAATGTATAGGTACCCTGCTCCTCCCATGCCTGGATCCACCGCTCTTCGATGTTGTCGATACTTGGTCGCTCGGGCATGTTGACGCCGATCGTGCGATTCGGGGCAGGGTCGTCGGTCACGGCGTCGGTAGAGGTATCTGGGGAGGAGGAGGTGCTCATTGGCCTAGTACGGTACTAGCCGTGCTCCAGCTGTTCGATACCGCCACACAAAAGACCACGGAAATTGCGATGCGAGAACCCGGCGTCGTAGGGCTTTACGTCTGTGGTCCGACCGTCTACGGTCCGCCCCACGTCGGTCATGGACGAGCAGTCTTGGTCTATGACGTCCTGCGCCGTTATCTCGAATATCGCGGCCTCTTCGTCCAACATGTCTCGAACGTTACTGATATCGACGACAAGATCATTCAACGCGCGAGGACCGAGGGACGCGACTGGAAGGAGATCGCGGTCGAGTCCGAGGCCGAATGGTTCGAGACGATGGACAGGATGGGAGTGCTCCGTCCCCAGAGACAGCCTCATGCGACGGAGTATGTCGACGCAATGATCGATCTGATCGCGTCATTGGTGGAGCGGGGATTTGCCTACGAGACAGGCGAGGGCGTGTACCTGCGCGCCGCAATGGTTCCCGAATACGGGCTCCTCTCGCATCAATCGATCGAAGATCGGCGCGCCGGGGCCCGGGTCGAACTTGACGAGACCAAAAATGACCCAATTGACTTCGCGCTGTGGAAGCGCGCGAAGCCCGATGAGCCGGTGTGGCACTCCCCTTGGGGAGATGGTCGACCGGGTTGGCACACCGAATGCGTCGTTATGTCGCTTGCCCTTCTCGGTGACGACTTCGAGCTCCATGGTGGTGGTCAGGATCTGATCTTTCCCCATCACGAGAACGAGCGGGCCCAGGCAGTTGCCGACGGACATCTCTTCGCGCGTCACTGGATGCACAACGGTCTCGTCACGGTCGTGGGCGAAAAGATGTCGAAGTCGCTCAACAACTTTACGACGCTCGCAGAACTGCTCGATCGCTGCGATCCCCGCAGTTACCGGCTTCTCGTGCTGCAGTCCCATTACCGCTCGCCGCTTGAGGTCAATGAGACGACGGTCGATGCCGCAGCGGGCGGACTCGCTCGACTGGATGCACTTGTCCGCCGCGTCTCAGGTGTCGAGCCCTCTTTGGGACAAGAGGCGCAGCGCCAATCTGAACATCTCCGAGACCGGTTCATTCAGACGATGGACGCGGATCTCGATACGCCCGCGGCGCTTGCGGAAGTTTTTGAGGCTGTCCGTCTCGCGAATGGCTTTGTCGATTCGGGCGCAGCCTCTTCGGCCAGAAGCATCGCCGACACCGTCGTTGAACTACTCAGTGCGCTCGGACTTTTTGTCGGCGGGGGAGAGGCCGCGGATGGAGAGGTCAACGAGATGGTTACTCGACGAGACCTTGCACGTGCAGAACGCGATTTTGTCACCGCAGACGAAATGCGCGCGCAGCTCGAAGACCGCGGTTGGATCGTCGAGGACACTCCCGAGGGGACCAGAATCCATCGCTGACCTGTCCCAGATCGGTTCGGACATTTCGCAAGGAATAACTCTTTGCAAAAACACCGCGCGCTGGTATCGTCAGATTCGAGGGGGGCGTTCTGCAACTGGTGTCAGGAACTTGCCTGTCGCCGCGGGTACGGGCAGCCAGAGATCCAGAGTGGTTCTCTCTCTTGAGGTGCGTTTTACGGAAAGAAGGGGGTCACCGACATGGCGACCGGTACGGTGAAGTGGTTCAACGCAGAAAAGGGATATGGCTTCATCTCGCAAGATGGCGGTACGGATGTATTCGTGCACCACTCGGCTATACAGATGGAGGGCTACCGCTCACTCGAAGAGGGTCAGACAGTTGAATTCGAGGTGCAGGAAGGGCAAAAGGGCTTGCAGGCCGCAAACGTCAAAGCGGTTTAGCACCGCCATTCGAACCGAACTCGGTATGCCCTGATCTAATCACCACCATGGTGAGATATCGCCGCGTACGGGCGACTTGACGGAGTGGTAGAGGGAGAGTCGAATACAACTGTGAAATTCGGGCGTCGCACGCGAGTGGCTGGCGCACCCGACAGTCGAATGGTGGGCGCGTCGCGCCTTGGTTCCGTACGTTTGGTCGTCGGCCTCGACTTCGTCCTCTTCGGACTTATCTTCCCGATTGTACCGCTCTATGCGCGTCATTTCGGCATGAGCGTGATCGACATCGGAATCGTTCTCGGCGCCTACTCATTTGCCCAATTGATCACTGCGCCGCTCTGGGGTCGTCTGGCGGACCGTCGCGGCCGACGCGCAGTGTTGATCGTCGCTCTCTCGGGAAGCGCGCTCAGCGCGTTTGGACTCGCGCTCGCCGGTTCTGGAGCGTTGCTTGCGATCGCCGTCATTGTGAACGGCGCGTCGGGCGGTTCCATTGCGGTTGCGCAGGCGGCAATCGCTGATGTCACGAGTCAAGAGCGCCACGCGCAAGAGTTCGGCCTGCTCGGGGCGTACGTCGCGATGGGATTCGTCGTTGGACCCGGACTCGCATCGCTGAGCGCGCTCGGCGGGATTCGCCTGCCGTTCATTCTTGCGGCGGTACTCGGTTTGGCGAATCTCGCGTTCGCATTTGCACGCTTTCCGGAGACCCAGAGTGTTCCCGGGCCGGTGCAATTGCGCGATGGTCACGAGACAATCGACGTTTCAGCCCGAGCGCGACAGCGCTCGTCGCTCTGGACAATGCGCGGGCTCTGTCTGCTTGCATTTGGAGTCGCGGTATTCGGGTTCAGTGCCTTCGAAGCGACCTTTGCCCTTTTTGAACGCGAGACTCGAGGTTTCGGCGTTTCGGGCGCCTCGCTCTCGTTCGCCCTTCTTGGTGCGGTGCTCGCGATCGTCGAGGGTCGCGCGATCAGTCTTGTGCTGCGACGACTCGGCGCGGTGTCGACTGTCCTTGTCGGTTCCGCAAGCTTCGCGGCCGGGATGTCTCTGATCGGACTCAGCCGCTCGGTCTTTGTGCTTGGACTCGGCCTCGTCCTTGTTGCGATCGGATATGGCCTGATCTCCCCAGTGCTCACGGCGACGGTTGTTCAGATGACTCGCAGCGAACGGCGCGCTGGTGCGCTGGGTCTGCAACAGAGCGTGTCAGGCGTTGCCCGGATTATCGGCCCGGTGCTTGCGACTGGACTTTTTCGCGCCATCGGAGCGCGCGAGGATTATTTTGTGGTGGCTTTTGTGATGCTTTCGGTCGCTCTACCTCTTCTCAACACGGGATTTCGTCGTGCACTTGACAGCGTTCGTGCCTCTCCGCGTTTTTCGGAGGTTTCGCCTTGATGGTTGCCGTTACCGGCATGGTTGCCCTCGGGTCTCCTTGCAGAGCGGGCACATTCCGCCTAGAACTATGCGGTGCAACGACGGGCATTGATTACAGGAATCACTGGTCAGGACGGCTCCTATCTCGCAGAGTTTCTCTTGCAAGAGGGCTATGAGGTCATCGGGATGGTGCGACGCACCTCAACGGTGAATTTCGATCGCGTCGCCCATATCCAGAGTCTCATCACCTTCGCACCGGGCGACCTGCTCGACGAGATGTCGATCATTGACGTACTGCGTGAGTACCGCCCTCACGAGGTCTACAACCTCGCCGCTCAGTCATTCGTGCAGACCTCGTTTTCCCAACCGGTCTATACCGGTGAGTCGACAGCGCTTGGAGTGACGAGAGTTCTCGATGCGATCCGCTTTGTCGACCCTGAGATCCGGTTCTACCAGGCGAGCTCGTCAGAGATGTTCGGCAAGGTGCATGAGGTTCCCCAGACCGAAGCCACGCCGTTTCATCCGCGTTCTCCCTATGGGGTTGCAAAGGTCTATGGGCACTGGATCACGGTGAACTATCGTGAGAGCTACGACCTGCACGCGAGTTCAGGAATCCTTTTCAACCACGAGAGTCCGCGGCGTGGTCTCGAATTTGTCACACGGAAGGTGACCAACGGTGTGGCGCGGATCAAGAGCGGTCTCGGCACCGAACTGCGACTCGGCAACGTTGACGCGAAGCGTGACTGGGGTTTCGCGGGAGATTACGTACGCGCGATGTATCTGATGTTGCAACAGGAGGATCCGGATGACTACGTCATTTCGACCGGCGAGACCCATGAGGTGCGCGAGCTCTGCGAGATCGCGTTCGACCGCGTCGGACTCGACTATCGCGATTACGTGAAGGTCGATGATCGGTTTTTCAGGCCCGCCGAGGTCGACCTCCTGGTCGGAGACTCGACCAAGGCAGCGGCAACACTCGGCTGGCGCCCGGAGGTGGATTTTGTCCGCCTCGTCGAGATGATGGTCGACGCCGACATGGATCTACTTGCCCATCTTCGCTAGTCCGTTTCCTGTCTCTTTCGTTACCGGCGCTGGCCCGTCGCACGGGAGCGGGTCGCGACTCGCGCAAAATGACCGATCTGGCAAGATATGCGCGTGAATTGGGCCCAGCGCTGGCTCCTAACATGGGTCGCGCCATGGCTGAAGCGATCGAACTCCGTGCTGCCGTCGCGTTCTCCGGCTCCTTTCCACTTCTTTCGGGCGTCAACCTTTCGGTTGAGGTAGGGGAGGTCGTCCACCTCAGCGGGGCAAACGGTGCGGGAAAGACGAGTCTGCTCCGTGTGCTTGTCGGGCTCGTCCCGGTCAGCCAGGGTTCAATATCGGTCTTGGGATACGACCTGAGGGCTGACCGGCGCCGCGTACGGCGAGAGGTCGACCTTCTCGGGCATGAGAGCTTTCTCTACGGGGATCTCGACGCGCGCGAGAACCTCGCGTTCTGGCTCGGAGCCGATCATCATTCACCCAGTCGCGTTCCGAGCGGAGTACTCGAAGAGGCGTTCATGCGCGTTGGGTTGTCCGAGCGACTTTCATTGACGCCAGTTTCGAAACTCTCGACGGGTCAGCGAAGGCGTGCCACGCTCGCGCTGCTCTATGCGAGGCGCCGGAGGCTTTGGCTGCTCGACGAGCCGCACGCGGGCCTCGACGCGGACGGTCGCGAGATCGTCGATGATCTGATTCGCGAGGCGTCACGTTCTGGTACGACGGTCGTGTTCGCCTCCCATGAGATCGATCACGCGCGGACCGTCGCGACGCGTTCGGTGGTCATGGTCGGTGGGACGATCGTGGCACCTGTGGATGGCGGATTGGGAGACGGGGACAGCGATGGTGCGTGACGCGCTCCATATCGCCCGCAAGGACCTTCGCATCGAATGGCGCACCCGGATCACGGCGTTCCAGGTCATTCCCTTCGCCGTGGTGGTGATCGTGCTGTTCGGTTTTGCCCTCGGCCCTGATCCCGCGCGGCTCGAAAATGCAGCCCCCGGTGTTTTCTGGCTGGCCGTCCTGCTTGCCAGTGTGCTCGGTGTCGAGCGGTCGATCGCGATTGAGCTGCGCGAGGGCGCATTCGATGGACTACGTCTGGCGGGATTTGATCCGGCGGGTATCTTTCTCGGCAAGCTTGTCGCCCTCTCGGCCCAGCTGGTTGCCCTCGAAGTCCTCCTCGGAGTGATCACGGCGATTGTCTTCCAGGTGAGCCTCGCCTCGTTCTGGCTCCTCGCGGTCGCGAGCGTCGTGGCGACGCTCGGAATTGTGGCTGTCGGGCTGCTCTACGGCGTGCTTTTGGCCAGCTCGCGAGTCCGTGAGACACTATTGCCCTTGTTGTTTTTCCCCGTTATTGCTCCTGTTCTTATTGCCGGCTCAAAAACCTGGCAGGCCGCGATTTCGCAGCATGTTTCCGCTGGCCTTGGCTGGCTCGAGCTGCTCGCGGTCTTTGGCGTTGTCTATTGCAGCATCGGGATCGTGAGCTTTGGGCCATTGATGGAGGACCTCTGATGCGATCGCTTGGCGAGCAGCGCACCCTCGCGGACCGGATCCAGCGGATCCTCGGTCTGTCTGCTCTGGCCGGAATGGTGGCGACGGTCTGGCTCGGACTTTTCGTCACCCCTCCTGACCAGTTCATGGGTGATCTCGTTCGCCTTATCTACATCCATCCACCCCTCGCGTGGGTGGCATTCATCGCCTATGGCATGAACTTCCTCGCGAGCCTCGCGTATCTCTGGCCACGTACGAGAGACCTGCGTTGGGATCAGCTCGCAGGTTCGTCCGCAGAGGTCGGCGTGCTGTTCACGGGTCTGACGCTCGTCACGGGATCGATCTGGGGACGCCCGGCGTGGGGAACGTGGTGGACCTGGGATCCACTCCTGACGACGACCGCGCTCCTTTTTGTCTTGTATCTCGGCTACCTTGCGCTGCGACGCGTTCCAGACGATCCCGAGCTGCGCGCGAGACGGTCTGCAATCGCAGCCCTGATTGCCTTCCTCGATGTCCCGATTGTGTATTTCGCGGTGTTGTGGTGGAAGAGCCTGCATCAGGCCCCGACGGTGCTGAACCCCACGACGCACAAGACCTACATTCATGGGTCGATGGCCTGGACGCTTCTGCTCGGGTTCATTGCGTTCACCATCACCTATGCCTGGATGGTGATGATCCGCTACCGACTTGGCGCGCTCGAGGCCCGTGTGCTCGAGACGCGTATCACCTCGGCACTGCGCGAGCGCCAGCTCGAGGGCAGTCATGAATAGTTACGTTCTCGCCGGATATCTCGTCACCTTCATCGCGATGGGTCTTTATGTGGGTTCGCTCATAGTTCGACAGCGCAGGGGTCGGGAACGCGCCACACGTCAATGAGTGAGATCGAGATCACCGGCCAACACGAGCGAGAGGTGATGACCAGAGCCGCCGCGCGCGATGTCGCTGGCGCGCGTCGAGAGACCCGCCGGCGACTGCGCCTCGTCTTTGTGGTCATCGCCCTTGCCATTTGCTTCTTGCTCTACAAGACGCTCTCTGGAGCAGTGACCTATTTCAAGACGGTCGACCAGGCGCTCAGCTCCCGGATCGAGCTCGGCAATGCCGATTTTCAGCTCGAGGGCGTCGTCGTTGCACACAGCATCACGCGCCCGAATGCGACGACGGTCGACTTCGTGATCCGAGGTACTCGCCACCAGCAGATATCCGTGACGAACTCCGGTGAACCGCCCGAGCTCTTCCAGGCAGACATCCCCGTTGTGCTTGTCGGGCACTTCGTCGGTGCCTCGGATCGCTTTCAGTCGGACGAGATCCTCGTCAAGCATTCCAACTCCTATATCGCCGCCCATCCAAAAAGAGTGCGCGCTCCGAATGGATCGGTGCGTTAGTCCGTTGGCATACCTCCTCTTGATGAATCCGCGCGCGCCGCGATGAACTCCTGGATCGGGCATCTCGGAATCTGGATAGGACTGTCGGGGTCCGTCGCGACAATCGCCATGTGTCTTTTGACGCTCTGGCCCGGATCGGTCAATCTCGTCTCGCGTCTTTGGGTCGCTGCCTTTGTTCCACTTCTCGGGGCGCTCGTGGCGACCTTTGCCATGGAGCATGCGCTGGTTACCCATGATTTCTCGCTTGCGTACGTTGCGTCGAACAACTCACGCGAGACCCCCCTCCTCTATTCGATCACCGGCATGTGGTCCGCGCTGCAGGGTTCGATCCTGCTCTGGGTGCTCGTGCTGACGGGTTATCTCTGTGCAATGGCGATCCGCTTTCGAGCTCGTTGCGAGGATCGACTGTTCGTGATCGCGCTTGGCATCGTCGGCCTCGTTGCCCTTTTCTTTTTCTATCTGATCTCCGGCCCCGCGGATCCGTTTGCTGAGGTGTCGCGCGCCGTTGCGGATGGAACGGGACCGAACCCGCTCTTGCAGGACAACCTCTTGATCGCGTTCCACCCGGTGTTTCTCTATCTCGGCTACGTCGGGTTCACCGTGCCATTTGCCTTTGCCCTCGCGTCGCTTATCACCGGGCGGATCGGCGAGGGTTGGCTGATTGCGACGCGCCGCGCCGCGGTGTTCGCATGGGCATGCCTGACAGTCGGCATCGTGCTCGGCGCTTGGTGGTCGTACCAGTCGCTCGGTTGGGGCGGTGCCTGGGGTTGGGACCCGGTCGAGAACGTCGCGCTGCTTCCCTGGCTGACCGCGACCGCCTATCTTCATTCGGTGATGGTGCAGGAACGACGCGGACTGCTGCGCATCTGGAACCTCTCTTTGCTCGTAGCCACGTTCTCGTTGACCATCCTTGGGACGTTTCTCACCCGTTCGGGTGTCGTCGTCTCGGTGCACGCGTTTTCCAACTCGGACATCGGTCCGACGCTGTTGAGTTTTTTCGCGGTGATTGTCCTCGCAAGCGTCGGCCTGATCGGATGGCGAGGCGACCGGCTTGTCTCATCGGGCTCGATCGACGCCCCGATCTCGCGCGAGGGCGCTTTCCTCGCCAACAACCTGATCTTTGCGTGCTTTGCCTTCGTCGTCTTGCTCGGCACGGTTGCACCGGTCATCGTCGAGGCTGTGAGCGGGGGAGCGATCTCGATCGGACGTCCGTACTTTGACACCTTTACGGTGCCACTCGGGATCGCGTTGCTGTTCATCATGGCGATTGCTCCCGCGCTGCCGTGGCGAAAGGCGGGCGCGGGTGTGATGCGAGCCCGCATCCTCATACCGGCATGGAGCGCTGTTGGGCTGCTCGCGATCTTGGTACTTGTCGGCGTGCGCGGGTTTGTTCCCCTGCTGACCTTTTCGCTCGGAGGATTCGCGGCTACCTCTGCGCTGCGCCAACTCGCGCTCGCGACCCTTGGCGCGCACCGACACGGACTCCCACCCTGGCGAGGACTCGTCGGACGGGCGAACGGCGGCATGGTGACCCATCTCGGTGTCATCTGTGTCGCGGTCGCGCTCTGTGCCTCGACCTCGTATGCAACGCGTACGCTCATCACCTTAAAGCCGGGAGCTTCGACCGTTGTCGCCGGCCGCGAACTGACCTTCGTCGGTTGGCAGACCGTGAACGCTCCGGCAGCCAAGGGCTATCTCGCCAAGGTCCGCATCGGAGGTGACGGGATTTTTCGTCCTGGCATCGTCAATTACGACAACAGTCCCTCGTCGACCGCGCTTCCGTCGATCGATTCGACCGCGACGCAAGACCTCTATCTCGAACTCGCGAGTGGCGCGGGATTGGGTCTCCCGGTGAGTATCGAGGTGATCAGCGAGCCGTTGGTGATGTGGCTGTGGATCGGCGGCGCGATCTGTGCGCTCGGAGCGTTGCTCGCGCTCGTTCCTGGATCCCGACGGCGCCCAACGGATCCCTCCACGGTCACGCTCCCCGAGTTTCTCGGAGCCTCTCCGGTGGGCGGGCGGTGAAGATGGCCCGTGCACGGACACGCGTCGTGGCGGCCGTCGTTGGAGCGGTGAGCATCGCGTTGATCGTTGTCTTCGCGCTCCGTACCTCGGCGGGGACGGGAACGACGACTACTCCCCTTGGGGGATCAGTGGCAAAGGCGATCTCGGGCGTCAATCTTGCAAATGGGCTGCCGATCTCATTGCATGAGATGCGAGGCCGCTACGTCGTCGTTGATTTTTTCGCCAGCTGGTGTGGCACATGCCTGAGCGAGGAGCCACAGATCGAGGCGTTCACCTTCGCACACCGAAACGATCGCACGGTCGGATTTATCGGAGTCGATATCGACGACTCGATCAACAACGCGCGCGGCTTTCTCACGCGTTACGGAGCCACCTGGCCAGCCGTCGTTGATGCGACCGGCTCCATCGCGCAGGCCTATGGTGTTGCTCAGCCGCCCGAACTGTTCCTCATCGATCCGGTTGGCAAGATCGTCAGTTCCATCTCCCAGCCGGTCACGGCGACCGAGCTGACGAACTGGATCCGCGAGGCGAAGGTAGCCAGGGCATGAGTGACGCTCTCGCTCTCGGCACGCTGTTACGCTCCCGGTCAATGTGGGCGGCACTTGTGGTGGTCTTCGTGGTGTTGCTTGCCATTGGTTCGGCGCATACCTCCGTTACGACGCGAGCGCAACGCATCGCCAATCTCGAAAATGTCCTGAAGTGCCCATCTTGCGCGGATGCATCGCTTGCCCAGTCAGAGACAGTCGCTGCCAACGAGCTCAAGTCGACAATCCGTGACTGGGTGGGTCAGGGTCTTTCGGATCAGTCGATCGAAGCGCGCATGGTCGCAACCTATGGTCAGGGCGAGTTGCTTCGCCCAACGGAGTCGGTGCTCTGGATTGTGCCAGCCGTTGCCGTTTCGGCGGCGGTCGCCGGTCTGCTTCTCTTCTTCGCCCGCCGCCGGCCGCCCGAGCGCGGGGTCTCCAAAGAGGGTGAGGCGCGCGTTCTCGAGCTCTTGGGACGGCGGGCCGATTCACGACGGCGTGAGGTCGATGATGATGGGTGAGGGGCCGGCCCGTCTCGAACTGTTGCGAGGCGAACGCGATGATCTATTGCGTTCACTCGAAGATCTCGAGACCGAGTTCCGCGCGGGAGATGTCGAACCGCAGGACTATGAGATCTTGCGCCAGAGCTATATCTCGAGAACGAGTGCCCTGCTCGATGCGATCGAACTTGTTGAACTACAACACGACACGAGCACGGTTGCGCGTCCATTTGTTGCGAGGCTCCGGCAATCACTCGGTCGGAGAGGATCGCGTCGGATGCTGATCGTGTTCACGTTTGTCTGGGTGATTGTCGGCGTGACCTTTGCCGCGCTGCACTTCGCGGGCGTCCGTCTCCCCGGCCAGAGCGAAACGGGATCTGTCTCACTCTCAGAGGCATTGGTCGTCCAGCAACAGCTCACTCAGGCATCCGAACTCGCTGGCACGGGCCAGATCGCCGAGGCGATCTCGTTGTACGCGAAGGTGCTAGCCACCGTGCCGCACCAACACGAGGCATTGACCTATCAGGGGTGGCTCCTGCGTCTTTCGGGGATCGCGGCCGGCCAGCGAAGCATTGTCGATCGGGGTGACGAGGAGATTGCCCTCGCAGCGCGCGTCGCTCCGGGATACCCCGACGCGCGCGTGCTCGATGCGATCGCGCTGGCACAGGACCGGCACGATATTGCCGGAGCGCTCAACGAACTCGCGGCGTTCGCACGCGACCATCCCTCAGCAGAACTTGTCGCTGCGGTGCGACCGCAGGTGCGAAAGATCTACCAGCAGGCAAAGCTGGCGCCTCCGGCAATCATTGCTTTGGCACCGGGAGGTTAGCTCGCTGCGACGCTTTCGCAGTTGTCATCTCCGCGTGCCCGAGAGCGCAGCTGGACCGGCACGCCCTCGCCACACAGCCCTGCCATCAGCCCCTGCACCATCCCGCGGTCGACGGCGCAGAGTACGGGGTGCTCCGAGACGATCTCACCAAAGGGGCAGTGGTCACGGATGATACTCATCGATTGCGCCCGTTCCTCTGCGTGGGCGGCAAATCCATGTGCGGTCAGCGCATCCGCAACGGCGAGCATCGCGGCCCGGCTCGATCGCTGTGAATCACCGGGTGACATCTGCTCGGCAAGCATGCGGCCGTAGTCCTCCCCGACCTCGAGCGCCATCTTTTCCGCGACCTCTGGCGCGAGCAAGGACAGCGCCCGGACGAGCAGGGTGATCATCAGTTCATCGGGGCGCGGGGGAATCTCGAGGGTTGTCTGGCGGCCACTTCGCCGATAGCGCTTCGAGGGGCGACCTGCGCCACTCGGAGTGTGATCGAGGCTGACGTCGAGGTATCCGCCCGCGGCGAGCTTGTCGAGGTGGTGTCGGGCAACGTTTGGATGCAGGTCGAAGCGTCTTGCGATCTCTGTCGCGGTCACCCCAGCTCCGTCTCGCGCCACGAGGTAGATCTGTCGACGGGTCGCGTCACCAAAGGCCGACGTCACCGCTGCGACCGCTGCCGAGAAGGTCTCGTCGTTCTCGGCGTCGCGCTGGGGGGGGCCGCTCTCGTTTCGTGGCGAAACTGTCATTGGTTCAATGTTCCCGTCGTTGACGCAAGGGCGCGGGGCAATGTTGATCGTCCAGCGCGTTTCACAGCCTCCCACAGTGGGCCTACCCGCTATCGTAGCTGTGCTGGTTCATGACAGTGCGCTGGTACATGCGTGAATACCCACGATGACGGAGAAGATGGCGCCCAATGGCACGCGAACGGGATCAGGAACTCCTTGCGTCATTCTCCGCGGTCATGGATCCGGTGCTCTTCCAGAGCCTTGGTGAACTCGACGCAATCGAGGAGCTGAAGGTCAGGCGAGGGACCGCCCGGCTCAGGGTGCGCGTACCTGGCCCGGATTATCCAGCGACCAGCGAACTCCGCCGCCGCCTCCTCCGGGTGGCGGGAGAGGGGATCGATGAGGTCGATCTCGAACTCGTCGATCTCGATGAACAACAGCGCGAGGAACTTGGAGCGCACCTGCTCGGAACGGTTGCACCCTCGGCGGTGGAGATGCCCCATGAGGGACACGGACATGGACCGCCCCTTGACCGGCCGAATCCGTTCGCGGAACGGACCTCGCCGACACGGGTGCTGTGCATCGCGTCGGGCAAGGGAGGGGTTGGCAAATCATCGATCACGGTCAACCTTGCCGTTGCCCTCGCCCAAGAGGGCTACAGCGTCGGCATCCTCGACGCAGATATCTACGGATTCAGTGTGCCAAAGATGATTGGTGTCGGCTACCCACCGAACGTGCTTGGAAAGACAATCGTGCCCCCGGTGGCCCACGGCGTGCGCGTCATCTCGATTGGCTTTTTCGTCGACGAGGATCAGGCGATCGCCTGGCGCGGGCCGATGTTGCATCGAGCGATAGAACAGTTTCTCGTCGATGTGTATTGGGGAGCACCGGATTTCCTCTTGATCGACATGCCACCTGGCACGGGCGATATCGCGCTGAGTGTCGCGCAGCAGCTGCCAAGGGCAGAGATCTACGTCGTCACGACCCCGCAGCCAAGCGCGGAGCGGGTTGCCCAGCGGGTGGGATCGCTCGCGAAGCAGATGAAGATTCCCGTGCGCGGAGTGATCGAGAACATGTCGAGTTTCGTGACGCCAGACGGCCAGCGCTTCGAGCCCTTTGGCCATGGAGGCGGGCGGGCGCTTGCAAAGACGCTCGCCGTCGAACTGCTCGCCGAGGTGCCGCTGGAGCTTTCCCTGCGCGAGGGCTCCGATATCGGAGCACCGATCGTCGCGACGGAGCCAGAGGGTGAGGTTGGTCTCATCTTTGCCCACCTTGCAAAGACGATCGCGAAGATGTCTCCGACGCGTATCTATCGCCGGGAACTTTCCATCTCCTAGCTCTGACCCAGCCGGGTCGTAGTATGAGATTGAGATGTTGTTGAGAAACGGCGCAGATGACTGAGGACAAGAGGACACCAGAGGGGACACGCGCCGCGCTTTGGGCCTCCACGATGCGTGGACATGATTTTCTCGTTCCTGACGCGGTCGTTGCACACGAGGATTCGAGCGCGACGTTCGAGATCGTTGAGGTGATCGGGCGCGAAGAACGCGAGCAGCGAGAGAGGGCGACGCTGGCAAAAGGGGCGACACTCGCCGTTGGAGCTGGTGATCGCGCACTTGACGAGGAGCCAGATCCCTTTCGTACCTGCTTTGAGCGCGATAGGGACCGTGTGCTGCACTCGAGTTCGTTTCGCCGTCTGGCTGGCAAGACACAGGTATTCGTCTTTCCCGACGACCACCAACGTACCCGTTTGACCCACGCACTCGAGGTCGCACAGGTGGCGACTGCGATCTCACGCGCGCTCGGGCTCAACACGGCGCTCACCGAGGCGATCGCGCTTGCGCACGACTGTGGTCACGGACCGGGAGGGCATCCGAGTGAGGAGGCATTCGCCCCTTTTCTCGAGGGCGGCTATGACCACGCTGTATGGGGAGCGGAGGTCACTCTTGCACCACTCAACCTGACGGGCCAGGTGCTTGACGGCGTGCGCAATCACTCCTGGTCGCGACCCGCACCCTTTACTCCTGAGGGAGAGGTTCTCTCTTGGGCCGATCGATGCGCATACTGTGCGCACGACCTCGAAGACGCAATCTCGGCTGGGATCGTCAACGAGCGCGAGATTCCGGCAGTTGTCCGGCAACGGTGCGGCACCCGTCGGAATCCGCAGCTGAACGTGTTCGTGCGCGACCTCATCGAGACCTCTCGGCGCTGTGGGCGGATCTCGATGAGCGCCGAGATGGCCG
Source organism: Acidimicrobiales bacterium (assembly GCA_035532075.1). Lineage (GTDB taxonomy): Bacteria > Actinomycetota > Acidimicrobiia > Acidimicrobiales > Bog-793 > CAIVND01. Next base: position 15,350 of record DATKRV010000020.1, on the reverse strand, counting down.
AGGCTCTCGCCGCATTGCGCACCTTCAACTACGAGCGCATCTACACGAGAGATGACTCTTTGATCCAAGGGGAACGGGTTGCTCGACTGCTCAGCGCGCTGGTGGAGTACTTCATCGAACATCCGGTGGTCGACGGTGAGGAGTCCATCGAGTCGAACAGCGATCTCGCAGTGAGGCGTGCAGTGACCTATGTCGGCGGGATGACCGATCGCTACGCGTGTCTGAGCGCGGTGCGGTTGCTCAACTGGCCGGTCGAGCAGTTGCCAGTCGGGCTTGATGTCGATCGTTCATGACTCGGCGGGTCGCCACGGCGTCTCACGCAGAGCCAGTGCGCGACAGGTTGAGAGGTTGATAGGTTGATCTGACGCAGCGGACCTGTGCGGGAGTTGCGCCTTTGTCGACCGGAGGCTCAGAGAGATTCGAGCGCCTCGCGGGCAACGATCTCCACGCAATCGAGCGTCTCGTGGAAGGAGCGTTCGACACCAAACCGAGCGACGAGATCGACGAGCGTCGCATGCGGGTTGCGCTCCGGGTCAATTCCGATTGTTGCCTCGCCAACGATGATGAGGAGTCTGCTCCGGTCTCGCGTGCGTTCAAGCAGCGCCCCGACCGCCTTGCCCTCGAGCGAGGTCTCATCGAACTTCCCCTCGCCGGTGATGACGAGATCGCTCGACGCGATCAGGTCATCGAGCATGACCTCCTCTGCAACGAGGTCAATTCCAGACACGAGCACTCCTCCGATGGCGAAGAGTCCGCCGGCGAGTCCGCCCGCGGCACCGGTGCGCGCCACGTCGTCGAGTTCGACGCCGTAGCGGGAGCGATAGTTCTTAGAGAGCACCTCGAGACGAGAGCGCAGTGCGCGCACCTGATCCGGCGAGGCTCCCTTTTGCGGTCCAAACACTGCGGGAGCATCGAGGAAGGTCGTGGTGACGTCACATGCCACCTTGAGCACGACGTCCGCGCGCGGCAAGAGGTCGCCGAGTGCTGCAAGCGCACCCGCTCCGCCATCGGTACTCGCCGAACCTCCGCAGCCGACGATGATCGTCGACGCCTTCGCGTCAATCGCTGCCCGGATCAGTTCACCGGTACCGCGAGTGTCCGCGCGCAACGGATCATTTGTTCCTCCACCCCCGACGAGCGCAAGCCCCGATGCTCGCGCCATCTCGATGATCGCGGTGATCGTGCCCGCCTGATCAGATCGCCTTCGCCATTCGGCAAGGACCGGCTGACCGAGCGGACCAGTTACCGTGGTGAACTGCGGTTCGCCCCCGAGTGACTCGAGCAGTCCCTCGCCACCGTCGGAGATCGCGATCGGAACCGAAACCAATCCTGCCTCGCCGACGACGTTTGCAAGGACGCGACGCAGCTGCGCTGCGCTCGCGCTTGGGCGGAACTTGTCGGGCGCGATGAGGACACGCGCGAGGGACGCGGTTCCCGGGCGGACGGGATCGGTCACCATGGACTCTAAGCTAGGGGAGTTCTTGGGCATGGTTTCGAGACGCTGGCCGATCGCAAGATCCGAGGAGGAGCACAAGATGGCAATCAAGGTTGGAGATCACATTCCCGATGTGTCGCTAAAGACGATGGGCAGCGAGGGCCCGGCGACCGTGAGTTCTGAGGAGCTTCTCGGCAAGGGGAAGGCGGTCCTGTTCGCGGTACCCGGGGCGTTCACACCCACCTGCTCGGACTATCACCTCCCGGGATTCGTTGTCCGCGCGGATGACCTCGCCGCGAAGGGTGTCGACACGGTCGCCTGCATCGCGGTGAATGACGCCTTCGTCATGGGGGCATGGGGTGAGAGTCAGAGCGTCGGTGACTCGGTCGTTCTGCTCGCGGACGGCAATGCCGAATTCGCGAAGGCGGTCGGCCTCGAGCTTGATGGAACCGGATTTGGAATGGGCGTGCGCTCCCAGCGCTACGCGATGGTGCTCGACGACGGCGTCGTCACCTACCTTGGCGTTGAGCCCGGCCCGGGATTGTCGGTGAGTTCTGCAGACGCTGTCCTCGAGGCGCTCTAGGGCGACGTACTCCTCCTCGCTGGGCTGCGGGGGCGGCAAAAGCGAGAGGGGGTAGAATCAACCTCCATGGCAGACCTTCAATCGCACCGAGAGCACCCGGAACACACGACTGGCACCGTGCGCGTCAAGCGCGGCCTCGCAGAGATGCTCCGCGGTGGCGTGATCATGGATGTGGTGAATGCCGCGCAGGCGAAGATCGCCGAAGACGCTGGCGCGGTTGCAGTCATGGCGCTCGAACGGGTTCCGTTCGATATCCGACGCGATGGCGGAGTGGCCCGGATGAGTGACCCCGAGCTGATCATCGGAATCCAGGAGGCGGTGACGATTCCCGTAATGGCCAAGGCGCGCATCGGTCACTTTGCCGAGGCGCAGATCCTCGGGGCTCTCAACGTTGACTACGTCGACGAAAGTGAGGTGCTGACCCCGGCCGATGAGGCTCACCACATCGATAAATGGGCCTTCGAGGTTCCCTTTGTCTGTGGTGCGACCAACCTTGGCGAGGCGCTCCGGCGGATCTCCGAGGGGGCATGCATGATCCGCTCGAAGGGCGAGGCCGGCACGGGCAACGTGGTCGAGGCGGTCCGCCACCTGCGATCGATCCTCGGCGACATCAAGCGGATCAGCGTCTCGGATTCCACTGAGCTCTATGGATGGGCGAAGAACCTTCAGGCACCGATCGATCTCGTGCTCGAGATCCATCAGACCGGAAAGCTTCCGGTACCGCTTTTTTGCGCTGGCGGACTTGCGACGCCAGCGGATGCATCGCTGGTGATGCAGATCGGCGCGGAGGCCGTGTTCGTGGGATCTGGCATATTCAAGAGTGAGGATCCAGACAGGATGGCTGCCGCGATCGTCGAGGCAACGGCGCACTTTGATGATCCTTCGGTGCTCGTCAAGGTCTCGCGTGGGCTTGGCGAGGCGATGCGCGGCGCGGAGATCGAAACGCTCGAGACCCGCCTTGCCGAGCGTGGCTGGTAGTTGACAAGACCGCGTGCTCAAAGCACAGCTACCGTTTGGAGTACGCGGTGAGTGGCCCCTCGATCGGAGTGCTCGGTCTCCAGGGGGACGTGCGCGAGCACCTCAGGGCTCTCGAGCGCATCGGCGTCGAGGGTGTGAATGTCCGCTCCCCGAAGGCGCTCGCGGAGGTCGACGCGCTGATCCTTCCGGGTGGTGAGTCGACGACACTTGGAATGCTGTTGGTCTCTTCGGGTCTCGATGGGCCCCTTCGCGAGCGCCTTTTGGCGAAGATGCCGGCGTTCGGGACCTGTGCGGGAATGATCCTTTTGTCGCGCACGGTCCTCGATGGCAGAGATGACCAGCGGCCGTTCGCCGCGATCGACATCTCCGTACGGAGGAACGCCTTTGGTCGTCAGCTCGAATCTTTCGAGGCAGACCTCGAAGTCGCGGGACTTGACGAACCGATGCACGCGGTCTTCATCCGCGCGCCGATTGTGGAACAACATGGTGGACGGGTCGAGGTGCTCTCGTCGATCACGTACAACGGAGCCCCCCGTGTGGTTGTGTGCCGAGAGGAGAATGTGATGGTCGCCTCGTTTCATCCCGAGCTCACCGATGATTCCCGGCTGCACGGGTTTTTCCTTGACATCGTTCGGGAATCGACCCTTTGAACCGATGAATTTCGGGTCTCGTTTATACTCCGGGAAGAAAAGCGGTGGAAGCGGTGTTGATCGGAAGTGTGAGACAGCAAGCCATCGCAGCGAGGGAGTGCCCATGAAGATCAAAGAGCTTGGCCACGCAGTATTGTTTGTCAAGAATGTCGAGCGTTCCGTGCATTTCTACCGTGACGTACTCGGTTTTCACATGATCGAGCCAAAGGATGCGGATGGTCGGCCCCTCGCACTCGGCCGAGTCGCGATGTTCTCATCAGGTCGTACCCATCATGAACTTTTGCTGATCGAGGTCGGAGAGGACGCACCTCATCCAGGGAGGGGTCATAGGTCCGGTCTCTATCATCTCGGGTTCAAGATCGGCGACACGGACGACGAGCTCCGTTCGGCGATCGAGACGCTCAAGCAAGAGGGCGTCACGATCGTCGGTACCTCTGATCACACGGCGACGCACAGTCTCTACCTGCTCGATCCCGACGGTAACGAGATTGAGCTATACATCGACGTCGCGGGCATCGATTGGAATGATCCGACCAGCGTCCTCGCGCCGACCAAGGCGCTCAGCCTCTAGGTTCTCGATCCGTTGCGCGTTCGCAAGACGCGCTCATTGAGTATCTGGTGATCATCTCGCTGGTGATGTTCCGGTGCGCGCCGGAGCGTTTCGTCAGCGGATCAACCGCCAGATCAGTGGGGGACATCCAGGGTGTGAATGACGACCTTGCCCGTTGCGCCATCTTCGACGCAGCGATGCGCGAGGTCGGTCTCTCCGAGTCCGAATCGGATGAGGGGCAGGCCATGTTCCTCTCCCACACCGAGCGCCCCATCCCTGAGCGCGCGCGAGACATCCTTGACCGAAGCACGTTTCGCTGCTCTGGCGACGGTGTAGGTGTAGATGAACTCGATACCGGCGTTGAGCCGCATCATCGAACGGATATCGAGCGCAAGGAGTTCGTCCCCGCTCGCGTAGATGGCGATCGTTCCGCCCTCTTTGAGCACCTGGGAATTGATCGGATGGTTGATCACCGAGGAGACCTCGACGATGAGGTCGACTCCCTCTGGAGCAAGGGAGCGGATCTTTTCGATCACACCACCGGCGCGATAGTTGACAGTCTCGTCGGCTCCGGCGCGTTTCGCGAGTTCGGATTTCTCTTCGTTGCTCACCGTCGTAATGACGCGCGCACCGGACCAGTGCGCGAGCTGGACGGCGAAGTGGCCAACCGCACCTGCTCCACCCGCGACAAGGACGGTCTCGCCCTGCAGAACCTTCGGGCCGAGCCGCTCGGGGCGGCGGTCACCGGCCGTGAGACAGCGGTGCGCCGTGAGTGCGGGAATTCCCAGTGAGGCACCGAGGTCGAAGCTCGAATCGTCGCGGAGGCGGACCGCCTTCTTTTGCTCGATCGCGATGTACTCCTGCGCGGTGCCAAAGGCGCGACCGTGACAGGCCTCATAGATCCAGACCCGTTCACCGATGCGCTCCTCAGAGACGCCCTTCCCGACCGCGGTAATGACCCCGGAGCCATCCTGGTTGGGAACGATCTCGGGATAGGCAAGAGAACCACTCAGTGCGCGCCGAGACTTCCAGTCCGTTGGATTGACTCCGGAGACATGCACGCGAACGAGCACCTCTTTCGGACCCGGCGCAGGGATCTCGCGATCGACGAGCTCGAGGACCTCAGGTCCGCCGGGCGTTGTATAGATGACCGCACGCATACGCGCCTCCAGTTGATATCGAGTTAGCGAGAGATCCAGGCGTCGGGATCGGCGACGAGTTTCTTGACGTTCGCGGGCAGTTTCCCGGAGACGACGTCAGCAAGCGTCGTCGTCTCGAGCACGCTGCGAAGGGTGGCGCGAATCGCGATCCAGACATCCTGGAGGTGTCGCGCGGCGCCTCCATACGACGTCACCTCGGGATGCTCACCTCGAATTGCCGCAAGGGGACCATCGATCGCCCGGATGATGTCCGCAAGCGCGATGTCGGATGCATCTCGCGCGAGACGGTATCCGCCCTCCGATCCGCGCTGGCTGACGATGATGTTGCTCCGGCGCAACTCCGCGAGGATGCCATCGAGAAACTTCGGCGGGAGCTCCTGGGCACTTGCAAGGGCCGCGCCAGAGAGTGGACCGCCGTCGTCGGCCGCGAGCACGAGTAGCGCGCGTACCGCGTATTCGACCTTTGCGGATATATGCATCTTCTCGTTCCCTCATCACGGTGTCGGCGTCCTTGACATGGACGAATCGCTCTCTCTGGTTCGAAGAACTCGGGAGATCGAAAGCGGATGCGCCAAGCGTAGTTGCTGGCTGTGCGGCGCTGAACTGGGAGAGCAGGGTTGATCTGAGCGTGCGGTCTTTGGCTCCTAGAGCTCGCTCGCCCAGTAGTTGGGGGCATCAACCACGCCGGTGAGATCGTGAGGGTGGTTCTCGCGGTTTGCCATCGGCGTGACGCGGATGAACTTTGCCCCCTCGCGCAGCTCTGCGATGGTACGGGTGCCGCAGTAGCCCATTGCCTGTCGAAGACCTCCGACAAGCTGATGGACGACTTCGTGCATCGGTCCGCGATAGGGAACGTTTCCCTCGACTCCCTCGGGGACAACCTTCTCTGCATCGATGATGTCCTCTTGCGCGTAACGATCCTTAGAGAACGATCGAGAGGACATTGCGCCCATTGATCCCATACCGCGATACAGCTTCCGCGGCTGGTTGCCGATCATCGTGATCTCGCCTGGGCTCTCGTCGACCCCCGCGAAGAGGCTTCCGAGCATCACGGCATGTGCACCTGCACCGATCGCCTTTGCGATATCGCCGGAGAAGCGGATCCCGCCATCGGCGATGATCCCGACGCGGTATTCGCGCGCTGCGCTCGCGCATTGTTGCACCGCCGTCCACTGCGGTACACCGATTCCGGTTACGACCCGAGTCGTGCAGATCGCGCCCGGTCCGATTCCCACCTTGACGACATCGGCTCCCGCCTCCGAGAGCGCCCGGGTCGCCTCGGGGGTGGCAACATTGCCCGCCACGATGACGCCGTTACTCCAGTTCGCGCGCAGTTCCTCGACGGTTTCGATGACGCGTTGCGACTGCCCGTGCGCGGTGTCGACGCAGATCACATCGATCTCTGCCTCGACGAGGGCCTTGGCACGGGCGATCCCGTCGACCCCGACCCCGATCGCCGCACCGACGCGCAGTCGTCCGTCGCGGTCTTTGCACGCGTTCGGGTAGAGCTCCTGTTTGGTGATGTCCTTGACGGTGATGAGACCGCGCAAGATGCCCTGGGCATCGGTGATCGGAAGCTTCTCGACCTTCGCGCCCTGGAGAATGCGCCGCGCCTGTTCGAGCGTAGTGCCCACCGGTGCGGTGATGAGTCCCTCTTTTGTCATGACCTCGTGGATGGGAACGCTCAGGTTCTCGTGGAAGCGGAGATCGCGGTTGGTGATGATCCCAACGAGCCGGTCCATCTCATCGACGACGGGTACACCGGAAATATGAAAGTGCGACATGACATCGAGCGCCTCGGCAACTAGCTGGTCCGGACGGATCTTGACGGGATTGGTGACCATGCCCGCCTCGGAACGCTTGACCTTGTCGATCTCCTCGGCCTGATGCTCGGCAGACATGTTGCGATGAACGATGCCGAGGCCACCAAGGCGCGCGAGCGCGATGGCGAGCCGCGACTCGGTGACCGTATCCATCGCGGCCGAGAGGAGGGGAATATTGAGTTCGAGGCGCTCGCACAGCTGTGTTTTCGTATCTGCCTCGGAGGGCATCAAATCTGAGGCCTGGGGGAGCAGCAAAACGTCGTCAAACGTGAGTGCGATCTGATCGTCGAGTTGGGGAACTCGCTCGGACAACGGACACCACCTTATTGTGTATGCCGGCCCGCCACGTCGGAGCCGGATTGCCTATGACCGGAGTCCCTAGGTAGAGTACCTCGGGCATCGTCCCTTTCGTGTCACAAAGGTGGCGTCTCCCGCGTCGACTGGCCCGTCGTACGCGTTGGCGCACCGTGGCGACTGAGACAGATCTGAACAGGCGTCAAGCGAATCCGAGCATGACAGAGCACACTGGCCAGGCGTGCCAGCCCTGGATGGCCATCAGGCGTTGAGCCGCCTCGTCTTGTACTGCGGGAGTCGCGAGGTTGGGGAATCCGACCTCGCCGATTTGGTTCCAAGAGGTGATCGTGAACTGGTACGCGCCGTAGTACCCGTTGCCAGAGTTCTCGCGGTAGTTGTCTCCCGACTCACAAGCTCTCAGCATCGCCCAGATGTGATTTCGCGGTGGCGCGCCGATCTCGGGGGGAAGGCCTTTGGCTCTCGGAAAGAGGAAATCGGTCGGCCCTGTCTGGGACAAGATGACCGATCTTTCGAGCCAGGAGCGCCCGGATCCGGAAGACCGAGCCTGGTGGCCAGTTGACCCGCCGTGCGTGGCGAGTTTCGTCTCTCCGACGTTGAGTCGGCGGTGGGTCATGCGTGATGTGGCGGCGCCAGAGACGCCAATTGTGGTGGCCCCGATACCGAGGCCAAGCGTTGTCGTGGCGAATGCGAGCAAAGGGTGCTTGCGCATCTTGCCTCCTTGGATCGTGGAAAACCAGATGGTTCCAGGTGGGTAAGGATGCGGGCATGCCGTCTTGATGCATGCGTCTCGGGGTTCGGCGCCGGTAGGGCGGATCGGACCGTGGGCTCGTGCCCTACGAGGTGCAGACGGGGATGGCCCTTGGCTGGTTGATACTGGCGGCTCCTTTTTTCGCGATTGTGCGGGTTCGGCGACAGACCTCTTGATGTGCGAAACGTGAGAGCGGTTGGATGAAGGCGGCCGTCCAGGGAGACTGTCTTCCTGCCGAACGACACCCCGCTTGGGTCTTGCGCACCGTCTGTCGGGTGAATGATTAGCTTGGCGTCATGTTATCCGTGAATCTGTGCCGCGAGGGTCTGAAATTGATGAAATTGCAGGTCACGGGGGGAGAAAAACTGCAATTGAGCGGCAAATCCGCCTCAAACCAGAGGATCCCGGTCCTCCCGGGCAGTACTGCTCCGAGTTGAGAGATTGTCGTGCTAGCGCTCCGAGCCGCTCGAAATGACCTCCTCAAGGGCCGAGGTGACCTCGTTCATGATCGCCGGGTCGCTCAGCTTGTGGCCCTCGCGGTCACGCACATAGAAGGTGTCGATGACCTCGTGGCCGAGCGTATCGACCAGTGCGGAGACGACGTCGATCCCCTTTTCGGCGAGCGTGGTGGTGATGCTGTGCAAGAGCCCGAGGCGGTCATTTGCACGGACTTCGATGACCGAGGCGCGATCAGAGACGTCGTTGACGATCTTTGCGTGGGACTTCGTCGGATAGGCAGATGAGGGACGGCGCGGCGCGTAGGTGTTGTCTCGCGCGCGCAGCAGTTCACCAAATGGTGTGGCGTTCGAGAGCCCCTCGATCACCTCCTGTTCGACGCGACTCCAATTGACTGGTCGATCGAAGGTCGGTTCGACATCAAAATTCTCAAGCGCCATACCGGGAATCCCCTCGACGGCCGACGCGCGTCGTACGTTGCAACCGTGAAGCGCAAGTGCACCGGTGACTGCGGCAAGAAGCCCCGTGCGATCGGGAGCGACGACGGTGACGTGTCGGCCGTGGGCAAGCAGAGCGATCTCGTGGCGTTCGAGCAGCTCGATCTGTTCGGCGGTAGGCACAAAGCGCTGAGGTTCCGGTGGTTCGATGCCATCGAAGATCGCTCTGACGTGCTGCACCAGGTTGGTGACAAGCTCCGATTTCCAGGGGCCCCATGCGGATGTGCCCGTCGCTTGGCCGTCGGCCTCGGTCAGCGCGGCAAGCAGCTCCAAGGTGTTGTGATCGCCGACCAGTTTGGCGACGAGTGCTGAGGTGGCGGGGTCGTCGATGTCGCGTCGTGTCGCGCATTCGGGGAGTATGAGGTGGTACTGAACGAGATGCACAAGAGTCGCGACATCTTGATCGTCAAATCCCATGCGCGTCGCGATCGCCGAGGCAAGTTGCATGCCGACCTTGGAGTGATCTCCCGGGGTGCCCTTGCCGATGTCGTGCAGCATCGCAGCCATGACGAGGAGATCGGGGCGACCAACGGAGCCGAGATGCTCAGCCGAGCGAGCGATCGCCTCAAGCAGGTGTCGATCGACGGTGAACCGATGGTATGCATTGCGTTGCGGTCGATTCCGGACGGTTGTCCACTCGGGAACGAAGCGCTCGAAGAGCCTTCGCTGGTCGAGCGATTCGATGACCGGCACGAGGGCATCCCCAGTCTGCAACAGCGAAATGAACGCGCTGCGCAACTCATCTGACCAAGGGACCGTAGGAGCTGGAGTGTCGTGCTCGAGCCGATCGAGCGTGGCGCGTTCGATCAGGGCATTGCGCTCTGCCGCTGCAAGCGCGACTTTCATTGTGAGTTCGGGATGATGTTCCAGATCGGCATCGCTACGGAGCGCGATCTCGCCTCGCCTCCAGATCACTCCAGAGCCGAGTTCGGTGTCGGGCGAATCGATCTGATTTTCTGACTGTTCAAAGAGATGGACGCGTCTCCACCCCTCGTTCCCGGCTGTTGTGATCGCCCGCCCAGCCTCGGCGATTGCGGCCATCAGTCGGTCGGCATCTTCGTAGCCGAGCGTCTCCGCGACTTGGTCTTGTTCTTGGAGCAACAGTCGATCGCCCGCGGCCGAGGTGCGGCACTGCACCGCGACGCGCGCTGCGACGATGACGCGTTCGGCCTGTCGTACCTGAACCGAAGTTGCAAGCTCACTGATCTCGGGAAGCGCCTCGCCGAACGCTCGCAGCACGCCGATGTCGCGAAGGCCTCCCTCCGAGAGTTTGAGATCTGGCTCAAGCAGGAATGCGAGTTCGCCTGAGGCTCTGTGCCTTGTCAGCACCGAATCTTCGAGTTCGGGAAGGTACCGCTGCCACTCGCGGCGCCAGAGATCTCGCGACCCGACAAAGACCGGCGTCGCGAGCTCTTCGTCTCCCGCAATGACGCGTCCATCGAGCAGCCCGAGAACCACCTTGAGGTTCTCTCTCGCTATTGAGACCGCCTCTTTCTTCGTTCGGACGCTGTGGTCGAGGCGAATTCCGCTGTCCCAGACTGCATACCAGATGGTGTTCGCGATCTCCTCGTGGTGCCGTCTTCCCTTGTGGAGCAGCACAAGATCGAGGTCGCTTCCCGGCGTCAGCTCGCCTCTTCCGTATCCTCCAACTGCAACGAGTGCGCAGCCGCGCGACGTTCCCTCGGTTGCCTCTTCGAAGAGCGATGACAGCCATTGGTCACAGACCCTTGCGTACTGGGTGGGAAAGTCAGCGGCAGCGAGATCCCCTTTGAGTACCGCGTCGGTGAGCCGGGCACGCGCCTCTCGAATTTCGTTTGCCCGGGTTGTTCCTGGAGGGCGCGCTCTGCCTGGTGGGGTTGCCATGATGGCCAAGGCTACGTGATCATCCATGATCGATCGAAACCGCAGACCAATATTGTTGGTCAGAGTCGGTTGTGGCGATATCTCGTCGAGTCTTTTTGAATGTCGCTAGGGTGGGGAGGGGACGAGTGAGGGAGGTGGGTCCGTTGCTACAGCCCACAAAGCGCAACATGGGGCGCAACATGAGCCCGTCACCGGTGCGGGTCATCGCGAGCAGTGTCGGAGTCGTGCTCGTGCTGGTCTTTCTCTCCACCATCGTGCACGTGATTCTCGGGGTGTTCGCCTTCTTCATTGAGGCGGCGGTCGTTGTCGCGGCCGTGGCTCTGGCGTACCGGTTCCTTCGGGGCTCAGGGGGACACTAGGAGCCTGGGTCACTAACCGTCACGATTCGCGATTTTGCTCGCCATCGGCAAGACTTGGATCATGGCCAATGACCAGCGTGATGAGCAACTGTTTGCCGTGGATGTCACCCCTTTCGAGGCTCAGCATGAGCGCCTCACGGGTGGGGTGAACAAGATGTTTCGCCACTATGACCCCAGACAACAGTTCCTCGTTCCGCCCTCGCTTGACGACTGGTTGGGAGAGAACCACCTGGCGCGCTTTGTCAGCGATCTCGTCGAGGAGGTGTTGGACCTCGAGCCCTTCCTCTCTTCTTACAGAGAGGTCCGTGGTTACCCTCCCTATGACCCCCGCCTGATGCTGAAGATCCTTCTCTATGGCTACACCACCGGCACGCGCTCGTCGCGCGCAATCGAGCTGGCGTGTTCTGACGTCGTTGCCTTCCGCTGGCTGTCTGCGAACCAGACACCCGACTTCCGCTCGATCGCCCGCTTTCGCCGGCGTCACCTCGTCGCTTTGCGCGAGCTGTTCCGGACAAGCCTTGAGCTGTGCAGAGAGGCGGGCATGGTCACCTTGGGGACCGTCGCACTCGACGGAACCAAGGTCCGCGCCAACGCGTCGCGGAGAAAGGCGATGAGCTATCGCCATCTCAGCGACAAAGAGCGCATCCTCGCAGCCGAGGTCGACGATCTTTTGCACGACGCCGAGGTCACCGACGCAAGGGAGGACAGGGCCTTTGGCAAGGACAAGAGGAACGAGGACCTCCCGCGCGAGCTCGCCCGACGCGAGCACCGTCTCGCGGTGATGCGAAAGGCCAAGGCAGACCTCGAGGAGAGAGCTAAAGAAGCGGCAGCGACAACAGCCCGGGAGAGAGCCACAAAGGCAGGACTCGAAGATGTCGAGGTCGAACAAAAGGCGGCCGAAGCGGCCTCGGTGGCGGTTCCAAAAGACACCGCCCAGGCGAACTTCACCGATCCCGACAGCCGCATCATGAAAACCTCGGATGGCTCGTTCCACTACTGCTACAACGCCCAGGCCATCGTCGACGGGGTCCACCAGGTGATCGTCGCCACCTCTCTTGACAATCGCTCCTCGGACTGCCCAACGCTTCCTTCGATGCTCGACCAGATGAACAAGAACACCGGCACCTCTCCCCGGAGACTCCTCTGCGACGCCGGGTATTTCAGCGAAGACAACGTCAAAGCCGCAACAGCCCGAGGAGTCGACGCCTACATCGCGACCGGTCGGCTCCGCCACGAAGAGGTGATGCCAGCGACACCGCGGGGACGCATCCCACGAAACCTCTCAGCGAAAGAACGCATGGCAAGAAAACTACGGACGAAACCCGGCAGGGCTGCCTATGCACGCCGAAAGACGATCGTCGAGCCGGTCTTTGGACAGATCGACACCTGTCAGGGAGGCAAGCGTCTGTTGCTGCGTGGGATCGAGGGGGCAACGGCCGAGTGGGACCTCCTCGCGGCGTGTCACAATCTGAGGAAGCTCTTCAACTTCACCACAACAGCGAAGATGGTGACAACGAAAGCCTGAACGTTCCTGCAGGCGGTGTGAACGTTCAAATCACCCGCGAATACCATTCATCGGTGCTGTTACGCGACCATAATCGCGACGAGCGAACTGGCACTTCAAGCATTTCCAGCAGGACGCACGGAATCGTTAGTGACACATGCTCCTAGGGAGTATTTATCGAACATATGTTCGATAAATACTGTAGGCTGAGCCGCCTATGGAGGATGGCCCGTGACTCGCGTTCCTCCTGATCGGTCGCTGCTGCCTGCCTCCCAGGTCGTCGATGATCCGCTTCGCCGGGCCCGCTACCAGGCACTTGCCGAAGAGGTCCACCGGGGTACGCGCGATCTTTCCGCGAACGAGCAGAGTCTTGTGCTCTCTCCGGCGTTTGCTGCACTTTTTGAATCCCGTGGTCTCCAGTACGGCAACACGGTGTTGATCGGTGGTGCGCAGGGCCAGGGAGCGACCTCGCTCGCGCTGGGACTGTGTGCTGGTTCCACGCGTGCAAAGCACTGGGTTGGCATACTCAACCTCTCCCGTGTGAGTCTTCTGAGTGCGTCAGAGCTCGGTGTCGCACTCGATCATCTCGTGCTGATCCCTCATCCGATTGAACGGGTGGCGGGGGCAGCATCAATCCTGATGGAGGCCTGTTCACTCGTTCTCCTTGGCGCCGATCAACCGGTCAGTGCTCATGATGCCAGGCGTCTGCAACGTCGCGCGCGTGAGTATCGCTGCGTGCTGCTGGTTCTTGCTCCATCGTCGACGCGCGCCGGTTCATCTCTGAAGGTCACAGGTCAACGCCATTGGCCAGAGATTCCCGACACCCTGATCGAGGTCACCAAGAGCAGCTGTGTTGGTATTGGACACGGTGAGGGACATCTTGCCGGCCGTCAGATACGCGTCGAGATCACATATCGACGCGGCTCTCCGGTGCGCGAGGTGTATGAACTTGTCCTTCCGGGAGCTGAGTCTTGTCTTCCGCTCGATGGAGAAGATCACGTACCCGTCCACATCGGCCTTCATGGCGTCGGCCTGTCTGATGACGGCCTGACTGGCGACGACCTGTCTGGTGTCGGGTAGATGCATGCTGCATCGTTTCGGTCAGGGAATGATCTACCCGAGCGCATGCTGGTGGTTGTTTTTCCCCACTGGCCGATCGTTGTCCACTCCGTCGCCGCTGATCTCGCAGCAGTTGTCGTAGAGAACGGCCGTGTGCTCGCTGCCTCCTCGCGAGCACGTGCGCACGGCGTTTCGATCGGACAGCACATCAGGGAGGCGGAGAGACAATCTCCGGATCTCGCGCGTCTCGCGAGAGACCGAGCAGCCGAGTTTCATGCATTCACCCATGTCGTTCAGAAGATCCATGAGCTGGCACCAAACCTCATCGTGCGCGAGCCGGGTTGGATAGTGATCCCCACTCGCGGTCCTACCCGGTATTTCGGTGGCGAACGCGCGTTGGTTCATGTGATCGATCAGACCCTACGTGGCCTCATGGAGAGCCGGGAAGGCCAATGCGACTGGGAGATCGGAATTGCAGAGGGATCATTTGGCGCGACACTCGCCGCCCGGGAGGGAGTGATCGTCCCACCTGGCGATACGGCGGTGTTCCTGGCAGACCTCCCTGTTGGCCTGATCGGTGAGCCGGGGTTGAGCGGTCTGCTGGAACGCCTCGGCATCCGTACCCTTGGCGCGTTCGCGCAGCTCCGGGAGAATGATGTCCTGGAACGTTTTGGTATGCGGGGATTTTTCGCGCAACAGCGCGCCTGCGCACGAGAGCTGGTCTGGCACGCGAACTACAGCAACGAGGAGGAGATCGTTCGTCTTCAGCATTTTGATGAACCCGTTGATGAGATGGAGATTCTCCTTGAGAGCGCAGCCACGTTGAGTGAGGCGTTCTGTGAGCTGGTTCGTGCGCGTGGTCTTTGTTGCACGATCTGTGAACTCAGTGTCATCAGAAGCGATGCACGAACAGATACGCGTCTTTGGCAACGTGGTCACGGTTGGGATGCACGCGCGCTGGCGGAGCGCATGGGTTGGCAGCTTGCTTCGTGGTTGGGCGGAGAGGACCAGATGAATTTTGACGAGTCTCCGACTGCACTTGGCGTGAGCGCGCTCTCGCTTCGCGCCCATGAGGTGATCGATGCGCAGGGAAGTCAGCTCGGGTTCTGGGACCAGGCACGCGATGATGACGATGAGATGGCACGGATCTGCGCGCGTCTCGAGGGAATGCTCGGTCAGAACATGGTGATGCAGGCGCGACTCGACGGTGGGCGCGGTCCGATCGAGCGGGTCTCCTATTTTGCGTTCGGTGAGCCGATTCCCCGCCAGTCCAAGAGATCAGCCATGCCATGGCCCGGTCGGCTGCCTCCTCCAAGCCCCGCCCTTGTCTATCGCGAACTCCCCGAGATCACCCTCGTTGATGCCGACGG
>DATKRV010000019.1:0-14311 GCA_035532075.1 Acidimicrobiales bacterium | reverse complement strand
AACCTGACGTTGTGCCGAGGAGAGTCGATGATTGATGGTCGCAGAGGTCGAACTGGGCCAGGTGGGTCAACTGTCTCCCCGTTACGCGACCATCTGACCAATTTTGATCTCGGGCATCGTCTCGTCCGTCTCGGTCTTAATGCGAATGTGCTCACCGCGACCGGTGTCGTTCTCTCAGCGCTCTTTTGCGTCTTTGTCGGTCGAGGGGATCTGTGGTACGGGATCGCATTCTTGATTACTGGTGGCCTCATGGATGCGCTTGACGGACTTGTGGCCAAATCCGCGGGAACCGCATCGGCTCGCGGAGCGTTCTTTGATTCGGTAGCCGACCGTGTCTCAGATGCTTTGATGTTTGGAGGACTTGCTTGGTACCTCCTTGCCGGTCGGTACCCCAAGGAGGCCGCTCTTCCAATCGCGATATTTGCGCTCGGGTCGGTTATCTCTTACGAACGTGCGAAGGCCGAGTCCCTTGGGTTCATCGCCAAGGGGGGACTGATGGAGCGGACGGAGCGGCTCATCGCGCTCGGACTGTCACTGTTGTTCCATCCGGTAATGATTCCAATTCTTTGGATTGGCCTGGTGCTTACCCTGAGTACCGCAATTGGTCGTTTCATTCGAGTGTGGCGTCAGGCGAGTGGGCTTCCTGCACGGATTTGGGTATGGAAAGAGAGCGCAGACAGCGTCAGCGAGTCTTCACTGAAGTCGTGGTGGCAAAGTCTTGGCGTCGATCGTCGAGTTGCAATTCGAGTTGATGGTGACGAACCTGAGAATCTTGCAACCCGAATCAAACAACGCTTTTCTTTTGAGAAATCCGAGCAAGGAGTGTTCGGAAGGTATTCTCATGAGGATCACGATGCTTCAAGGCGTCGCAGAAGGGATCTCTCTTCGACATCAGTGGCTGAGAAGAAGTAGAACCCAGTTCTTCTTGACTATCTAAGGACGGATTTGCAAAGAGATCGCGCCTATTACCTTTACCGGTATGGCACCGCACTGTTGTGCTGGCTACCGCGCTCAATTGCGATGTCAGTCATGACAGTTGCTACCTATGTTGCATACGTCGTGTCGGGTCGAACGCGCAGAATGGTCTCTCGTAATCTCCGCAGGGTCGTCGGCAACCAGACTTCGCCACGCGAACTCAAGCGAATAGTTCGAATGTCTTATGCCAGTTACGGGCGCTATTGGGTTGATCTTGCACACCTTACAAAACTCTCTGAAGATGATTTCGGAGCCTCTATAGATGAGCACGACCTCGTAACATTTGTTGAGGTCATGCAACACAAGGCGGTGATCATCGCCTTGCCGCACATTGGGTCCTGGGAGATCGCCGGTCTGTGGGCCAGTAAGCATGGCTACACGGTCAATACGGTCGCGGAACCGGCATCGAGTGAGGCTCTGACCGATTGGTTCCGCCAGCAGCGAGATGCCATTGGAATCCACGTCTTGGAACTTTCGGGTCAGACGATCAATCAACTGCTTGGCGCGCTGGGAAGGGAAGAGCTCGTAGCTCTCGTTGCTGACCGAAACATCGGTGGCGAGGGCATTGAGGTTCGATTTTTTGGTGAGACCGTGAGAATGCCGGGGGGTCCGGCCCTGCTTGCGCTGAGAAGCGGCTGTCCGTTGGTCCCTTTGGCGATCTATCACGACAGATCGGATCAACATTTTCCCGTACTCCTTCCACCGATCTCGTTGGCAAGGACTGGTCGGCTTCGTGACGACGTTGTCAGGATTACCCAGGATCTCGCGTACGCCTTTGAAGATCTCATAAGGAAAGCTCCCGAGCAGTGGCACGTGTTCCAGCCAATCTTTCAAGCGCGCGAAGAGTAAGAGCGGAGTTGTCTGTGCATATTGTGATCACCTGCCCGTATGATATTGATCTTCCCGGTGGGGTACAGAGCCAGATTATTGGTATGGCGAGATCGTTCCCTTCGGAATACCGCCTGACCGTAGTTGCGCCTGGTCGCTCGGTTCCTGAAAGCCTTCAGAGCTCTTCGATTGAGACTGTCTTACTAGGCAGGACTCTCAGGTTCAGAGCAAATGGATCAGTTGCACCGATATCGCTTTCTCTATCGAGTGCGATGAGGTTTTATCGATATCTCTCGCTTACGGTCCCTGACGTGCTGATAATCCATGAACCGGTTGTTCCTCTTGTTGGGATTGTTGCACTTTTTGGAAGAGCCAAGATGAAGATTGGCGTGTTTCACCGTGCTGGTCCGATCAGGGCTCTGTCCTTGCTGCGTCCGCTGGCCTCATTGGTTCTGATTCGCCTAGATGCAGGTGTCGTTGTATCTGAAGAGGCTCGTGATTCGGTGCGGGCACTCATCGGAGAACAGTCTCGGAGCTTTCGGCGAATTCCGAATGCCGTGGACCTCGTAAGATTCGGGAGGTCCACCGAATCGATTCGTCGCAGGAACTCGATTCTCTTTCTCGGCCGCCACGAGCAGCGCAAGGGACTGAGCATTCTTCTTGCAGCTTTTGGCAAACTCAGTTCCGAGTATTCACTCTTCATCATTGGTTCTGGACCAGAGACGGAGCGACTGAAGACGACATACAACTCGAATGACAGGATTCATTGGCTTGGCCGCGTGAGCGACGACCGCGTTGTGAAGCTCATGCACGAATGCGAAATATTTGTTGCACCCTCGCTCGGTGGCGAATCCTTTGGGGTCATTCTCCTCGAGGCAATGGCCGCCGGAATCCCGGTGGTGTGTTCCGATATCCCTGGATATCGCCGTGCTGCGGAAAATGCCGCGGTATTTTTCGAGCCTGGAGATACCAACCAGCTAGCGGCTGTCATTGAGCTGCTTGCCAAGGAGGAGCCAAAGCGCCGAGATCTCGCCCGAAAGGGGCTCCGGCGAGCGCTCGAATTTGATTTTTCGGTTCTTCGACAAAGATATGTCGATGTGATCCACACGAAATTGCCCGGTGCTTGAGGGCGCTCACCGTTGTGCGGGAAGGCTGGCTCATCCAAGAAGATTCGGCTCCTAGACTGTCGCCATGGCAATTATTGAGCGTTATCGGCGATGACCCCATCCAGATCGAAGACTCACCAGTCTCACGCACCGCGTACAACCGGAAAAAATTCATCTGAGCGGAGGACGCTACGCGCGGAGTTTGTCATCCGCACCCTCAAGCCCGTCACGCCCAACTCCCTTGTGCCCCATCGACAACTTCTCGCCCGTGTTCTCTTCGCACTTCCCGTGATTTTCGCCATTGCCGGGATCGTGCTGGTTGGATTGCACCTCCTTCAGTCTCTCGGAATCGCGGTTTTTGCTGTGGGTTTGATCTGGATCGCCACGAATTTTCTGACGGGCTCTCCCGGCCGGATTGTGCGGAATCTGTCACCAGCTGTTCCTCAGCATCGGGGTTTTGATCAGCTTGTGAACCTGCTTGAGAGTCTCTGCGTAGGGAATGGACTTGTCACTCCAACGGTGCGAGTTATCGATGATCGTACATTGAACGCAATTGTCATCGGCTGGAATGAGGGTGATGCGACCCTCGTCGTCACGACCGGACTTCTCGAGGGGTGTTCTCGAATAGAACTCGAAGGCGTCATCGCCCACGAACTTGCACATATCAAAAGAGGAGATATGCGTGACGCTGCCTTTGCCAGCGTCGCCTGTGGATTTCTGTCGCTGATGACCGACCGAAGCGCCACCTTGTTAAATGCTCTTTTATCACGCTCACGAGAGGCGAATGCCGATCTTGGTGGAGTGGCCATGACCAAGTATCCGCCAGGCCTGATTCAGGCACTTTCAAAGATCACCAGTTATCGCACGCACCCCCTGGGCCTTACCTCGCGTGTCGTTCGGCTCACTGCGTCGAGTTGGTTCAATACGCTTGAACAGGCGAAACGTAAACGCGTCGCGCGAGGCGACCTTGATGTACAAGAGCGGATCGGACTACTCGCCGAGCTATAGCGAGCGCGATGATTCAAGGGTTCGGAATTTGCGAGATTCCCGGCGAAGCGTCAGATGATCATGAAGCGGACAGCGGAGGTTGAAGATGTCGGGGCATTCCAAGTGGGCGACGACGAAGCATCAGAAGGGTGCGAAGGACAAGGCGAGGGCCAAGCTCTTTGCCAAACTCATCCGCCAAGTTGAAGTTGCTGCTCGCGAAGGCGGCGGCGACGTTGCTGCGAATGCGAATTTACGCACGATGTATCAAAAGGCGCGTGATTCTTCGGTGCCGTTGGACACTATCGAGCGAGCTATCAAGCGAGGAACAGGAGAGCTTGAGGGAGTTCGATACGAGGCAATGAGTTATGAAGGTTATGCAGCCTCGGGAGTTGCGGTCATTGTGGAGTGTCTTACCGATAACCGCAATCGGACCGGTGCAGAAATCCGGACGATCTTCTCCCGTAATGGTGGGTCGATGGCGGAGCCCGGCGCAGTTTCATGGCAGTTTGCCCGAAAGGGAGTGATCTCGGTTTCCCGGGGCATCCTTGAAGACGACTTAATGGCAATAGTGCTTGAGACCGGAGCAGAAGACCTGCGCGATGACGGAGAATCTTGGTCGCTCATCGCCGAGCCCTCGGAACTCCAGGGGATGCGTGAAGCTCTGGAGGGCTCGGGGATTACGCCGCTTTCAGTTGAGATTCAGATGATTGCGACAGCCGATCACGTCGTTGAAGACGAGCCGACTGCGCGCAAGATCCTCAGGCTCCTTGAGCTGCTCGATGATCAGGATGATGTGCAAAATGTATGGTCCAACTTCGACATCCCTGATGCAGTGCTTGCGGCCGCATCCGCGTAAATTCTCCAAACACCGCAAAATGCCGCATGTCGGGCTACAATCGAACGTATGTACGTCTTAGGCATTGATCCTGGACTGACCCGCTGCGGTTATGGGTGCGTACGCGAAACATCCGCTGGCCAGAGTGTCGTGTCGGCTGGCCTGATTCGCACCCCGGTCGAGGTGTCGTTGCCTCGAAGACTTGCCATGTTGCGCGCGGAACTGGTCTCGTTGCTGGCCGAACTCAAGCCCGATGCGGTCGTCGTGGAGCGCGTGTTGTTCCAAACAAACGCAATGACGGCAATGTCTGTCGGGCAGGCCAGTGGACTTGCGCTTGCGACTGCGGCTGAGGCCGACGTCGAGGTTGCAGAGTATTCATCAAACGAGGTGAAGCTCGCAGTCACCGGATATGGCTCCGCAACCAAGACGCAGGTACAGGAGATGGTTGCAAGGCTGCTCGGTCTTCGAGAGGTGCCCCGCCCACCCGATGTGGCAGACGCACTTGCGCTCGCAGTCTGTCATTTTGCAATGATCCGCGGACGCGGACTAGTTGAATCCAGCACCTCGCCGGGGCGTAAGGAAAAGACATCATGATTGGTCTGATCGAGGGCAATCTCGTGGATCGTGAATTACACAAAGACGGTACGGCAAAAGTGCTTGTAGATGTGAATGGTGTTGGATATGAACTCGTGATCAATGCACGGCATTTTCAGGCGCTCGCGCCGATCGGTACCCTGGTGTCGATGCGCGTCCATACCCATGTGCGGGAGGGATCGATCACATTGTATGGATTCGAAAGCCGCGA
The DNA here is from genome assembly GCA_035532075.1 of Acidimicrobiales bacterium. Taxonomy (GTDB): domain Bacteria; phylum Actinomycetota; class Acidimicrobiia; order Acidimicrobiales; family Bog-793; genus CAIVND01. The sequence goes on along the minus strand of DATKRV010000019.1, from coordinate 8,775 downwards.
TGAACGGTCGCTCTTTGATCTCCTCTTGGGTGCGCATGGTGTCGGTCCATCGATGGCGTTGGCTGTTCTTGGCTCAATGTCGACTTCAGAGCTGTTGGCAGCGATACATTCGGGAGACGTGAAATTACTCACCACCGTTCCGGGAGTCGGGTCGAAGACTGCTCAACGATTGATTCTCGAACTCGCGCAGCGACTTGAGACATTCATTCCGGAATCATCGGATCATCGTGAAGTTGCGCTCGGACATTCGGAGGTTCGTTCGGAGGTGAGCGAGGCTCTCAATGCCCTCGGTTATGGCACGCTAGAAATACGTGAGGTGCTCCGCGAGCTTCCCGACATGGCTTGTGTTGATGACCTGCTGCGAGCGGCTCTGTTCCAATTGGCACCGCAACGATGAGTCCACGCGACGAGGTCATATCCGAATCTGGCGACCAGGAGTTGCTCGCTCGTGACCTGTTTGCCCTTCCTACGGAAGAGCTGTTCGAGCAGGGTATCCGCCCCCGGCATCTCGCGGAATTCATCGGTCAACCCGAGGTTCGTGAACATCTTGCAATTGTGCTAGAGGCTGCACGCGGACGCGGTCAACCGGCAGATCATCTCTTGTTCGCAGGCCCCCCGGGGCTCGGCAAGACGACGCTTGCAGGAATTGTTGCTGCAGAGATGGGAGCATCGCTTCGCGTCACCTCAGGGCCTGCTCTTACCCGAGGAGGCGATCTCGCCGCACTTCTCACCGGTCTTGGCCAGGGCGATGTTCTTTTCATCGATGAGATCCATCGCCTCAATCGGGCAGTCGAAGAGATCCTCTATCCTGCAATGGAAGACTTTGAGATCGACATCATGATCGGCAAAGGGCCCTCGGCCCGCTCGGTGAGGCTTGAACTGCCAAGGTTCACACTGATTGGTGCGACGACGCGCACGGGCCTGGTGACCGGACCTTTGCGCGATCGCTTTGGGTTTGTCGAGCGGCTCGATCTCTATGATGAGAGCGAACTCGAACAGATTGTGCTGAGAACCTCGAGAATCCTCGGTGTGGCAACCTCCGAAGAGGGTGCGAGGGAGATTGCCAAGCGCTCCAGAGCCACCCCCCGTCTGGCGATTCGTCTCTTGCGTCGGGTGCGCGACTTTGTCGAGGTCCGGGGATCGGGGGAGATTACCCTCGAGACGGCTCGCGAGGGTTGCGAGATCTTTGGGGTCGATGAACTGGGACTCGATCGACTTGACCGCCTCCTGTTGTCCCAGCTGTGTGAGCGTTATCGGGGCCAGCCAGTGGGGCTTACCTCCCTCGCAATTGGGGTCGGCGAGGAGACGGAGACGCTTGAAGAGGTCTACGAGCCGTTTCTGCTCCGGCGTGGGCTCATAATTCGCACACCGCGCGGCCGGATGGCCACGCGAGCGGCCTATGAGCATCTCGGTCTGAGCGTGCCTGTGGATATCGGGAGCGTGGAACCAGATCTGCCAGAGTCGACATCTACCCTCTTTGGGGACTCAATGTAGCCGTAGGCGATCTAATGTTGGCGGTTGGCCGACTACAGTCTCTGCCTAATACATCGAAAGATCGGTTTCTCAATGAACTCTGTTCTGACTAGCTCCCCCCACCAGATCGCGGTTATGGCCCTAGCCGCTACCACCTCGTCGAAGAGCAGCGGAAGCAGCACGCTTTTGCTGTTCATCCTGCTCTTTGGTGCGATGTATTTCCTCTGGCTTCGGCCACAGCGCAAGAAGATGCAACAGCGTCAGCTTGATCAGGTGCGTTCGATTGACATCGGTGACGAGGTTGTTACTCAGTCAGGGATCATCGGAACTGTGGTTGGTCTTGATGCCGACCGAGCCGAGATTCAGGTTTCAACGGGCGTCGTTTTGACGGTGGTGCGCGCGGCAATCGGCCGTCGCGTGGATCCGGTCGTTCCCGAGGCCCCTTTTGAAGATGGCGACAGCGACGACTCTGGCGACCCGTCCGGAATTCCTCAGACCCCTTTGCAAAAGGGCCGGCTCTGGAAACGCCGGGGCCGGGGAGAAGATGCGTAGGTGAGGCGTCGCTTACTCATCAGCGTCCTCCTGACAACGCTTGCATGTTTCGGAATGCTTGGACTAGCCCTTGGGATGAGCTGGTCTCCGAAACTTGGACTTGATCTCCAAGGTGGGCTGTCGGTTATCTTCAAGCCAGTTCCCCATCAGGGTCAGGTGCTCTCGCAAAAGACACTTCAGACGGTCGCGGACATCATGTCGAATCGAATTGGGGCTTTCGGTGTCTCCCAACCGAACATCACGGTGCAAGGCGGCGACATCGTCGTACAGCTCCCTGGCGTAAAGGATGCCAACACCATTGTGAACGAAATCGGGAATACGGCTCAGCTGTACTTCCGGCCGGTGCTGTGTGGCGTTCCTCCGTACGTCCCGGTTAAATCCTCCGTGAAGTCAAAGCCTGGTTATTACCCGAGTACCGCGCTCTGCAGTGGGGGATTTCGCTATAGCTCCGCGTACTACACGAGTTCGGGGAACTTTGCGCCGCCGGCCCAGTACGTTGAGGACCCGGCTTACGCGAATTATCCGAGCGCCTCTTCGCATATTGACAACCCGTTCAAACCAATCATTTTGCCAGTGGGTCTGGGAGGAGGAACAGGAGCCGCTCGTTACCTCCTTGGACCGGCCGTGATCAAAGGCACGCTCGCCGATGGCACGATCATCAAGAACGCGACAGCGGGCCTTTCTACCAATGGCCAGTGGGTTGTCAACTTCACCTTGACTGGTAAGGGATCGACAATATTCAACGAGATCGCCGCGGCCAACTATCAGCAGCTTGTCGCAAATGATCTTGACGGCCAAATAGTCAGCGCGCCGGTGATCAATTCGCAGAGTTTTCCCGGCAGCGGTGAGATTTCGGGCACGTTCACCCAGGCCTCAGCCTCGCTGTTAGCGACCGATCTCAACTATGGCTCCCTGCCGGTGCCCCTTGAGCGCCTCACCGAGCAGACGGTCTCACCGACGCTCGGGAAGTCATCACTCAGGGCCGGTCTTCTGGCCGGTTTTCTCGGTCTTTTGTTGGTGATGGCGTACACGATCTTCTACTATCGCGCACTTGGAATCGTTGTCGTCACCGGCCTGATCACGACGGCCGCTTTCATCTACGGGTTGATATCAGCGCTTGGGGCATCTTCATTCGGTCTCACACTGGATCTTTCGGGTGTGACGGGCCTGATTGTCTCAATCGGTATCACGGTTGATTCATATATCGTCTATTTCGAGCGATTAAAAGACGAGGTGCGCGCGGGCCGCTCGATTCGTTCGGCGGTAGACCGGGGATTTGTCAGCGCGTATCGTACGATCCTCTCCGCGGATGCAGTCTCTTTTATCGGTGCGCTCGTTCTCTGGGTGTTGAGCGTCGGGGCGGTTCGCGGGTTTGCTTTCATGCTTGGAATTTCCACCTTGATCGATGTCGTCACCGCCTATGTGTTCACGCGTCCCTTGGTCATTCTGCTCGGTAGAAACAAGATTGTGACCGAGGCACGAAGACTTGGGATCGCGAGAGGTCTCGCCTCGCACGCGACCAATTCTGTGGAGGAGCCGGTATGAGCTCACGACGGATTCTTCCGGGCTCGGCGGGTAGTCAAGCCTCCGAGGCAAAGCCGGAGCGTGTCTCCAAACAGGAGATGCCAGATGACGCCCCTGGCAGCTTGACAGCACCCGCGCCAAGACCGACGCACAGGAGCTTCTTCTTTCGCCTGTATTACGGGGAGACCTCGATTGAATTTGTCCGTCGGAGGCGGATCTGGTTTGCGCTCTCGGCAACGGTCATTCTTGCTGGTGTGATTTCGCTTGCCACCCAAGGACTGAATCTTGGTATTGATTTTTCTGGAGGCACATCCTGGACGTTGCAGTCGCGCACTGTCAGTGTCGTGCAAACGAAGAACGCGCTTACTCCACTTGGTTATGGCGGGGCAATTATTACGGTACTTGGCAATAATACCAACAGGACTCGCACCATCAATGTCGAGGCAAGGCTCCCGCGAGGCCAGTCACCCGCAGCACAGCAACGCGATGCGAATGCTGTCGCCGCGACGCTCGTCAAATTGACTGGTCAGAACAACATCAACGCAGTGAGCATTGACTCCGTTGGGCCGAGTTGGGGGAGTCAGATCACCAACAAGGCAGAGCTCGCGCTGCTCGTCTTTTTCATCATGATTGCCCTCTACATCTCAATATTTTTCGAGTGGCGCATGGCGCTTGCTGCGATCATTGCTGTCGCCCACGATATTTTGGTTACCGTAGGCATCTATTCGCTCTCTGGCCTTCAGGTCACCCCAGATACCGTTGTCGCTTTTCTGACGATTCTTGGATACTCCCTGTATGACACAATTGTCGTCTTCGACAGGGTACGAGACAACACCAAGAACCTTTCTGTTCGAGATCGACTTACCTATTCAGACGTCGTCAATCTCTCGATGAATCAGACGTTGGCCAGATCGATCAACACCTCGCTCGTCGCCGTCATGCCGATCCTCGCGGTTCTTGTGCTTGGAGCGCAGATCCTCGGTGCGACAACCCTTCAGTATTTTGGACTTGCGCTCCTTGTCGGGCTCACGACGGGCGCGTATTCTTCGATTTTCATTGCCTCTCCACTTGTCGCACTGATGAAAGAGCGAGAGCCCCGTTATCGAGAGTTGCGAGCCAGGCTTGTCGCGCGCGGAGGGGATCGGCTGTTGCTCAGTCCCGCGATGATTGCGGCGGGTTTTGATGGTGGCATCGATGCTCCCGAGCGGCGCCCACGGCAGAGCATCAAATCGCCAAGCCCGACCGCGCAGGCCCCGAGGCGCAAAGGCAGTCGCGGGCGTACCAAGGGTGGTCGACGCTGATAGACGTAACGCAGGCCCGACGCGAACCAGAGCGCGTGCGCGCCGCTTTGGCGCGAAAGGGAGCGGAGGAGGCCTTTGACCGATTTTTGGAGATTGACCTGCGTTGGCGCGATGTTCTCGCAAAGGTTGAGGATCTTCGTGCGCGCACCCGACCAAAGGGAAGGCCCACCGAGGAGGAGCTAGTCCAGCTGAGCTCATTGAAAGAGGAGTTGCGATCTCTTGAGACAGCTTTTGTTGAGCTTGAGCAGGAACGTAATGTGGCACTTGCTCTTGTCCCGAACCCTCCAGACTCAAGTGTTCCCGATGGAATCTCAGAGGAGGACTCTGTAGAGATTCGCCGGGTCAATGCTCCACCAGAGTTCTCGTTTGCACCGCGTGACCATCTTGAGCTTGGCGGATTCGATGCGGAGCGGGGAGTTCGACTCTCTGGAGCGCGTTTTGCCTATCGCATGGGATCTGTGGCACTGCTTGAGCTTTCGCTTTACCGTTACGCCCTTGCCCTGCTTGTTGACCGTGGTTTCTGTCCGGTGCTTCCACCGGTATTGGTGCGCGAAGAGGCGATGTACGGTACGGGATTCCTACCCACCGACGAGGTGAATATCTATCAGATCGAGTCAGATGGTCTCTATCTGACCGGTACCTCCGAGGTCGCGCTCGCTGGGCTGCACATGGACGAGATTCTCGAGCAGACCGATCTTCCGCTTCGATATGCGGGGTATTCGACCTGTTTTCGACGTGAGGCAGGATCCGCAGGAAGAGATACTCGGGGGATTTTTCGTGTGCACCAGTTCGACAAGGTCGAGATGTTTCTCTTCGTCGAGCCAGAGGCCTCAGCGGCCACCCACGAAGAGATCCTCGCGATTGAAGAGGAGATCGTCCAAGGCCTCGGACTTGCCTATCGAGTCGTGAATATCGCGGCGGGTGATCTTGGGCCATCCGCATCGAAGAAATACGACATTGAAGCCTATATTCCCTCCCAGGGGCGCTATCGAGAGATTACCTCGTGCTCGAACACCACTGACTTTCAGTCGCGCCGGCTCAATGTTCGTTTTCGTGCCGGGAAACAGATCCGCATTCCCCATACGTTGAATGGAACAGCAATGACCGCACGTTTCTTGATTGCTCTGATGGAGACCTTTCAAGATGTTGACGGGGGAGTTGTGATACCCGAGGTGCTACACGCCCACGGAGCTCCACAAACGATTCGACCGAAAGCTCTCTGATCGGTCGCGCTTAATCAGTATCGCGGCCAAAGGAAGCGAGATGATCGACTGGACCGGGTCCAGAGCCAAGCTTCCACTCGACAGCTCCCGCGATGCAAGAGCTGACGTAGCGCTTGGCTCGTTCGACAGCCCCACCGGTGTTCTCTCCTCGTGTGAGCGAAGCTGTGATCGCGGCAGAGAGGGTGCAGCCTGTCCCATGCACGTTCCGAGTATCGATTTTAGGCTGTTGGAAGTGTCGTATGGAGGTCCCATCGTAGAGAACGTCAGTTGCAAAATCTCCGTCGAGATGTCCACCTTTTACGAGCGCTGATCGTGCGCCGAGGTCACAAAGCTGACGGGCGGCATCTTCCATATCGCGCAGGTTCACGACCTCGGTCTGTAGCAAATACTCCGCCTCGAACAGGTTCGGGGTAATGACATCAACAAAGGGGAGAAGCCTGAGATACGAGTCGCGTGCATCCTCAGAGAGGAGATGAGCTCCAGTTGTTGCGATCATCACCGGATCCACAACGAGCAAGGGGAAAAGTCGATCATTTGCAAGCATTCGAATGAGATCGACCACGGCGCTTGTTCCAAGCATCCCCGTTTTCACACATTGCACGTTGAAATCACCTGTCACGGAGATGATCTGGGCGCGAATAATCTCGAGGTCGAGCATCTTCACGTGTTGGACTCCAACCGTGTTCTGCGCGGTGATTGCGGTAATAGCTGATGTTCCAAAGACGCCAAAGGCACTGAATGTTCGCAGATCGGCCTGGATTCCAGCTCCTCCTCCTGAGTCGGAGCCCGCAATCGTAAGGGCAACTCGGGGCGTCATGGATGGACCCGAGTCATTGATCGATTTGAGAGCGCACCGAGTTCAACATCTCGAGCCTGCCATCCATCGAACTCGAGGGAACAGCGCTGGTGAGCCTCGGGATTCTCCCGGATCGGTATGCGATCGCACCGCTTTGCACACCGAGGGAAAACGCTCGAGCCATGGAGACCGGGTCGTTCGCGCGCGTGATGGCTGATGCAACGAGAACTGCGTCACAGCCGAGCTCAAGCGCATGAACCGCGTCCGAGGGAGTGCCGATGCCGGCGTCGAGGATCACGGGGACCCTCGCGTTGGCAACGATGAGTTCAATATTGTAGGGATTCAACAATCCGAGCCCGGTACCGATCGGCGCGCCAAGTGGCATGACCGCACTGCAGCCAACGCCTTCAAGCCTTGAGGCAAGAATCGGATCATCGTTGGTATAGGCGAGCACGCGAAAACCATCATCAATCAGTTCTTCGGCCGCGAGGAGCAGCTCGAACGGATCCGGGAGAAGGCTCTGTTCATCGGCGATGACCTCAAGTTTGACCCAGTCAGTTGAAAGAGCCTCGCGAGCCAGTTTCGCGGTGAGCACAGCCTCGCTCGCGGTAAAACAACCTGCGGTATTCGGGAGTATGGGCACCTTCTGTCTTTCGATGATCTCGAAGAACGAGCCCTGGTGCTCTGGGGATACTCTTCGCATTGCCACCGTTACAAAACTTGGCTCTGCCGCGGCTATGACGGCATCGAGAATCTCGAGGTTGGTAATGCCTCCCGTGCCAAGCAAGAGTCGGGAGGTGAAGACCTGTCCCGCAATGATGAATCCGCCGTTGCTCGAGATGGCTTGGCTCATGGAGTTACGCTATCTCTCCGTTGCGGGCGCGTGCCCCGAGATCGTCGGGTTCATCCGCCGGCCTGTGGCGCGAGCACCTCGAACACATCGTCATCTACCACTACGGTGCTCTTCCACGAGGATCGGGGCAGAATCTCGGAATTTCTCGCAATCGCAGTGCCTCTGCCGGCAAATCCAAGCCGAGCAATCAGTTCTTCGACACTCTCACCGGAACGAGACAAGATCTTGCGCCCGTTCACCACGACGCTGAAGATTCCGATTCCATCGGTCTTTTCAACCATGTTGTGCTTCGTCATCCATGATGAACACGAAAACGGTCGGGAGAAAAGGGCGACGCGATCTCGGGAAGTGATCCGGTTTCGACTACCTCAGCGATACAGTGCGCGACAAGTGGACTGAGCAAGATTCCATGGCGGTATCCCCCGAGCGCGTAAAGGAGGCCCTCGAGCGAGGCGGCACCGAGCAGCGGAGCGTTGTCGCGAGTTGCCGGACGAAGTCCCACCTCAAACCCCTCAATCTCAGCCTCCGAGATTGCAGGAACGACGCTGATCGCATCTCTCAGCAGTGAGAATGCTGCTCCGGCCGTGGGCGTAAAAGACACGCCCTGTTCTTCGACGGTCGCGCCGATGACGACCTTTCCTGATGACCGAGGGACCAGATAGACCACCGATCCTGCGACAAGTGCCCGTACGCTGTGACGAAGTCGGAGCCTAGGGTTTCGTTGGTAGAGGCGGAGAATCTGTCCCTTGACGGGACGGATGATGACCTCGTCTCGAACGGGGAGTCCTCCGATGCCTGCAATGTCAAAACCCGCGCAAAGAATCACGGTTCCTGCCTCATAGGCTCGATGTTGTGTCGTCACTCCGGTTGCGCGCGGCCCGTTTGTATTGATGTGTGTGACCCGTTCACGGATAAAGCGGGTTCCCTCGTGAACAAGTGCGTCAGTGAGTGCGCTGAGCAGCCGACGGTTGTCAACCTGAATGTCGCCCGAAGCCTCAAGTCCTCCGCGCACGGTCGGCGCGAGGAGAGGCTCCTTGGTGCGAATGGACCCGC
>DATKRV010000018.1:0-37588 GCA_035532075.1 Acidimicrobiales bacterium | reverse complement strand
GCAAGTGTGCGGTTCTTGACCTTGCCGTCCTCTCGGTAGCTCTCGCGCAAGAGAATCGCCGGTGGTGAGCCGCGGTTCGGAATCTTTGCCACGTACATGTCGACAATAATATTATACTTATGCCGCTATTATCAAGAATTACAAGAAATAAACCGCCATAGCGTCCTCTATTACATGACTACGTATACTCCTCTGGAAGGGCGCGAAATACCTGCACACAAAGCTGTACCAGGGAGCACGAGGGGTCGATCGGGGGGAACTACGGTCTAAACAGAGCGCCGCCCGCGGTGGTTGCGTGCCTCGAGTGACGCTGGGGTCATTCGCGAACGGTCCTTATTCTCCCACCGAACCATCGATCGCCTCGCGCAGCAGGTCGGCGTGACCTGCATGGCGCGCCGTCTCCTCGATGAGGTGGAGCAACAACCAGCGGAGTGAGAAGTGACGACCATCCTTGAGTGTCTGGGCTGACATCTGATCGAGACTTCCAGCTGCCTCGACAACGCGCCGCGACCGCTCCAGGGCCTCGTGATAGCGGTCGCGCAACCACTCGGGTTGATATTTCTCGGCGGTGCGAAACTCCCAGTCCGGGTCACTCTCCCAGTCGATTGAGGCCCACGGCTCGCGTTTCGCGAGTCCAGCAAACCTGACCTCGAACCAGTTCTCCTCCACCAGTGTGAGGTGGTAGAGGATGCCGGCGAGCGTCAGTCGGGACGGAGGCTGGATTTGCACGAGCTGTTCATGGGAAAGACCCTCGGTCTTCGTGAGAATTGTCTCGCGTTGGTAGTCGAGAAACTCGGTGATCAGCTCGTTTTCATCGCCCTCGAGATTCGGATCGATCCTCACTCACTCATTCTTGCATCCGCGCCGTATTGCGAAAAGGAGAGATTCGTCAGGGCCCAAATGCGTCTTGTCGCCGACGGGGAGATCGCCGGGATGTTCAGGAGAGCGGGTCCTCGCCCTGGACGTCGTCGTCCGAGACGTATCTGGTCCAGTCCCGACCATCCCAGTAACGCAGTTGGTGATGACCGGAGACGTCGTGGTACCACCCGAACAGCGCCGGTTTGCCAAGAAGGTCGGACTGTGGTCCACCGTATCCCGAGGGCGGAATTTTTGGCGCGTAGGTGGCGAGGGCATCTTCGATACTCGCGGGCTTTGGATTCGCCGTTTCGTAGACCGCGTGGCGGGTAGCGGACGTGGTGCTGTTCGTCGTTCCGTGAGCTGGCTGGACATTGCCAGGTTCAGGTTTGGTCGAGACGATAGCGATCAGCTCGAGGGCAAAACCAAAGGGTGCGAAGAAGAAACAGATGAGCGCCCACACCAGCGAGGGGATGCGCCACGGAGTGACACCGCGCGTTGCTCGGATCCGCTGGGAGAGGCGATAGCCAAAGATCGAAATCACCACTGCCAGGATGCCACTCACCACGAGCGTGGTACTGCTCTGCGACCCGATTGTCGTTGAGAGAGCGGATGCGATGTTCATTGGCGGAGCTCCAAGCCTTGCGAAGGACACCATCAGGTGTGGCCTGCCACCATCCTACTCCCGTTCCCCTGTGAACTTGCCGTGAGGGGCTCCGCCTAGCGTCCAGGGCCCCTTGCCGAGCGGCGTTCCCAGCACGGGCTGTGCCAGTGACGGCGCTCATCCGCGCGTCCGAGTGGCACAACGACGAGATGGCCGACTCCGACGGCGATCTCGTTGTTGCACCCGGGGCAGGTGTAGCTTTTGGTGGCCTGATAGGGCTGGATGCGCGTCACCGAAGCCGAGAGTCCACTGATCGGGTCGTCGTCAAAGTGGGACGCTTTCGATTTCATTACTCCATTATTGATGCCAAGTCTGCGACCTTCGCGCATTTTGAGGTATCTGCCGTATGCAGCAGCTGGTGCATTGCTAGCCCTCGGGGTAGAAGAATGGATCCGGTAAAGGAGCCCACCTGATCGTGACCGTCCGACACATTGTTCCCCTTGGAGACTTTGAGGAGCTCGCATCGCTTCGAGCCCTCACACGCGAAGCAGAGTCGCTTGGCGTCTCGACGCTCCTACTCGAGGAGCGCCTCGGGTCCCAACTCGATCCGGTCGTAACCATCGCGGCACTCCTAACTTCGAACCCGACGATCTCGCTCGGGATGATGCTCTCCGCGCATTCGGGACGGGCTCCGAGCGTGCTTGCAAAGCTCGTCAGCGGACTCGACCTCGTCAGCGGGGGAAGGACTCATCTCGTGCTCGGTGACCTTGATGACGCTCCCGGCGAAACCCTCGCAGGGAGTGCGGAACAGGTGGAGTTGATCCGCGAGATGTTGACCCACGACGTCACCACCTTTGTTGGTCCTGCCTACCGTGTCGACAGCGCGTGGAACACGCCGCGTATATCCGGCGGATCGCTCACGCCTGACAAGATCTGCGTCGCGTATTCGCGCGCTCAACTCGAATGGATCGCGCGCACAGATCACCGTGGTCTCACGGCATTTGTCATCGGATGTTCCCGGTCGACATGGAATGTGGACGAACCGGCGTTCGCGGAGGTCCTTGCCAACTCGGGTGCGCCGTTCATCGGTGCTCTGGTCGATATCGAAAATGACGTCGCGTCGGCGATCGCGTTTGCAGCGTTGATAGCCGGTCGCTTTGCGGCCGTGTATCTTCGATGGCCTACGATTCCGACCGAGAGCGAACTTGTGTTGAGCTCGCAGCTCGGCTGAACGCGATTGCGTAGGCCGCGGTGTGGTCTTTCGCGAGGTGGACTAGGGCTCGCGGACTTCGCGGCGCAGTGTTTCGAAATCCTCTTTTATCTTGAGCGTGAGTGGGCCGATCAGGACGTCGTGACCATTGATTTTGGTGATCGACTGCACCCCGCGTATTGCCGAGGTGAGAAATGCCTCGTCGATCCGGCCCGGTTGAAAGTCGTCGATCGGAATGTCGTGTTCGCGTGCGATCGAGTGTTCGAGGACGAGGCCCCGGGTGATCCCGGCGAGGCAGCCCGCAGCGAGCGGTGGTGTGGTCACCTCATCGCCGATGACAACGAAAACATTGGAACCACTTCCTTCGCAGAGGTTACCGGCAATGTTGGCAAAGATCGCCTCGTCCGCATCGCGCGCATTCACATAGGCGAGGGCCACCGCGTTCTCCGCATACGAAATTGTCTTCAGGCCAACGAGTGCTCCGTGTTCGTTTCTTGGCCAGGGGACGACTTCGACCTGGGCGTTCTCATGAACCTCGGTCAACGGCGCGGTCGCGACGACGAGGCTGGGTTCGCTTGGGAGACGGCCCGAGCCGAGGGGACCATGGCCGCCGGTGACCGTGATCCGGATCCGACCCTGTTGGTAGTCGAGGTGTTCGAGCACCGAGTCGATGGCATCGTTTACGCGCGCATGGTCGACTCGCGCGAGCTTGAGTCCGGAAAGCGAGGCGTCAAGACGCGCGAGATGGCGCTTGAGTGCGAACGGACGCCCATCGAACAAAAGGACCGTCTCAAAGGCTCCGTCCCCGACGATCAAACCATGGTCAAATGTCGAGATCCTTGCCTCCGCCTCGTCGACAAGCGAACCATTGACGTAGACGAGAGCCATGGCGAGAGCCTAATGGGGAGAATGTCTCCGGGTGAAGAGCCGCGATTGGCGGGGTGACGCGAGAATGGAAGCGCTCAGGTGATTCAAGAGTCGAAGGTCAGCTGCTTCGCACTGCCACGTCACCTAAGCAACACTTCCCATCCGCTGATTGATGTCTCTTCGCTCGATCAGTTGGTCGCGCTTATCCAGAGAGTGGACCCAAGCTCTCACATGCCGGATCGAGTGCGAAATCTCCGCGGCGCCCCCGTCCTTCGTGATGGAGAAGCTGTAACCGACTTTGATCTCTGGTTGATCCGTGATGATTTGAACGCGACGGATCACCTGTTGGGGGAATATTGCGCGCGACGCGCAACTCCCGTTCCTCTTTCGACGTTGTGAGAGACGGGCCAGGTTATCGGTTGGTTATCGGTTGGTGGATGGAATCCGAGTGGGGTCCCTCGTGTCCACACCCTCTGAGGTTGCTGCACCGTCTTCGAATAGATGAGGGTCTCATTGATTGAGAGTATTCATGGTGGTCGGCCAATGGATTAGGACGCGTTCGCCGTGCATCTGTCTTCTAAGGGCCCTTCCAAGACCATCACAACCCACTACATCACCGATTTGGGAGCTGCCAAACCTCTCCTGCTGACTCGAGGTATCGAATATCTGCGATCGGGAATGACCTCCCATTGGTTCTGTTGGGGTCTTTCATCAGCATCGCGCGTCACAAAGGAGATGGACAACGGGTTAGCCTCAGTGGAGATTCCTAATTCGACCTTCACCGGAATATAGAAGAGTTAGCAAGATGAGGAACAACGCGTCCATCTCCAATTCGCAGAATGCCAACCTGCTGGTACGGAGGCACAGCCTGCGCCGCGAATGGTCTCGAACCTTCGCCGCGTTGCTGATACTGCTGTTCTTCGGCGCGGGAACGACAATCGCGGGAGTGCACATCGTCATATCTGGGCTTAAAAATGCCGAAGTCCATCTCCGTGACGAGATGAGCGCGATATCGACGCTTCGTGCTGAGATCATCAGCCATGAGGAACTCGCCCATAAACTGCTTTCGGGCCAAACCATCGACCGGGGCGTCTTTTTGCGCCAGCAACAATCTATAGACAAGTTGTTCCACGGGGCCGCCCCTCTCTTTCCAAGAGGCGATGCGAGCTATGCAACTTTCGAATTGGCGCGGTATTCCTGGCAACATGGCCTCACCTCCTTTGGCCTCTGGGGCAGCAACGTCTACCTCATGAAAGGAAACCACGCAGTCGACAATCCGACATATGGGGCATCAAGCGATGGCACCATCACGCTGCTCAACAACCTTGAAGGTCCGGTCCTCGGTCAGTTAAGCAGCGGTATATCAAGAGGAGTGAAATTTGAGCAGATCCTTGTTGCGCTCTTGGTCGCTGGGTTCGTATCAGTACTGTCTTTCACTGAATATTCCCGACGTCGATTGATAAGGAAACTTCTTCGCCCGCTCGGTATTTTGCTCGATGGAGCCATGAGACTCGAGGCGGGCGATTATGAACATCGCATTGAAGTCGAACGAGATGATGAAATTGGAGAGCTTGACAAGGCATTCAATGCCATGGCTGATTCCATGGTTGACTATCAACTGAGCCTCGAGTATCGAGCATTTCACGATTCGCTCACGGGTTTACCAAATCGCGCAATGCTTCTTGACCGCTTAGCGGGTGCATTCGGCCCGGGTTTCGACAGGAGAGCCTCTCGAATGAGCGTTCTTTACATTGACATCGACGATTTCAAAAACGTAAATGACATATTTGGGCATGAAAGTGGAGACGGACTTCTTGTCCAGTTCGCCGAGCGATTGATCAGCTGCGTGCGGCCCAATGACCTCATCGGTCGACTCGGGGGCGATGAATTCGCTGCTGTTGTTACGGGAGATCCTGACGGAGTTGTCGCTGAGAAGGTTGCGAGTCGAATTCTTCATGAAATGCGAGCCCCATTTGTCGTTGGCTCAACCCGATTCAATGTCTCTGCAAGTATCGGTATCGCAACGCCGCGAACAGGCAGTATCGATCCCACAGAGATCTTGCGCAACGCTGACATCGCGATGTACCGAGCCAAACGGGCGGGCAAAGACCGATATGAAGTCTTTGTAGTTGGCGATTCTTTGACCGACAACCTGACGTCGGGATATTAACCAATTCATTGAGAGCGCAGAACAGCTGATGGTCATTCGTCCCTCTGCGGGCAATCGCGCGTTCGGGGCGAAAATGGAGTTTATCTTCGCAAATAACAGCTGTGGATGATCGGCAGTTGACGCGTTCGTCTACGGGGAAATTCTGTGCCAGATATGAATCACAATATCTCAAGAGCCAGACATGAGAACTCATATCGGCGTGGCCCGCGACGGATAGAGAACCGGCTGCGAACACTATTCGCGATCGACAGCGAGAGAGACGCAAGCATCGCGACGTACCTACATCGAGTCCAGTTTTTTATCGTGTTGGATTCTTCACTTTACCCCTACCGAGAACATTGAGCAGATTTACCTGGTTCAGATCATGTCGAGACCTCGGTTTGGACCTTCTTGCCGTGTCGTTGGCAACGTATCAAGATTCAGTTCGATTGATTTTCTTGATCGAGGATTTTGAACCCAATTTGGATCAGATCCCACGATGTCGTTGACCGAACCAGATTGAACAGCGACAGTGAATTCTTACCAAGTCTCCTTTGGAAATGATGCAATGGACCCAGTCGAAATGACCTAATTTAAGGTTCAAATCTTGGCAATGAAATCCGAACTACCGCCTATTCGCGAGTGCGACCTCGAGTGAGGGAATTGGGCCAAATGGCGCGTGGCTTTGGAGTGACGATGAGCTCTTCGCGGACGATTGTGACATCTTCTGCATGGGTCACGCCGATACATCGCTCGTCGGTCTCAAGCACATGAACATTTATGTCCCCCGAATGTACGGCGCGCCCGACGACTTCGGGAAGGAGGAGCTCGCGTCGCCCCGCCTGGGCTGCATCAAAGTTCTCGACTGCATTGGCGAGAATCGTCAGCATGCTCGGGTAGAAGCCCCAGAGGTTCATTGATACCCATTCATTTCCCTCGAGGATGCTTGGAGTCTTTCCCGCCGAGGAAATAAGGGGCTCGGCATTGAAGCGGCCGTCCTCGCGCAATGAAACTAGGTTTTCTTCGATCGAGAGGAGTTTGTCATCGGCATCGACCTCGCACAGGCCACGCGTCACCGTTGCGTCAGTCAAAACTGTGCGCATGACGTGATAGGCGACCAACAGATGTTGCCCACGAACCTCATCGGGGGAGGAGAATCCCGACGTACCGCTCTCGAAGTGCTCAGCGAGCGCGCGCAGTGCTGGCTCTCCGTAGATGTCGTCCGCATTCGCGACGCCAAAGGGACCGTGAATGAACGGGGCCGCCGAGAGCACTGCCTGGGCGGTCCCGGGAGTGGGTCCCTGAATGACGAGTTCGACCGGGAGGTCTTTTGGCCAGTTCATCTTGATGTGCTCTGCGATCTCGTCGCGGATGTCCTCGCGTACAATCGCAATGATGCCCTCATAGCCGCATGATTTTGCCGCGTATGCCGTATAGTCCATAATGGCTTGGCCGTTTGGGCCGACGGGTGCGAGCTGCTTCAGTCCACCGAAGCGGCGTCCGAAACCGGCGGCCAAGATTACGAGCTGCATGATTGTCAGCCTACGAGTACGGTTCTCAAAAAGCATTAGTCAAATGCCTGAATGTTGTTAGGAAGATGTTAGGAAGAAAATGACGAGCAGCGATGACACCGAGGTGATTGTGACAGATTCAACCGAAGTTGAGAGCGACGCGTGCGTTGAACGTGCAGTCGTGGATGGCATGAGCGAACTCAGTGAGGAGGTCATCGAGGGGCGCCGACACGCATTGCTGGACATCATCGAGATGCTTCGACCGGCGGTACAGATCGACGGCGGAGATCTCGAACTCGTCGAGGCTGACTACATCAACGGCATCGTCGAAGTTCAGCTTCAGGGAGCGTGTGGGTCATGCGCGGTCTCGAGTGTCACTCTGACCGGAGGTGTCGAGCGCATCCTGAAAGAGCGACTTGACTGGGTCACCGAGGTCGTCGGTGGCGTTGACGAAGAGATGGACCAATTTGAGTCCGCCGCACTTGGCCGCGGAGCATACGTCCCGAAATACTATTGATCATCGGCGAATGACGCGAGGTGATTTTGGTCAGCGGATGCCCCGCATTGCGTCGGCAAGCGCTCGGTAGTTAGTTCTTTCCACCGCAATATTGTTCCAATCGATTTCCCGCAGGAGTTCATAAGTTCGGACGCGCTCGGCAAAATGTGGCGTGGCCCCGCGCAACTCGTTGCTGTCATGCGCGACGCGACCAACAATCTCGTGGACCCCGGGAGCAAGCGCGGAGATCGCTAGAGCAACCTCCGCGGCGCTTTTACCGAGGTGGTGGATTTCGATCGTGCTGTCGGGCGTGAGAACCCCACGAGCATCTGTCAGTTCGCGGATCGGAAATCCAATCTCGCGTCCGGGGCCCGCGCCGCTGAGGCGCACCGGGAGCGAAAAGTCTTCGGCTAAGTCGAGATAGACGTCGAAGAATTCGGGTTTGCGCTCGACCGCATCGAAGTGCGTCACGAGGTGGGTGACATCAAACCCCCAAAGCACCGCGCGCTCAATCTGCGCGCGCCATTCTCGGCGCACCTCGTCAAGATCTGCATGCTCCCAGACATCGTCTGCTGTGCGCGGAAACGCGCCGTCCCCGTCAAGAAGAGAGGGGGCATGGGTGATCGGTCCCCACCGATAACGCTCGAGTTCGGAGATGATCGTCAGGTTGACGCCGACATCCTCACCGCGGTGATCTGCAGCAGCAGCACGTGCCCATGGGGCGGGAATCATGAGCGAGGTCGAGGTCGCGTGCCTGTAACGAAGCAGCTCATAGGTTGCCGAATTTGCCGACTGACAGAATCCAAGTTCGTCAACCGAGACAATGACTGCCGTCTGGTCCTTATCGTATCCGAGTCGTTCGAGCAGCGAAGGGGTCACAAAGGTTCCCTGATCAGCCCTTGTGGAGTCGCTCTTGCATCGCCTGGTCGCGTCTGCGCACCTCGTCGGCAAGTTTCTTCTGGAATTCGGCCACTTTCTCGCGAAGCGAGATATCCGAAATTGCGAGCATGCGGACTGCGAGTAGTCCCGCGTTTCGGGCGTTATCGATTGCAACGGTCGCAACCGGAATGCCCCGCGGCATCTGCACGATCGACAGCAACGAGTCGAGACCATCGAGCGCTTTGAGTGCGACGGGGACGCCGATCACGGGAAGCGTCGTCACCGCGGCGAGCACACCTGGGAGATGCGCAGCGCCCCCGGCACCGGCGATAATAACTCCGATGTCGCGCGAGGCAGCCGATCGCGCGTAGGCGATCGCATCGTCTGGTGTGCGATGGGCAGAGAGCACGCGCATCTCCCAGTCGACATTGAACTCGTCGAGGGCATCCGAAGCGAGGCGCATGACCGATTCGTCTGAATCGCTCCCCATCACGATTGCAACTTTCATTCCGTTCTCCCTTGGCACAAGCAGTCTCTCGAGGTCTACCTATGCTAGTTCTTGCCCGACAACATGACCGCGGTGGATGTGTGTCGCGTGGTACCGCTCGCGTATTGCCTCAAGGACGCGTTCTGTGAAATTGGATCAATGCGCCCGTCGGAGGGGGAAGAGGCGCTTCGCAATGACTCCAAGGGAGAGGCCGACGGCGACTCCCGCCACGACATCAGAGGCGTGGTGGATCTTGACGTAGATCCGGCTCAGGGCAACCACCATCGCACTTGCAAAGTAGAGAGCCGCGAGCGGGTCTTCGTCGCTGAGCAGGACCGCCCCGCAAAATGCGGCGGTTGCATGCCCGGAGGGAAAGCTCGAGGTGAGCGGCTGGCGGATCGGGAGGGGATGTTCAATCTCGCGCACAGGTCGACCTCGTCCGAAGAATGACTTAAGGATGATGTTGACCAAGAATGACTCGACGCCCGTGGCGATGATCGCGCGTACCGCGGCGCGTTCATTGAGTGCTCCTCCGCGCAGCGCGCGCACGAGACCGAAGATCACCCAGAGGAGTCCAAAATCACCGAGTTCGGATGCGGTATAGAAGGTGCGATCCGCGACGCGGTTACCGCGCAGTGCGTCAAAGGAGGCATCGACGCGATCGTCAAAGATCTTGATCAGGTCCCTTAGCATGTGCAAACAGGCTAACGCGCAAGACCATTTCATGACGGTCATCTCCAGTGCGCGAACCGCCCCGCGCGTCGAGCACCTTGGAGCTGATGAATGGTGTCGTCGGTGGACACCTCGGCGGAGGCTCAGGCAGTGCCGTTCTGGCCCTGGAAGGCCGGACAGAGTGACTGAAAGGCACAGAACCGGCACAGCTGTGTCGGGTTGGGCCGGAAGTCCTCGGTCTCGCACGCTCGTTCAATTGCCGCCCAGACGGCAAGCGCGCGCGATTTGAGTCCGCGCATCGTCTGGTCGTTGGGTGATTCGACGATGACAACCTGATCCTTGAGATAGAGAAGCCGGACCTCGCGCGGGCGGACACCGAATGTTGCCTCGCAAAGGTACGCGTAGAACTGCACGCCGAGAAGGCGTGAACGCGACTGGTCAGAGCGCGGCGAGCGTCCGGTCTTGTAGTCCGTGACCACGATGTCACCGCTCTCAAGCAGGTCGAGTCGATCGATGATCCCCCGAAGCTCCACCCCGTCGAGCGAGACCCTCAAATCGAGTTCGATCCCGATCGGTTGCACGGACCCGGGATCTTCCATTGCAAAGTAGCTCGTCACAAGCGAACGGGCATCCTCGAAAAACGCGTTTGATTCTTGCTGGTCAAAGCGAAGGGTGGCCATCTCTTCGGTGTCAGACATCTCAAGGTGGGCGGATCTCAGTACCTCGATCGCGCGTTCGGGAGTTCGATCGCCGGCCTCTCCTTGCGCGTAGAGCAACTGCAGTGCGCGGTGCACGAGCGTGCCGAGCAGCTGGGCTCTGTTGGCTGGCTCGGGGAGATGGTCGATGTAGGAGAAGCGAAAGGCGAGAGGGCAGCTCATGAATTTCCCGAGCTTTGATGGGCTGAGTGTGCTTGGAATATCGACGGCCATGTGGTTACGTTAGAGCCTTGGTGTCGCGGTGCGAATGAAATGGCCGGATGTGACACCAGTTGTATCCGATTCTCGACTAAAACTTCCGGAATGGAACACCTCCTCATCACCCACGGTTATCTCGCGCTGATCGCCCTCGCGCTCATCCAGTCGTTCATCATTCCGATCCCCTCTGAGGTCACCTTCGGCTACGCGGGGGTGCTTTCTTATGAACATCACCTGAACATCGTTCTCGCGATCGTGCTCGGTACATTGGCAGAGGTTGTCGGCTCATCGTGCGCCTATTTTCTCTTTCGCTGGGGTGGGCGGCCCCTTGTCGAGCGCTACGGAAAATATGTGCTGGTCGGAACTCGAGACCTGGATCGGGCCGAGCACTGGCTTGATGGACGCGGCGAGTACTTCATCGCGATCGGTCGCGCGCTTCCTGTGCTAAGGCTGCCGGTTTCGTGGATCGCCGGGATCGTCAAGATGACCTACGCGAAGTTCTTGGCGTTTAGCTTCATTGGAACGCTGGTCTACGCGTGCGTTCTGTGCGGAATCGGATACGGCGTCGGCTCGGCCTGGACCAAGGTCGTGCATGATTTCAAGCTTGCCGGATACCTCATCCTCGCAGCGGTCGTCATTGCTGCGCTTGCAGTGTTGCGACATCGTTATGTTGAACTCCGGCACGAACGGATCCGTTCGTCGCGCTAGGCGAACGCGCCCTCAGACGAGCTGCACACCCGAGTGAGCGACGTTGCGCTCTTTGGCTGACGAGAGTCCGAATGCCTGCGCAAGAAGTTCGTAGGATCTGACGCGCGCCCGGTGGTCATGGGTAATCGTGACCGCGACGATCTCGTCAACGCCATAGTCGCGGGCAAGCTCAGTGAGCGTCGCGTGCACGCGCTCTTGATCTCCGGCGATCGCGCGCGAACGCGAGTCGATGACGACTGAGAGATCCGCGTCGGTGTAGGAATGGGCGAGTGCCTCCTCGGGGGTCGGTACCGCGCCGTGTTCGCCATAGCGTCGTTGTCGAAGTCTCCAAAGATCCATACTTGCGCCAAGATGCTCTGCTTCTTCGTTGGTATCTGCGACGATGACGCGCACCGCAATCGCAGTTCGCGCGACATCTTCGTTGCGATAGTGGGCAAAGTGCTCACGGTAATAGGCCATCGCCTCGGGACCACCATGGGCATTGATGAAATGGGCAAAGCACAGACCGGTTCCAAAGTGTGCGGCCGCCTGTGCGGAGTATCCACTCGAACTCAACAGCCACAGTTCAGGAGAGGTTTCGGGAACTGGTGTTGCGGGTTGTTTCGCAAACGGATGGTTTTCGGGAAAATCATCCGCGAGCCACGCGCGCAGCTCGGCAAGCTGTTCCAAGAAATCATCACCGGCCGGATGTTGGCGGTTGCGCTGCAGTGCGAGGGTTGCCAGCGGTGTGCCACCTGGAGCGCGGCCGAGTCCGAGATCGATTCGATCCGGATGCATGGTTGCAAGGACGCGGAAGAGCTCCGCGACCTTGAGTGCGCTGTAATGGGGAAGCATCACACCCCCAGATCCGACACGGATCGTTGTGGTCTTGGCGGCGATGTGCGCGATGAGCAACTCGGGCGCAGAGCCTGCAAGACCATAGGTACCGTGGTGCTCGGCGAGCCAGTAGCGCGAGTAGCCGAGTGCCTCGCAGCGCTGCGCGAGGTCCACGCTGTTCGCGATCGCATCTTGTGCAGATGAGCCAGAGGGGACGGGAGACTGGTCGAGTACCGAGAGGATCACCATGATCTCGTCACCCTACCGTCGAAGTGCAGTCTTGAGGTTCAGTCGTTCGCGACGGCGATGACCTCGAGCTGCACGAGCATCGAACCGTTGAGTTTCTGGTTGAGGGCGTGGCGCGCCGGGCGACTCATCGGGTTGGGAAACATCTTCAGCCACTCCTCGTTGACGTGGACACGAAGGTCCATGTCTTCGAGCAATACGGTCATCCGGATGACGTCATCGGGCGTTACTCCAGCCGCTTCGAGGAACTTCGCAACATTTGCAAACGCGTAACGAACCTGTTCCTCACCGGTCTTTGCCGTTTCTCCCGTTGTCGGGTCATTTCCCATGATCCCGGATGAGTAGATGATGTTGTCGATCCGACAACCCATCGGTATCGGCGCCGCGTGCTCCGCTCCAGCAATCTCTATCGAACGTCGTCGTGCGCTCACCATTCCCCCCACCTCGCTGTGTGCCGCGCCTCTGGTCGACGCAACGGCCATGCTGCCATGGTAACCGGGAGGGCATTGTGGAAGGAGCGCTTCTTGTCCTCAAAGACTGGTTGTGGGCCAAACACAACCTCACCGGGACGGGCCAAATGACCGGGTCTGGCTCTACCTCAGTCGTGACGTCCGACGAGTCGCCACGTCGCTGGCAAGGCGAGCGAGACGATCCCCGCCTTGATCGCGTCTCCTGCGAGGAACGGAGTGAGACCGAGTGCGATCGCCTTTGCGAGGTTGACGTGGATGGCGATCGCCAGCCAGGGCACCCCGACGAGGTAGATGAGGAACTCCCCGGCAAACATCGCCAACAAGGTGGTGATCACCGATCGATCTGCCTTGCGCTCCGCGATCACGCCACAGGCCAACGAGGCGAGAATGAATCCAAATAGATAACCCGATGACGCGCCCTGCCATCCCGAGCTGCGGTGGATGAACCACGGAAGGCCCGCGAGTCCGGCGAGGAGATACAAAGACATTGCGAGGCCGGCACGTCGCCAGCCAAGCGCGCAGCCACCGAGCAAGACCCCGAGCGTCTGACCCGTGATCGGTACTGGAGTGAACGAGAGGGGAATCGAGATCTGAGCGAGGATGCCAACGAAGGCCGCGCTGCCGATGACCAGCAGCGCGTCCCGCGTCAGCAGGCCTGGCAAGAGGTCGCCGAGCACGAGCGCACGCCTGCTTTGCAGCGCAGTCGTTCCCTGAGACATTGAATCCTCCGGATTGTGATTGACGCGATAGTCGCGTGGCGGATACAACACTCGCATCAGACTAACCGCAGACGCCGACTCCGAAAAATCTTGGCGGCCCGGCACTCGGTCGCCCGAGGTGCTTGGCACAAGCAATTTCAGGTCTGTCGCGACGCCGTGGCTCTCGCGCTGGTTGAAGACAGGTTCGCATCCGTCGAAAAAGCTCGGCCAGATCTTGGCAGAACGTCGTGTTCCATGGTGGATGATCCCGGGCTCTCCGAACCCGAGCATCATACCGGTGGTCCGCCTGGCATGAGCTCTTTCGATCGATGCATGGGCTTTCCGGATTGTCCGGTGACTTTCGTCGATGGCGCCACGATCGTAAGGACCAGCCGATCTTGCGTTGCAATCTCAGAGGAAACCCTCGCCGCGATGACAGCGAGTGCTCCGGAGATTCTGGGGGGAAGTCGTGTCTGAATTGGAAGCACTTGCTCCCGAGGCGTCGAAAGACCTACGCACCCTCGGGCGATAAGCGCAGCAGTAGATCACCGGCGCGCACCGAGGTCACCGTTTCGACGGTGAGGGCCATCACGGTGCCGGCGACCGCTGCCGTGATGCCGGCCTCCATCTTCATCGCCTCAATCGTTGCGACGACGGTGCCGACTGCCACCTCGTCGCCGGGGCGGACCCGGATGGTGACGACCCCGGTGAACGGGGCCGCGACCTGGGTCGGATCGTTCGGATCGGCGCGCTCCGCGCTCGGCGCGTCGATGCCGAGCGCTTTGTCGCGTACCGAGAGCGGACGGTACTGCCCGTTCAGGGTACACATCACGGTGCGCATGCCGCGCTCATCGGCATCCCCGATCGCCTCAAGGCCGTAGATGAGCGAGACACCCGGCTCGAGTTCGACCTCGGTCTCCTCGCCATGGCGAAGACCATAGAAGAAGGCCCGCGATGACAACAGCGAGAGGTCACCGTAGGCACTGGTTGCATCCTCGAACTCGCGCGTCGGTCCCGGGAAGAGGAGTCGACTGAGGGTATTCCGCCTTGTCGGTCCCTCGAGTAGAGCCTCGTCGTCAGCGGAGATGGTCGGTTCTTTCAGTTCGGGCACGCGTCCTTTGAGCGCGCGACTGCGGAAGGGTTCGGGAAACCCGTTTGCCGGAGTTCCGAGTTCTCCGGCGAGGAACCCGAGCACGCTGTCGGGAATGTCAAAGCGCTCCGGCTCTCGCTCGAACTCTTCGGGGTCCGCTCCAGAGGCTGCAAGCTGGAGCGCGAGGTCGCCGACGACCTTGCTCGAGGGCGTGACCTTGACGATGTTCCCAAGAATCTTGTTTGCAATGGCGTAGAGGCGTTCGACGTCCTCGAAACGATCGCCAAGTCCGACGGCTGTCGCCTGTTGACGAAGGTTCGAGAGCTGCCCTCCGGGAATCTCGTGCTGATAGACGCGTCCGGTCGGTCCGGAAAGGCCGCTCTCGAACGGGGCATAGAGGCGACGCAGCGATTCGAAGTAGGGCTCGAGCGCGCTGAGTGCGTCGAGATCGATCCCGGTTGCAAACGCGGAGTGGTCGGTCGACGCCACGACTGCCGAGAGCGAGGGCTGACTGGTTGTCCCTGCCATGGGAGCGTGCGCGCCATCGATTGCGTCGACGCCCGCCTCGAGCGCCGCGAGGTAGGTCGCGAGCTGTCCGCCGGCGGTGTCATGGGTGTGCAGGTGCACTGGCTGATCGAACCGTTCCCGCAGCGCGAGGACGAGCCGGTGCGCGGCCGGTGGACGCAAAAGACCGGCCATGTCCTTGATGCACAGCATGTGAACCCCGGCGTCGACGAGTCCATCCGCGATGTTCAGGTAGTAGTCGAGGGTGTAGGTGTGCTCGTTTGGATTTGACAGGTCACCCGTGTAGCACAGCGCGCCCTCGGCGATCGCGTGGGTCTCGAGCACTGCGTCGATCGCCGGACGCATCTGATCGACGTCATTGAGTGCATCGAAGATGCGGAAGATGTCGATACCGGTCGCGGCTGCCTCTTTGACAAAGTGACGCGTCACGATCTCGGGATAGGGTGTGTATCCAACGGTATTGCGTCCGCGCAACAGCATCTGTAGACACAGGTTCGGCACTGCCTGGCGCAACAGTTCGAGTCTTCGCCACGGATCCTCGAGCAAGAAACGAAGCGCGACGTCGTAGGTCGCGCCACCCCAAGCCTCGAGTGAGAGCAGTTGTGGGGTCATGCGCGCAACGTAGGGTGCGACGACGAGAAGGTCGTCGGTTCTCAGTCTGGTTGCGAGCAGCGACTGGTGGGCGTCACGAAATGTCGTATCGGTTACCCATGGTGTACTTGATCCGCGGATCTCGTGCGCAAACGCACTCGGGCCGACGTCGAGAAGCCGCTGCCGTGAACCTTGCGGCGGAGCCTGTCCGAGATCGATCTTTGGAAGTTTCTCGCTCGGGTTGACCGCGCTGGGGAGCTCTCCATGGGGACGGTTTACCGTCACCTCCGCGAGGTATGCGAGAAGTTTTGAACCCCGGTCGGTACCCGTCCATGCGCGGAGCAGTTCGGGATAGTCATCGAGCAGCGCGGTTGTCGCCCGTCCTGCCTTGAACTCCTCGTTGTCGAGCACGGCCTGGAGAAAGTAGATGTTCGTCGCGACTCCGCGGACACGAAATTCGGTCACCGCGCGCCGCGCTCGCGCAACGGTCTCCGGCCACGTTCTGCCTCTGGCGGTCATCTTGATCAGCAATGAATCGAAATAGGGAAGGACCTCGGCGCCCGCATGCAACGTGCCCCCGTCGAGACGGATGCCCGCCCCTCCCGCACTCCGATATGCGGAGATTCGGCCGGTGTCGGGTCGAAAGTCGTTGTTCGGGTCTTCGGTGGTGATGCGACACTGCAATGCACACCCCTGAATCGTGATTGCCTCCTGGTCGAGGTCGAGCTGATCGAGTGTTGCCCCCGCGGCGATCGAGAACTGGGCTCGCACGAGATCGACACCGGTGACCTCCTCGGTCACGGTGTGCTCGACCTGGATGCGCGGGTTCATCTCGATGAACACGTGTTGGCCGCGCGCGTCGAGCAGGAACTCCACGGTGCCTGCATTCTGATAACCGATCTCGGTCGCAAGTCTGACCGCATCCTCGCACAGCCTCGCTCTCACCAGCGGATCGAGATTCTGCGCCGGTGCGACCTCGATCACCTTTTGGTGGCGACGTTGGACCGAACAGTCGCGCTCGAATAGATGGACGACGTGGCCGTGGAGGTCACCGAGGATCTGTACTTCGATGTGCCGTGGCCGCATCACCGCCTGTTCGAGGAAGATCGTCTCATCGCCAAAGGCTGATGCCGCCTCGCGTTTGGCAGCGTCGATCGCATTGACAAGCTGCCTCGGTGTGTCGACACGACGCAGTCCCCGTCCTCCTCCACCGGCTGCTGCCTTGACAAAAAGCGGGAATCCGATCGACTCCGCCAAGCCGATGAGATCGGAGCCGTTGGTGGTGCCGGAGGTCGTTCTTAGTACTGGCAGGCCGGTGGCCTCGGCGACTTCAAGCGCGCGCACCTTGTTCCCGGCCAGTCGGAGTACTTCGGCGGATGGACCGACGAAGGTGACGTCGTTGTCCCGACATGCCTCTGCGAGTGCCGGATTCTCCGAGAGGAATCCATACCCCGGGTAGATCGCGTCCGCGCCCGAACGCAACGCGACATCGATCAGCGCGTCAATGTCGAGGTACGCGGTAACTGGACGTCCCCGTTCGCCGATCACGTAAGACTCGTCCGCCTTTTGCCGATGCAAAGAGTTGCGGTCCTCGTAGGCGAAGACCGCAACGGATTTCAGTCCGAGTTCATACGCAGCTCGAAACGCCCGAATCGCGATCTCACCGCGGTTTGCCACCAACACCTTCTGCACGGCTCTCCAAGCCTTTCGATCGGCGCGACCACCAGAATCCCATCGGCTCTTGACTCACGTGATCCACCGGCGAGAACGTTTCGACGTGTCCCGAGGCAAGAGCGCGTGTCGCTAACGATACGCGCTCTGGCCGTATGTCCGTGCACCTCGGTAAAAACCTGCCAAGAGTCTTTCGGGTGTGACGCGAACGGGGACGCGTGGCTCGCAGGTGGTCAGCCAGCCGAGGCGGTTTCATCCAAGCTATCGATGCTGGTGCGTGATGAGCCTCTCGCGAGCCAGTTTCACCGGGCTGGCATAGCGTCGAACAATCTGCGTGAAATGAGCTCCTGGCCAAGTCCTCTTCAGGACCGCGATCTCGTTCGCGAGGGGCCGTCAGGGAGTCACGGGCCGCAAGTTTCCGCTCTCCACCTCGTACACGAAACCGCGGATCTTGTCCTTTTTCGGGATAAATGGGCTCGCCTTGATACGGGCAATCGATTGGCGTACGTCGTCGTCAGGATCGGCGAACGCCTCGAGGGCAAATGGGGGCCGAACTCCGGTCTCGGTGGTGATCTGGTCTTTGACCGCATCGTCTTTGAACGTGAGCATTCCGCAGTCGGAGTGGTGGATCAAGATGATCTCCTCAGTGCCAAGGAGACGCTGGGAGATGGTGAGCGAACGCACAGCGTCCTCGGTCACGACTCCTCCGGCATTGCGGATGATGTGGGCATCTCCCTCGGACAGACCGAGGAGACCATAGACGTTCAGCCGGGCATCCATGCAGGCGAGCACGGCCAACTTCTTGCCCGGAGGCATTGGCAGGCTCCCTTTGCTGAAGGAATTGGCGTAGGTTTCGGCGTTCTTCAATAGTCCGTCGGTAACGGTCATGTGGCCTCCTTGATGAACCGATCGGTAAATCCTGATCGAATTAGTCATCTTTAGGCTTAGAGTGCCGGCTGTCAAGGCCACACCCCCTCCGAAATAGTGACGCTGTCCCGTGTCTTTGGCACACCGGCCCTCCGGACCTTTTCGTACCTTTGGCATTCCGGTGCCTTCCAGCTCTCGCCACGGCGCGATGGATGACCAAATGCCCTCGTCCAGACCTCTCTCCCAACGTGCGAGCAGGCGAGCGCGTTCGATGAGTTGGCCTTGGTCAAAAGGGGTTCAGGTCATATTGAGATCGACCACTGCGCGATGGATGAGGCCAGTAGCGGTGACGACGCTCACCTTCTGTGCGCTCGCTCCGTCCCGAGTGGTGGAGAGCTCGCGCAGATGCACACCGAGCCAGTCGCTCCATATTGGCTAGATTGACAGCCATGCTCCGTTACCTCACCGCTGGTGAGTCCCACGGAAAGTCACTCGTCGTCGTTCTCGAGGGACTTCCTGCAGGTCTTCACATCGAACGTTCCGAGATCACCGGCGAGCTCGGCCGGCGACGCCTCGGCTATGGGCGCGGTCCGAGGATGCGTTTCGAACAAGACGAGATCGAGCTGCTTGCCGGCATCCGCCATGGCCGCACTCTCGGCTCGCCGGTCGCGGTCGAGATCGCCAACACCGAGTGGCCAAAGTGGGTCGATGAGATGTCTCCAGATCCGGGCGTGCCGTCAAAGATCCTTACCGCGCCAAGGCCAGGCCACGCGGATCTTGCCGGCATGCAGAAATATGGCTTTGCCGACGCAAGGGACGTGCTCGAACGCGCCTCGGCACGAGAGACCGCGGCGCGCGTTGTCGCCGGTTGTTTCGCGAAGGCTCTGCTCGCGCAGATCGGTCTCTCGGTTCTGAGCCACGTCACCGCAATCGGGTCTGTGATATCGGATTCGACGCGACGTCCCTTGACCGAGGACCTCGCAACCGTCGACGAGAACGAGGTTCGCTGTCTCGATCTTGTCGCGAGCGACGCGATGATCAGCGCGATCAAAGCAGCGGCAAAGGTCGGCGACTCGCTCGGTGGCGTCGCCGAGGTGATCGCCTACGGCGTTCCAGTCGGTCTCGGCTCTCACGTGCACTGGGACCGCAAGATCGATGGCCTGATCGCCCAGGCGCTGATGAGCATCCAGGCAGTCAAGGGCGTCGAGGTCGGCGATGGCTTCACCGTTGCCCGCCAGCCCGGCTCCGAAGCACACGATGCGATTTATTACGATGCGATCGAAAACTCCTACATCCGACAGACGACGCGCGCTGGTGGCGTCGAGGGCGGAATCACCACCGGCGGTCCCGTCATCGCCCACGTCGCGATGAAACCGCTGGCGACGCTCAACCGTCCGACGCTGCACACCGTCGACGTCGTCACCAAGGAAGATACCGTCTCGTTCAAAGAACGCACCGACGTCACTGCCGTGCCGGCGATGGGTGTGGTCGCTGAAACGATGATGGCCCTGGTGCTTGCCAACGAGGCGTTGCGAAAGTTCGGCGGTGACTCGGTGGCTGAGTTCACGCGCAACCATCGCGCCTTTCTCGATGCGTGCAACACGGCTCCCTCGGCGGCGGCGCCCTAACAACCTGCCGTTGAAGGCAGGAATGCTTGGATTGGCTGATGATTGGAGCGCCGGGCGGCGAGCGATTATGGTTGAGTGACCCAGTGCAAGCCTCGTGCCGATGAGCTGTCTATGGAACTGCCTGAGGTAGGCCCGGCCTTTTGTGACAAATACCGACGTTATGACCAATATTGTCAATGATTGCCGCATGAACTGGCGGCGAGATTTTGAAAGAGAAGGGACAAAGAAATGAAGATCACGCTCAACCTCGACCTGTGTGCAGGCCACGGTCAGTGCGAAGACGCTGCGCCCGAGGTCTTCACCGTGAACGACGAGGGTCTTGTCGCGCAGCTGATCGAGAATCCGGGCGAGGAGTACCGCGCAAAGGTGGAGGACGCGGCGCGTCGCTGCCCGGCCGACGTCATCACAGTCGAGGGTTAATTTCAACTCAGGCGACGCGATCGTCATTCGGGAGAGCAACAGATGTCCATGGATCGCATCGTCGTCGCCGGCGCCTCGCTCGGAGGACTTCGCGCCGCGGAGGCGGTGCGGCACGAGGGATTTGTCGGAGACCTGATTGTCGTCGGCGCGGAGCAGCACTTTCCGCCCTATGACCGACCTCCGCTCTCAAAGGAGATCCTCAAGGGTGAGTGGGAGGCAGACCGGGGACGCCTCAAGGTGATCGAGCACCTCAATGCGGATCTCGTGCTTGGCCGGCGCATCGTCAGGCTCCATCACGCGCGCTCCGAGGTGGAACTCGACGATGGCTCGCGGATCGGCTTTGACGGACTTGTCATTGCCACGGGAGCCGCACCGCGCATGCTTCCCTCGATCGATGTGACGACGCCCGGTGTCTTTGTGCTTCGAACCTATGACGAGTCCGTCGCGTTGCGCGAGGCGTTGGCTCACTCACCAAAGGTCGCGATCATCGGTGCGGGCTGGATTGGCTGCGAGGTCGCCGCGACGTGTCGCGGATATGGGCTCGAGGTCACGGTGGTCGAGTACTTTCCCCAACCCCTTGAGCGCACGCTCGGGCCGGTAATGGGTGCGTGGGCCGCCGAGGTGCATCGGAGTCGAGGAGTTGATCTGCGTCTTGGCGTGGGCGTCAAGGGTGTTACCGGCGAGGGCTCGGTCGAACGGGTCGAACTCGAAGACGGGAGTTCCATCGAGGCGGATGTCGTCGTGCTGGCAATCGGTGTCGTGCCGGAGACCGGATGGCTTGAGGGGAACGACTTTGATCTTGACAACGGCGTGCTGTGCGACGAGACGTTACGCGTTCTCGGCACGGACAACGTCGTCGCGGTCGGGGACGTTGCGAGATGGCCAAATGCCATGTTCGGCCGGGTGATGCGTGTCGAACATTGGTCGAATGCCGTCGAGCAGGCATCGGTTGCCGCGCACACCCTTGTGCATGGCGCCGAATTGGCGAAGCCTTATGTGGCGGTTCCCTACGTCTGGTCCGATCAGTATGACCTGAAGATCCAGTACGTCGGCACCGCGGGGACCTTCCATTCGGTGCTTGAAGGTTCGCTCGAGGCGGACAAGTTTGTTGTCGGCTATGAGTCCGATGGCGTGCTGGTCGGCGCGCTGTGTGTCAACAGCCCAGCACGCATGATCAGGTACAAGCGCTTCATCGCCACCCATCCTCAGGTGGAGAACATCTCGGCGAACCTCCCCTGAGACGAGTTTGATCCGGTCGCGCCCGCCGAGCCCTGCCGCTAACCTAAAGACACGAATCCGCTCCCTTTCGCCAGCAGGCGCCGAACCACCGGTGCGCCTGGTGTTAAAGAGGCAATCAGCCGAGGAGGCCCCTTCATGGAACTATCCAATGAGTTTGTCGTTACCGCTCCGATCGCGGCGACCTGGGCGATTCTCACCGACCTCGAGCGCATCGCGCCCTGTCTCCCGGGCGCGCAGCTCGATGAGATCGAGGGCGATGAATACCGGGGCACCGTGAAGGTCAAGGTCGGGCCGATCACAAGCCAGTACAAGGGCATCGCGACCTTTGTCAGTCTTGACGAAACAGGTCACAAAGCGGTGTTGCGCGCGACTGGACGTGACACGCGAGGTCAGGGAAACGCCACTGCGACGGTCACCGCGCAGCTGAGCGAAGAGGGGGAAAAGACGAGGGTCAGCGTCGTGACCGAGCTCGACATCACGGGCAAGGTCGCGCAGTTCGGTCGCGGCATGCTGGCGGACATCAGCACGAAGCTGCTCGGCCAGTTCGCGGAGCGCCTCGAGAACGATGTCGTTGGCTCGTTTGCTGGAGCCGCGCCATCGGTCAGCGGGGAGGATGAGACCAGTGTCGCAAAAGAACCAGCCGCCCCAACCCCGGAGCCGACGGCGGGTACTTCAGGTATCCGACAGATTGCTCCGACGCGCAATGCACCGGTCGATCTTGGAAGGCTCGCAGGCCCCTCGATGCTGAAGGCGATCCCGGTCATCGGCGTCGTGGTCCTCGCGATCGTCAAGATCTTTCGCCAGCGGTCCCGGCAGTCCCGGGGGTCCTGATCGGGAGTGTATTTTCCCTGCGCCCGCCAGCTCAAGTAACGCGGAGCGGGCGGGTCGGACGGTCCTGGCGGGTACGATACGCGCATGGAGTTCCCGATAGCCGCTGACGACTGGGTCGCGCTCACCAAGGATCCGCTCGACCAGGGCAGAGCCGCGCGATGGGCGGTCTTGGCCTCGTGTGGCGCGGTGGTGACATTTGCTGGAACGGTGCGCGATCACTCCGAGGGTCGAGAGGGTGTTTCGGTACTCGAATATGAGGCCTACCAGGAACAGGTCGAGCCGAGACTTCGCGCGATCGCAGCTGTCGCACGCGAACGTTGGCCGATGATCGGACGTCTCGTGCTTTGGCACCGCATCGGCCGACTCGTCCTTGGAGAGGAATCGGTCGTCGTCGTCGCCTCTGCTCCGCACCGCCCCGAGGCGTTCGAGGCGGCGAAATTCCTCATCGACGCGATCAAGCTCAGTGTGCCGATCTGGAAGAAGGAGACCTGGTCTGAGGGAACCGACTGGAGCCTGTGTGATCACGAGATCGAACATTTCGGCATCTCTTCAGATGAGCGCGACCTTCTCGTCGACGAGATCAGCCGTCGCAGTCTCGATTCACCGGCGCCCATCCAAATCGCGGCGGATCGAGACTCGTGATCGATCCTCTCGTTGAAGACCGTAACTCTCGTAACGCTGCAACGTTGTCCGATGGTAGCCAACGCGCGGTGCGCGTCGATCTTCGCCGGCGCGCGGAGCCAAAGGCGGTCGCGGTCGCGCTTGAACGGATGCCGGTTTCGGGTCCACTGATCGACACCTACGGGAGGGTGCATGACGATCTTCGTCTCTCGATCACGGATCGTTGCAACTTCCGTTGTGTCTATTGCATGCCCGAGGAGGGGATGGTCTTCCAAGCGCGCGAGGAGTTGTTGAGTTTTGACGAACTCTTCCGGGTCGCGCGTATTGCAAAGGGACTCGGAGTGAACTCGATCCGCCTCACCGGTGGTGAACCTCTCGTGAGACGGGGCGTGGTCGGTTTCATCGCGCGACTCGGTGCGCTTGGTTTTGACGACATCGCGATGACAACGAATGGCACAAAGCTCGCTGAGCATGCGAAGGCACTCAGATCGGGCGGACTGCGTCGAGTCAATATCAGCTGCGACTCACTGAGCGCTGGGCGCTTTCGCACAATACGCAGACGCGGCGAACTCGACGACGTGCTTGTCGCAATGGATGGTGCCGAGAGGGCTGGGCTTGGCCCGATCAAGGTGAACGTCGTGCTGGTCGCCGGCGTGAACGATGACGAGATTCTCGATTTCGCCGCGTTCGGCCGAGCGACGGGTCGCATCGTGCGCTTCATCGAATTCATGCCGCTCGACGCGCCTGGTCACTGGCAGCGCAGCGAGGTCGTTCCCGGTGCGCGGGTATTTCAGGAGATCCATGCGCGCTATCCGCTCGAACCCGTTGTCAGCGCGGCGCTCGACCCTGCTCCTGCACAGCGCTTTCGTTACCTCGATGGGAATGGAGAGATCGGACTTATTTCGAGCGTCACCGAGCCTTTCTGTGGAACGTGTAACCGACTTCGACTCACAGCCGACGGGGCGATCCGCAACTGTCTGTTCAGCAACGACGAGCGTTCGATTCGCGACCTTTTGCGTGCGGGTGCATCGGATGGGCTCATCGAGATGGAATTGCGTCGCGCGGTGTGGGGAAAGTTTCCCGGACACGGGATCAACGATCCAGACTTCTTGCGGCCTCAGCGTTCGATGTCGATGATCGGTGGATGAGATGGCGCTGCTGAGGTTTTTCGGCCCGTTGCGCGAACTGACCAGGACCTCGCATCTCGAAATCGAGGCGCAGCACGTTGACGATGCGATCGCGACGGTGGTGAACCTGTTTGGAGAGGACGTTGCAAAGATCATGACGCGTTCTCGCGTCTGGGTGAACGGTGAGCCGAGCGAGGGGACGCGCAGACTGGGACCGGGCGATGAGGTCGCCATCTTGCCTCCGGTCTCTGGCGGGTAGTTCAACTACTCGCGGGCCGTCTCCTTGGCCGCGCGCCCATGGGGGTGAGGGTTCTCGCCGCCGAGCAGGTCGAGCGCGTGGGGAATGATGTCGAGCACCGCACCGAGACACTCGATGGCGCCCTTTGGAGATCCCGGCGTATTGAGCACGAGCGTTTGGCCGATGGTTCCGGCAACCGAACGTGACAGTCGTCCAAGCGGGTTGATGAGTCGCATCGCCTCGGAGATGCCCGGCGCCTCGCGGTCGATCACCGCGCGCGTGCCCTCGGGGGTGAGATCGCGTGGACCAAACCCGGTACCCCCGGTCGTCACCACGAGGCCGACAAATCCACCCGCAAGACGCGCCAAGGCATTGGCCACCGCGTCGACGCCGTCCTCGCTCACACAACGTTCAACCACGATAAAGCCGTGTTCTTTGAGCAGCTCGGCGACGACGATTCCCCCACGGTCTTCCGTGTGGCCATGCGCGACCGAATCGGAGACGGTGAGAACTTTCGCCTGATGGGCCATGCAGTGAGCCTAATGGAGCCTCGGTGTGGGCTTTGGCTGCGCATCACCCTAAAGTGCAGGGAGGGGAACACGATATGACCGGAGGAGGGTTTCGTGCGCGAGGTTCTTGAAGACATCGCACGTTTTTCGGCCGAAGGAACGAAGATCTGCGTCGCGCGCGTCATCCAGGTCGAGGGATCGGGGCCGAGAGACCCTGGCGCGACAATGGTCGTCAGCGAGGACGCGCGAGTTGTCGGATCGGTGTCAGGAGGCTGTGTCGAAGGCGCTGTCGTCGAGGAGGCACTCGCGAGCATCGCGGACGGAGGGTCTCGACTCGTTCGTTTTGGCTATTCCGACGACGATGCCTTCGCGGTTGGACTCACCTGTGGCGGCATCATCACGATCTTTTGCTCACCTGGTGTTCCGCCGACTTTTGATGCGTTGCGCTCCGCACTCTCGGCGCGCGAGCCCTGTGCACTCGCAACGGTGATCGCGATTGACGAGACCGAGGTGACGCGCGCGCTTGAGGGTCGCCAGGGCGCGAACCCGTGCATCATCGGGAACCGGGAGATCCACGAGATGACTCGACTCGGTGCGACGGTGCTGATCGGAGCGGATGGTCGGCTTACCGGCACGCTCGGCGACGAAGAGCTTGATGAATTCGTCGCAAGAGATGGTGATGGCGTTGTTGCCTCGGGTCATTCGGTGATCCGTCACTATGGAAAGAGGGGCGCCGCGCTTGGCACTGAGATATCGGTCTTTTTTGAGTCATTCACCCCGCCCCCGAAGATGGTGATCTTCGGTGCCGTCGATTTCACAGCGGCCCTCGTCAAGGTGGCCAAGGTTCTTGGCTACGAGGTCACCGTGTGCGATGCGCGAGCACCTTTCGCGACGACCGCGCGTTTTCCCGATGCTGACCATGTCGTCGTGGACTGGCCGCACCGCTATCTCGAGGCGCTCAAGGCTGAACTCGGCCCGCGTGACGCCATATGCGTGCTGACCCATGACCCGAAGTTCGACGTACCGGCAATTGTCGGTGCGCTCAAGACGAGGGTTGGGTACATCGGAGCGATGGGCTCGAGAAGGACGCACCGCGAGCGCAGGGAACGATTGACTGACGCGGGCGTGGGTGAGCGAGCGTTCGAGAGGATCTCCTCTCCGATCGGGCTCGATCTTGGCGCACGAACCCCAGAGGAGACCGCGGTGGCGATCGTCTCCGAGATCATCGCGAGGCAGACCGGGCATGATCCGGCACCGCTGAGTGAGGGCAATGGCCCGATCCATGGTCACCTCGTGCATCAGAGATGAGTGGCGGCGAGACCTCGCAGGCCTTCACCCACTTCGACAAGTCGGGTCACGCGGTGATGGTGGATGTGACCGACAAGGCGGTTACCCATCGGCGTGCCGAGGCGCACTGCTGGGTGCGAGGGGTAGATGCTGGGGGTGCGGTGCTCGGTGAGGAGGCCTATGCCGAGGCGGTCTCGATGGCGCGCGTCGCCGGAATGTTTGGCGCGAAAAGGACATCGAGCCTGATTCCACTCTGTCATCCGCTGCCACTGAGTGGATTCGAGATTGCGTTCGTGCGCGAGCGAGACGCGATCGAGATCATCGCTGTCGTCGAGACTGAGTCCCAGACTGGGGTGGAGATGGAGGCGCTGGGAGCATGTGGCGTTGCGGCTCTGTCGATCGTCGCTTGGCTCTCCTCGCGCATTTCGAGACTGTGGATTGACGATCTTGAACTCTTGGAAAAGAGCGGTGGCCGTTCGGGACAGTGGGTGCGCGACTCCTTGGAGGCAACAACTTCTAACCGCTAGCGTAAGGTCATGATTTCGCTGGAGAGGGCGCAGCAGACCGTACGCGACGGAGTCTCGGTCATGGCGCCGGTCGTTCTTCCGATTCGCGCGGCGCTCGGCTGCGTGCTTGTCGACGACGTCGTCGCACGCGAGGCGATTCCTCCATTCGCGAACAGCTCGATGGACGGATATGCACTACGGGCGGTCGACACCAGGGTCGCACCCTCGAGGCTTCGTGTGATCGGTGAGATCGCTGCGGGAGGGGCGCCGACGTTGACCGTTGGACCCGGCGAGGCGATGCGAATCATGACCGGTGCTCCGATACCAGAGGGAGCCGACGCGGTCATCATGGTCGAAGAGAGCATCATTGACGGAGATCATGTCGTCCTCTCCTCGGCCGCAGCTCCTGGGCAGTCCGTGCGCCGTGTCGGTGAGGATGTTGCAATCGGGGATACCGCGCTCTTGGCCGGAACGGTACTCCGCCCTGCGCATCTTGGTGTTCTCGCGAGCCTTGGCGAGCTTTCGGTGAGCGTGTATCCGCGTATCACCGTTGGCGTGATATCGAGCGGGGACGAACTCGTCGAAGACGGATCTGAGCTCAAGCCAGGACAGATCCGCGAGGCGAACAAGGAGCTCCTCATGGCGCTGGTCGAGAGGGCGAATGCGGTCCCCGTCGATCTTGGTCTCGTACGTGACGACGAAAAGGAGCTCGTCTCCGCATTTCTTGATGCGATCGGGCGTTGTGATGCATTGGTGACCTCTGGCGGGGTTTCGATGGGCGACTACGACCTCGTAAAGGCGACGTTGAATCGGCTCGGTGAGATGCAGTGGATGCAGATCGCGATCCAGCCGGCGAAACCCTTTGCATTCGGAAGACTCAAACATGGAGAACGCGTCGTCCCCGTTTTCGGACTTCCCGGGAATCCGGTCTCGTCGATGGTGAGCTTTGAGCTCATCGCGCGTCCCGCGATCTTGAAGATGATGGGTCATGATGTTCTCGACCGTGTCCTCGTGCATGCCATTGCCGATGCGCCGTTGCGTCGTCGGGCAGGCGATGGCAAGGTCAACTGGCAGCGCGTCGTCGCGCACTTCGGTGATGATGGACGCGTCCATGTCGAGAGCACCGGTGCGCAGGGTTCCCATCAACTTGCAAACAGCGCGGGAGCGAATGCATTTGCGCGGCTCGAAGATGGAACAGGAGTTGAAAGTGGTGGTGAGGTCTTGGTTGTCCTCCTCGATTAGTATCGCTCGCGCAAGTTGTTTTGCGTGTCGGGGGAGACCGGAGCGATGAGGAGCTCCCGTGATTCGCGACAAAGACCCGTACTCCTCATCCTTGGCGCGCTGCTCGGGGTCTATCTCATCGCTCCGATCTGCGCATTCGCGATCCGCATCTTCGGAGAGCGACAGACCGGATTTGCAAGTCCCGGGCTGTTCGGTGCGCTTGGCGTATCTGCGATCAGCGCGACCGCCTCTAGCGCAATCATCGCGCTGCTGGGTATTCCGCTTGCCTATTGTCTGGTGCGATTCAAATCAAGGTTCGCGACGCTGATCGGACTCCTCGTTCAGCTCCCGCTGGCGATTCCGCCGCTGATGAGCGGGATGTTGTTGATTGTGCTCGTCGGCCCCTATACCCCGATCGGGAGGTTCTTTCACGGGGCTCTGACCGAGACCCTGATCGGAGTTGTCCTCGCTCAGACATTTGTCGCCGCCCCGTTTCTCATTGTGGTCGTACGTACCACGTTCTCAACCATCTCGGACGATCTGTTCGATGCGGCCGCGACGCTCGGTCACCGAGAGTTCGGGCTGTTCTTTCGCGTTGCGCTCCCGGTTGCAAGAGACGGAATCTATGCCGGTCTCCTGCTCGCCTGGCTGCGCGCATTTGGCGAGTACGGCGCCACGGTAATCCTCGCCTATCACCCTTACTCTCTGCCGATATTCACCTATCTGCAGTTCTCGGGAACCGGCCTTGCGGTGACGGTTGCGCCGACCGCACTCGCGCTGTTGGTCGCGGTGGTCGTTGTGATCGCCTCGCGCATTCCCCTTCACTCGAGAACGCATCGTTACGAGCCGGTCGATGGCATTCGTGTCGCGAGAACCTTCGATGACCGCCCGTTGCAGTTCTCGGTACAACATCGCGCGGGTGACTTCGTGCTCGATCTCGCTTATGCCGGGAGTGGACGCAGGCTCGCCATCCTTGGGCCCTCGGGATCCGGGAAGTCGATGACGCTGCGTGCGCTTGCCGGATTGTTCGGACACTCGACCGGCGAGGTAAGGCTCGGCGATGAGTTGATCAGTGCCGACTCGGTCGGAGAGCGCCACACCGGCTACCTTCCCCAGCACAGTGCGCTGCTCCCGCACCTCCAGGTGGCCCGTCAGATCAGTTTTGGTGTTGGCGCGAACCCGCGCACCACGCAGTACTGGATTGAACGCCTTGGGCTCGCCGAAATCGTCGATCAGCGCGTCGAAGAGCTCTCGGGTGGTCAGCGCCAGAGAGTTGCCCTCGCGCGCGCGCTGAGTCGTGGCCCACATCTGTTGTTGCTCGATGAGCCGTTTTCCGCTCTTGACAGTGCGGTACGACGCGAAATGCAACGCGAGATGCGCCTTCTTCAGCAAGAGACTGGTCTCGCCAGCGTCATCGTCACCCATGATTTTGATGAAGCAGCGCTGCTCGCTAACGAGGTACTGGTGATCGAGAACGGGCACCTCATCCAAAATGGCAGCGCCGAAGAGATCTATCGAGAGCCCGCGAATGCGACCGTAGCCCGACTCGTTGGAATCGAGAACGTCTTCCTCGGACAGGTGAGCGCACCGGGAAGATTGGTGACGGGGGAGGTGGAGATCACCTTTGGAGATTCCAATGTTGCCGTTGGCTCCAAGGTGTGGTGGTCGATCCACCCCGATCGCGTGCTGGTCGACGTTGACGCTGCGCTTCGCGCCAAAGTGATCGACCGGTATTTCCGTTCCGGAAACCGTTATGTGCTCTTGCGATTTTCTCCAAACATCGATCTCGTTGCTCGCCTCCAAGACAACGGCGAGATATCAATGGACGAGGAGCTTGAAATATCATTCAGGGATATTGTGGTGCGCGTGCAATGAGCTAGAGAGAGACAGAGAACAGTCGCGTAGCTTGTAGTCGGAGTACGGTTTTGAACCACTCGACATACGCGAGATCGACGACTTGGAGATATTGCATCCGCCCTTCGAGGACGACTGGGAGCATCACTGGACGACTTTCGGTGATGCAGCTCGGGAAAACCCGGCAAATGTATTCAGAGCGCGAGAGATCTCGGATCGCTCGGAGCATCGGATCGGCTGGTCGATATCGGATGTGGTGAGGGTGATCTTCTCTTCGATCTCCGTGAGCGTTTTCCCGATACCGTATCTCTCGGTGTTGATGTCTCCGAGGAGGAGATCGACCGCGCGCGCTCTCGTGCCCGATGCCAGGTTCTCGCGTGTTGATATTGCGAATCCCGATCAGAGATTGGCTGAGTACGAGCAGTTCGCGACGCACGGTGTCTGTTCTGGGGTGCTCGAGCATCTCGATGACCCGGTGTTCTTTCTCCGTAAGGTCCATATGTTGTTGTCACCGGGAAGTCCGATGATCTTCACGGTTCCCGCTGGTCCGCGATCCGCCTTTGATCGATTCATCGGACACTGGCGTCATTTCACCGTCACTTGGCTACGTCATGTTCTTGAGCACTCCGGCTTCGAGGTCGAAAGGATCTCGAGCGCCGTATTTCCGTTCTTTACCCTCTATCGATTGCCGTCCTCGCACGCAGAGAACGTCTTTTAGAAGATGCAAAGGTGAATGATTCGAAAGACCTCTCGTTGGCTGCGCGTACTTTGCTCGGGGTGTTTCGCGTGCTGCTTCGGTTCAATCTCTCTTCGGCACCTTTGGCTGGCTGCTCGTCGCGGTTGCGCGCATACCAATACGAGACAAAAATCGTTCCATCTCGTGAACGGACTCCGCAGAGCCGCGTATTTTCGTGATTGCGTCCGACCAAGGGCTTCTTTGTGCGGATGATCGGTATATCGAATGTTTGCTTGCAAAGGAGATGCAGAGCCCGCCGTATTTTGATTCCTATCGGTGTTCGAGGTCCTTCGCGTCGTCACCATGAGAGGAAAATTCATTGAGATGTGCGGCAACGCTCTTGGATCTTCGTTTCCTAAGTCCGGGGATCTTCATCTCAGGGTCGCGCATTGACGAGTTTCGGGCAAGGCTCGCGCCACGCAGGCGTGTCCACGTTGCATCCGCGCCGACCCGTTTCGCGTTTCAGATGAAAAGACGTGAATAAAAAGAGACGTGACCAAAAAGAAGGAGGGAACAAAAAGACGCTTCGATCACTGAACTATTGACGATGTGAAAGTGACAATGCACAAGATGACCCGACCGGGTTTGCAGGGGAGATCCGCCGATAGCTCTGCACTACATGAGACAACTCGAAGCCGCGTCTGCACGGACCATGCGCGCGAGGAACAATTCCGCGAGGGAATGCTTGACACACTAATGTAACAAAGCTACAGTCGCAACCCTAGCTCGTGGGGAACATTGGGGAGACAGTCATGCGCAAGCATTTTCGTATAAATCATCGGGGGCTTGCCGTCGGTGCGATGCTCACCGCCGGGACACTTGCATTGACGGGAGCGGGATTCGCTCCCATTGCAAGCGCCTCTCGCACCTCGCATCCAGCCAAGGCGAACAAGTCGCCGTATGTCTTTCACGCGGTGCTATCACTCACCGGCACCGCCTCCTTCCTCGGTGCCGGAGAGAAAAACTCTCTCTACATGCTCGCCAGGTACGTCAACAAGACTGGTGGCATCCAGGGCCACCCGATGACGGTTGATGTACAGGACAACCAGTCAAATCCCGCGCTCGCGGTCTCGATCGCAACGCCATGGGTTCAATCGGGCGTCCCGTTCATTCTCGATGGCAGTGCAGTTCCCTATGACAAGCCGGTGGACGCGCTGTCGGGAGCGAACGGACCGGTCACGTTCGACCTGTCGCCGGGAGTCCATCCGGTTCCGGACAGTTATGTCTTCTCCACCGGCATATCCACGCGATTTGACGCCCAGGCCTATCTCAACTTTTTCCGGGCAAAGGGCCTGACGCGGATTGCCGCAATCACCTCGACGGATGGAAGTGGTGCGGACGGATGGGCGCAGTTGCAGTCCACGCTTTCGACGCCGGCGTACGCGGGCTTCACGCTCACGACTCACCAGAGCTTTGATCCTACGGCGGTTGATGTGACCACGCAGATGGCCGCGATCAAGGCGACGAATCCCCAGGCGATCATCGAGTGGACGACTGGCACGCCCTTCGGGACGGTCTTGAAGGCGCAGTCACAGCTCGGCATGAGCTCGATTCCAACGATCACGACCGACGGAAACGCCGACTACGTCGAGATGAAGAGCTTCAATTCGATCCGGCCGACGACGCTCTACTTCCCGACAGCCGCCTTCTACCAGCCGCCGAACAGCAACCTTCTGTCGCCGCCGCTT
The DNA here is from genome assembly GCA_035532075.1 of Acidimicrobiales bacterium. Lineage (GTDB taxonomy): Bacteria > Actinomycetota > Acidimicrobiia > Acidimicrobiales > Bog-793 > CAIVND01. The sequence goes on along the minus strand of DATKRV010000018.1, from coordinate 5,357 downwards.
AAGAAGGTCGTCACGGCATTTGACAAGATGGTCAAGGGGGCCGGTGGGTATGCGGATGACGCCTGGGGTCTTGCCTATGCTCCCGCACTCATGTTTGTCGACGCGCTGCGCCATCTCGGTGTGAATGCGACCGCTCCGCAGATCCGTCACTTCCTCAACTCGTTGAAGAACTACCCGGATGTGTACGGGATCTACAACATGACGAACCCTGCCCATCTGACCGCTCCTCCGAGCGCGGCCACGATCAACCCGAACCGCGGTCTTGGTACCCATGACGTCTACATGACCCAATGGAATGGCAGCAGGTTTGTCCTCGTACCTGGGTTCCGTGCCGGGGGTCGAAAGATCTAAGGGTCGTTCATTTTGTCGTCCGTCTTGTCAATCAAGCTGGACACTGAGACAGAACCCGATCGCTTACAGATGACATGACCGAAGCAGGGAACATCCTTGTTGGTGGCCTCGTCACCGGCGCGATCTACGCACTGTTGGCGGTCGGGTTTTCGCTCGTATTCAGTGTCAGCGGTATTTTGAATCTTGCACAGGGGGCGTTTGTCACCGCAGGCGCGCTCGTGATGTACAGCTTCATTCACTCCGCTGGGCTCAGCGTGCCGTTGGCGTTTCTTGCCTCGCTGATCGTCCTCGCGCTGTTCGTCGCGATCGTGGAATGGGTCATCATCCGTCCCGCGGTCACTCAGATCTCCCACACGAACCTGCTGATGTTGATGGGTGGTCTGCTCATCTCCTATCAGGGGGCAGCCTTCCTCATCTGGGGAGCAAACCCATATTCCCTCGCGCCCTTTTCCGGAACGACGCCGTTCAACGTCGATGGACTCACCCTGGTCTCCCAGGACTTCTGGGTTATCGGGGCGCTCGTCATATGCGTTGGCGTGGTCTCCTGGGTTTTGTCGCGCACCAAGATGGGGAAGGGCCTTCGCGCGACAGCTGAGAACATGTCCGCTGCCCGGCTGATGGGAATCAAGGCCGATCGCATGATCATGGGTTCGTTCGTCGCCGCGGCGCTGCTCGGCGTGATCGCCGGTGCGGTGGTCGCCCCGCTCATCTCGCTCGACTTTGTCTCGATGACGACCTTTACGAACGCAGGCCTGATCGCCGTCACTCTCGGTGGACTTGGCACCATCTTCGGGTCGGTTGCGGGTGGTCTTGCGCTTGGCATTTTCGGCGCCGTCGTGACCGGTTACGTCTCGTCCCTGCTTGGCAGCGCGTTGACGCTCGTCGTCATGATCGCCGTGATCGTCGTGAGACCCCAGGGACTACTCAGTCGACAGCGGGGAAACCGCGCCGATGTCGCAACCCGGGCGCGCGGCAAGGTGGTCGCCTCCCCGCGGATGAGGCGTGCAGATGCGCGCGTGGTCGCGGTGATCGTCGTGGTTGTGATGTTCCTCATGCCGAAATTCATGCCCGCGGGCGACATGCGGGCGGTCAATATCACCGGTGTATTCGCCCTTGTCGTGATTGGCCTCGACCTTCTCACCGGTGTGGCCGGTCAGGTCAGCCTTGGACAGGGTGGCTTCATGGGGATTGGCGCGTATGCCACCGCGATCCTCACGACCAAGTACAACCTGCCGCCCATAACCGGCCTTGCCGTCGGCCTCGCGCTGACGGTTGTGGTCGCGATGGTGCTCGCGCTCGTCTGCAGCCGGGTCCGGGGGCTCTATCTCGCCATCGTGACGCTGGCCTTTGGAATCCTCGTACCGACGCTCGCGGCAGACCTCACGCTCACCGGCGGACCATCGGGGCTGTCCGGTGTGCCCGTCTTCTCGGTTGCTGGGTACGCGTTCGACAATGACACGAAGTTCTTCTATCTGATCTGGTCAATCGTGCTCGTTGCATTGATCGGTACTGCGAATCTGGTGCGGAGCAACCGGGGACGGATCTTTCGCGCGATGCACGGCGATGAGACCGGCGCTAGATCCCTCGGACTCAATACGCCGCGAGCGAAGATCGCGGTGTTCGTGATCAGCGCCAGCATGGCCTCGATCGCAGGCAGCCTCTACGCGGATTATTTCCGTTACCTGTCGCCCGAAATGGTGAGCAGTGGTCAGTCGCTTGGCATGATGACGATGGTGGTGGTCGGCGGACTCGGAACCGTCGTTGGTCCATTGATCGGAGTCGGCATCATCACCTACGTCCCACTTGTCTTCCAGTCGGTTTCGAACTACGCGCCACTCATTGAGGGCGCGCTTTTGGTGGGCTTCCTCCGCTACTTGCCGACTGGCATCTACGGCAGTCTCGTCGGACTGTTGAACCGGATCCATGCTGGGATTCGAAGATTCGAGGGGAGAGGCGGATCTGTCTCCCAGCCGGTGCTCGCGTTCTCGATCGGCGCGGAGACCTCTCGGCCCTCTCCCGTCATGCGCGCGTCCAGTCGTCCTGGAGAGTCTGCACCGGTGGGAACGCTTCACCTGAGCGAAGCTGGCCCCTCCAACGGCGCGGGCGAGCATTCGCCGGGTGTTCCGGGCGGGAATCGCTCGGCCGATTCCGAGAATACCCCAGCGCTCCGGGTGAGTCATCTGTCAAAGGCCTTCGGGGGTATCAACGCAGTCGACGACGTCAGCTTCGAGGTCGATTCCGGTTCGATCTGTGCACTCATCGGACCCAACGGTGCAGGCAAGTCGACGACGTTCAACCTGATCACGAATATCTATCGACCAGACGCAGGTGAGGTGGAGCTGTGGGGCGAGAACATCACAGGGATTCCGCCGAACGAGGTGACCTCGCTTGGGTTACTGCGCACCTTCCAGACCTCGCGCATCTTTGCGCAGTTGACCGTTCTTGAGAACGTGCTCGTCGGCGGATACCGCATGGGCAAAGCCAGTTATCTTGACCAGACGCTCCGACTTCGTCGCAGCCGGCACGAGGAGCGCGATCTCGAGCGTCAGGCGATGTTGATGCTTGACGTTGTCGGGCTTGCCGAACGCGCCTCCGATCTTGCCGATGTCCTGCCACTCGCCGCGCAGAAATCCGTTGAACTCGTGCGAGCCCTCATGGCCCAGCCCCGCCTCATTCTGCTCGATGAACCCGGAGCGGGAATGAACGAGGCGGAGACCGCCGAACTCGGTGCGATGCTGCTTGCGATTCGGGCGACCGGGCACACGGTGCTGGTGGTTGAACACAACATGTCGCTTGTCATGGGCGTCGCGGATCGCGTCGTGGTGATGGACGCCGGTCGAGTCATCGCACTTGGGTCACCCGAGCAGGTTCAGCACGATCCGCTTGTGATCGAGGCCTATTTTGGGAAGGTCGAGGCGAGCGCCTGATGCTTGAGGTTTCGAAGCTTTGCGCAGGCTATGACGCTGGTGAGGTGCTCCATGGGGTGAGCTTCCAAGTTGAACCCGGCAGCGTGGTTGCGGTGGTTGGCGCGAACGGAGCCGGCAAGTCCACCGCGCTGATGGCGATATCAGGACTCTTGAAAGCAACAAAGGGTGAGGTGCGTGTCGATGGCAAGTTGATGAGCCGTGCATCAACCGACGAGATGGTGAGAGCAGGCGTAGCACATGTTCCCGAGGGCCGACAGGTGTTCACGAATCTCACCGTTTCGGACAATCTCGCTCTCGGTGCCTATGCGACGCGCGAAAGTCATCACGTTGACCGACGTCTCGAAGAGGTGCTCGAAATCTTTCCGGAGCTGCAGCCGAGGCTTCGCAACTATGCCGGGTCGCTCTCTGGTGGCCAGCAGCAGATGCTCGCGATGGGGCGCGGCCTGATGTCCGATCCGCTCTATCTCATGCTCGATGAGCCGTCGCTCGGTCTCGCGCCCCAGGTGACTAAGCGGATATTCGAGGTGATCGGTTCACTCGCTGACAGGGGCAAGGGAGTCCTTCTCGTCGAGCAGAACGGACGCCTGGCGCTCGCCGTGGCGAAACGCGCGTATTTGATCGAGAAGGGTACGATCACGATGAGTGGCAGCGGACAGGAGATGCTCGCCGACGAATCGGTGATCGAGCACTATCTGGGCGTCGGCTCGGGAGGAGCCGAGGGCTTTGGAGGGCGTCAAGAGGTGCTTCGCGTCGCGCTCGTGCGCGCGATGCAGGGCCGGCAGTCATGACGCGTGGGTGTGAAGATGTGGCTGTTTTGATCGGGCGAAAGGGTCGAAAGGTGCGTTGCTCCATCTTGCGCGTCGTCGCGTTCCCGAGCGGGCTATGACGGTGGACTTTTCCGAGCAACGACTTGCGGACCGTGTGGCGATCGTGACCGGCGGAGGTTATGGGATCGGCCGGGATTACGCGCATCGTCTTGCGGCCGAGGGGGCTGATGTGGTCATCGCCGAACTCGACGCGGCTGCAGGAGACCGCGTTTGCGATGAGATCCGTACCATGGGCCGTTCCGCGGTCGCGATCGCGACCGATGTTGCGAACGAACAACAGGTGACCGATATGGTTGCCGGCACGATCGAGACGTTTGGCAAAGTCGACGTGCTCGTCAAAAATGCTGCGATGTTCACCAAGGTGCCCGTGGTGGAGGCGACCCTCGAGGACCTGACATTCGAGCACTTCGAGAGGGTTCTTCGCGTCAATGTCCTTGGAACGTGGCTCTGCGCGCGTGCGGTGATTCCGGACATGCGCAGACGTTCGTACGGAAAGATCATCAACGTCAGCTCGGGTACGGTATTCCGGGGCTCGGCGGGTACCATGTTGCAATACGTCACCTCGAAGTCTGCCCTGCTGGGATTTACGCGAAGCCTCGCGCGAGCCGTCGGCCCCGACGGCATCCGGGTGAACTGCGTTGCTCCTGGCCTCACGATGACCGACGACGTCAATACGCCCGAACGTGCCGCCGTCATGTGGGCGCGCGCCCACGCGGAGCGCGCGATCCAAAGGGTCGAGACACCCGGGGATCTGGTCGGGATCATCGCATTTCTCGCCTCGCGCGACAGCGATTTCATCGACGGTCAGACGATTGTCGTCGACGGTGGGGCGTTCATGCACTGAACGTGGCGCTCGAACCGCCCCGCCAGGGTCATCTCGCTCCGATCGCGAGACCGAACCCGGCGCCGGGCTTGGCAAACGTACGATCGCAGTAATCTGGAGGGAGTTTCCTTGAATGCATCGGAGGTTCCGTGGCCCTGACCGAATCTGATATTGAACTGATCACGCGCGTTGGAGCGGGAACCCCGATGGGCGAGATGCTGCGTCGATACTGGATCCCGGCGATGCTCGCTGAGGAGCTTCCCGAGCCCGATGGAGCACCGAAAAAGCTCCGACTGCTCGGTGAGGACCTCGTCGCGTTCCGCGACACCTCGGGACGTGTCGGCATCATGGACCTGCACTGCCCGCACCGACTCGCCTCGCTCGCGCTGGGGCGAAACGAGGAGGGTGGGATCCGCTGTCTCTATCACG
>DATKRV010000017.1:0-13639 GCA_035532075.1 Acidimicrobiales bacterium | reverse complement strand
CGCGCCGGTCGGCAAAGTGCAGTAGGTCTCCCCGGTGTAGGGCGAAAGTGCGGTTCCGTTGCCCGTCCCACCAGTACAAGTCGGTGAGCCTGTCGCGATCACGAAACTCAGCTGAGAAAAAGTGTTCGACGGAGAAGTCACAGGACCGGTGTCCGTCGCGACCGTGTCGCTCAGGTTGCTGATCGTATAGGTGTCACCCACAGGATCGAGATTGTTATTGATCGAGTAGTAGCAAAGGTAGGGGCTGCCGATCGAGGTCGGGCTCTCGCAGCCCTTTCCAAATGAGATCCCATAGTTAGGGTTAGAGGCCGCCGCCGATGAGACGAACGCCGCCATACCGGCACCCGACACGACGGTCAATACAGTAAGAGCCTTAGCTATCCAAGTGTGTCGCATGACGTCTCCTTGATAAATTCTTAAAATTCGAGTCAGCACTTTCGTAACTCCCTAGCTGCCACGGATCGCGAATGGCAACGACCATCCATCTATCCAATAACAAAAGCGCCCTGCCGGTACCAGTAGAAAAGATCACTCGATCACCAAGCCGGCTCAATGAACGTGCTGCGCCCGCATCACAACGTGCGTCGGCCATCGTCCGGGAAACACCAGTAAGAAATCCACCAATCGCTTCAAAAAAACCGCGAGTCGATTCACGAACACTCAGAGCACGGAGGATCGGACCATGCATGCCAGATCGACCGGCGCGGTAATCGGGTCGTGACATGACGAACGTACCCTGACGGGAAAGGAGCACCGTCTTGGAACGCCACAGCGCGACGCCCCGCGACACTGCAAAGCACATTGTTGACACGACCGCTCGGCTGACACGATCGATGACGCGCCCAGTGACTGGCGAGAAAGCTGACGAGAAACGCAGAAAAGAATTGAGGACAAGAGAGTCGGAGATCCCAGAAACAGTGCGGCGCGGCTCAACTTCACGTAACCACCGTTGCGTTCTCTGAAGGAAGTCCGAACCATGCAGCAGCGACCGCATCCTCACTACACCCCGCTTAGATTGTCCATTCACAATCGGGACGGGTTCGCTACTGGCTCCCCCCGGCCCAAGCGACCATCTAGAGACCGGGGATCACTGCCTCCCTCGGGTACAGACTTGCACACGCTTGATGACAAATCAAGCTGTCAACCCAGCCGAACTCAGGGACACTGGCTGAAAGCCCATCGATTGCGGAGGCAATCTACCTGTCGGGCATTCGTGGAATGTGCCGCGACGGCTCTATGAACTGGACTTTTCCAGCGTTCTCGTTCCCGTTCTCCCGCGGACCACGCCTTGGCAACGTTATGTATTAAAGGTGTATGAAAGATCAATTCCGCCACAAGGACGGGGTTATCCGACCATGCAAAGCCATCTTCGAACTGGGCGTCGCGCTGTTGCGACAGAACCACCACCTGCAATAGGATGTGTGCTATGTCTCCGACAGATGGCAAAGCATCCTCTCTGCGCGCGAGCCGCGCCGAGCGTCAGTCGATCGCTAGCCTTGCGAGTGGTGACAAGACAGAGATCACCGATCTCGCGTCGCTCGAACATCTCTGGCGGAAATTTTGGGCTCGTCATGAGTGCGAAGACCGCAACGCCCTCGTCGTTGTCTATCAAAATATTGTGCACACGGTTGCCACCCGCCTTCCCGCCAATGTCCGCGCGAACTGGAGTCTTGACGACCTGGAGAGTTCCGGTCTTCTTGGCCTCATCGAGGCAATTGGCCGTTTCGATGAGACGTCACAGATCTCCCTCTTTCCCGCCTACGCACAACAACGTATCCGGGGCGCGATCTATGACGAACTGCGAAGGCTCGATTGGCTTCCCCGCACGATCCGTCGACGCGTGATTACCTATCGCGTCGCGGTCGATGATCTGTCAAGCGAACTTGGACGGACGCCAAATCGCGCCGAGGTGATGAACTCCATGGGCATCGATCCGCGTGAAGAGAACGAACTCGTACAGCAGGTTCAGTCGGCGCAACTTACGCACTTTCGCAAGCCAAAGGATGAGGACGATTGGTCTGCCGCCTATCGGTCGATCGATCAGCTCGTTTCGGATTTTGCGGAACAGCCGGAATCAAAGTTGCTCGAAGCGGAGCGCATTGGACTGTTACGGGCCGCGATCGCGAAACTTCCCGAGCGCCAACGCACCGTGGTCACGCTGCATTTCTTCGGCGGACTCACGCAAGATCAAATCGGAGCAATCTTGGGTGTCGGAAATTCCCGCGTCTCGCAGATCGAGACATCGGCGATCAAGACGCTTCGACACCTGTTGCGTGACGAGTTCGACGCTTCGCTCTCTGCTTCGATTGGGTAGTGGGTCCGCGCCACCAGGTTGTAGAACTTCAATCGAACTCGTTGCTTGAATTGACCGCTGAGACCCCGATACATTCGTTGGCGTAGCGAGTCACCACGTGTGGCGAAGCACACTGAGATTGTCCCATGAATGCGAAATGCGAAACTTCCACAGACAAATTGCGTTCAGTACAACACAAAATCGGTACGGCACAAAATCAGCGCAACACAAAAATAAAAAATAGTGTCGCGGGCTACCAACCGCTTGATGGTCTAATCAACCATCCGAGCGACGTTCTTGCCGAGCATCTTCGAGAGGTTGAGGCCGTCAAAAAGACGATCGAAGGGAATTCGTGTCGGATCCGCAACGGTCACCGAGGCAGAGATCGAAATCGACTCATCATCAAAAGGTGGTGGGAGTCTGAGTGCTCGGGCCGCAAGCACAAGGCGTTCTGCGCGACTGAGCGCACTTTCGCGATCGGCGGTCGGGGCGAGCACGAGAAATTCGTCATCACCATAGCGAATGACGAGATCTCCCGGTCGACGCTCTTTTCGCAACATATCTGCGACGGTGATCAACACCTGATCGCCCGCTTCAACTCCGAATTGCCGGTTGAATTCTGACAGGTCATCAACATCAACCAGCGTGGCCACCACCACCGCCGCGGATTCCACCGCACGGGAGCGAACGTAGCGATCAAAGAACCTGCGGTTGTAGACGTCTGTCAGCAGGTCCCAATCCGTTGCATACGACCCCGGTGACGCGTTCCCGATCTCAAGTGCAGATCCAAGCACCTCGACTGCGGTCGCAAGGCTCTGTTCACCAGGGCTCATCGGCGTTGACTCTGCTCGTCGCAACGCGCTCTCTGCCTGCGCGAGTACCCGAGCGGGAAGCTGGGACGAGAGGGGGCGGATGATCTGTCGAAAGGCCTCTACGGTGTCCTCTCGACGAAAGGTCCACCGCGCGACGAACGATCTCGAGGCCTCGATGGATCCCCCGCCATCGACCAATCCGTGATCGTCAACGGCAACTATCGCCGCGGAGAGCGAACCATTCAGCACGATCAACACCCACGAATCGATCAATTCGTCGCGTTTTGACAGGTCGATGCCATAAATCCCCTTTGGCAGATCGTTGACGGCATCGGGGAATCCAACCACGACGGTTGCGCCGGTCGCCGCAAAGGCCGCGTATCTGGCAGCCTCGAGCTCGAAATAGGCCCGCCGCTGGAAAAGTGCCAGGATGAAACTCGTCTGCGAGTTCGAAGTACCTTCGATGAGATCGGTCGCGATTGCCGAAGCAAATGACCGTTTCATGGCCTCGCCGATCGCGATGACGCTCCGCTTGGTCAACAAGCGGGACGGAGATGAGGCGAGCGTACCTGCGGTCATCGAACACCGACGAGCACAAGATTTAAAATCGCCACGCTGCGCAACTCCATTGGCATGCGGTCATGCTAGTCCAACCTTTCAAAAGCATCTCACCTCACGAGGACAACGCTAGTGACAACGGGCTCGCCCCATGCCCCTGATCCTTGCGACACGGGCCTCTTCGAAGACCTATAACAAGAGCAGTGGAAAGGGGCCGATGCCACGTGCTCGCACAGACAGCATCTGTAAAGATGTCAAGTACGACGCGAGATCTCTCATCCTGGTCACGCTCTGCCCGAAGCGCTGAGCAAAATCCTGACCACTTCGAAATAGGCCAGAGCGTACCCAGCGTGCATGCTTTCGACCCAGATGCCGCACGAAAATCGGGCTCTGAGGGCAAGCGTGAGTTGGTTGATCGAAGGCGAGTGTCGATAGAGATGGCTAAATTCTCGATGGACCCATGACCGGGTCACGACGAGATAGCGCTGACTCGACTCCGGCATGCAAGAACGTCCCGGCAACTCCCAAGTACGACACGCGAGAGGTGCATGGTCGCGTTGTTGCACGCCCGGTTCACTTATTCTCTCACCACGAGCGCCACAGCTGAGTGGTTATCGTCACAGCTGGGTGGTCGCCCGCAACCGAAAAGGAACAATCAATCCTTGGCACCGACACCGCGTCCGTACGCCTCGACGCCGGTCACGCGGATGGGTTGGCCGGTCGTTACACAGCACAAACCAGTGAGAATCACTGGCGGAAATTGCGAAGCGGACCTATCCCCCAATGCCTACCCTCAGGTGAATCCCGGGTACTGCTACGCTAATTACATGGGCGTTATTCGGATCTTTGGGGGTAACGACGAGTTTCCCGACCTCGCCCCTCCGATTTACCGTCAACGACTGGTCATCGAGGGTTACTGCCCCAAGCCGATTACGCCAGAGGAGATCAAATGCTACTTCCGGACGCTCTCGGTGGTCTGTGGGATGGAACGACTCAACGAACCGGTGACCCACAGCTCCGATAAATACGGTTGGGCTGGTTGGGTGCATTGGGAGGCGTCCGGGGCACACCTCTACGCGTGGGACGAGCCTTTACTCTTCTTCAGTGTCGACATCTACACCTGCGCCGAGTTCGACAAGGTGCAAGTTACCGAGTTCACAAGCGCCTTCTTTGCCGCCGGAGAGGTCGTCGCGAAGGCCTTTTAATACGTCCGGTCATCCAGTGCGGCTCATCAGTCCGGTTATTCAGTCCGCTCATTCGATGCGCCGGTGCGCTGTTCGAGCACAGCCATCTCGTCTGATCGGTAATCGACGCCACACATTGAGACTCCACATCGAGACTGTCCGAACTCCGCGCATCCGAATTTTTTGTCAACAGAGGTCCCAGGGCGCAGGTCTCCCGCGACCTCAGTCGTGTCGCCCCTCATGCGCCATTGCCAACAATTCGGCACCTGAGCTGAGCAACTTCCAGCGCGAGAGATACACGCCCGGCGCCCTTGATGACATCGACCTTCGTCGAAGAAGATGTCTGGACATGACCGGGCAGTTACTCCCGGGCCGATCCAGTCCGGGAACCGAGAACTCTCTGGAATTGGGCCAATCTGGGGACAATTGGCCAAGAATCTGCCCAGGGATCGGGAGCTCGTCGTGATTGGGACCGGTCATTCGCGCATTGCAACGCTTTCACCTGCACGCGAGATCCGCCCCGCCAGCTCGTACAATTTGGCGCTTAGGCGGACTCTCTCCGATGATCTCCTGTCTTGGAGTGCGCAAAGAACGTATCGGCCACAATCAGTGCAATGACGCTACCGCGAGGTCGCAGCCGATCCTGCTTGGCCAACCGGGATCCCAAGAGAACCGCGCCGAACTAGGCGCCGTGGCCGAGGGTAATCATCTCTTCGTCGTCGATCAGTTCGTCACGATGCGGCGCTCCAATTGTGGCTTGACGGTCACGCGTTGATAAAAAGGACAGTACGTCGACGAGTTGATCACTGCGAGCGGGGCGCGCGTAGAAATATCCCTGGGCAACCGAACAGCCAACTGCCCGTAGGCGCCTCGCCTGCTCGATGGTTTCGACACCTTCAACTACCGTACGAATACCGAGCGCATTCGACATGGCGACAATTGCCGCGACAAGAGATTCCGAAGCGGTATTTTCCTCGCGCAGTGGCTCGACAAAGCTGCGGTCAATCTTCAACACATCGATAGGGAGTCGCTGGAGGTACGAGAGTGATGAGTACTGCGTGCCAAAATCGTCGATCGCAAGTGTGATACCAAGTTCACGAAGCTCTTTTAGCGATTGAATCGCAGACTCAGGATCCCGGATGATCTCTGATTCCGTGAGCTCAAGACAGAGAGCCGACGCGTCGAGACCGTGATTGGCCAGCAAGAGCACGACACGAGGGATCAAAAGTCCATCGCGCAATTGATTGACCGAAAGGTTCACCGAGATAGTCAGGTGTGCCATGCCGGGCATTTTTCGACAGATCGCGAGTTCGCGAAGTGCCTCGTCGAGCACCCAGGTACCAATCTCATTGATGAGTTCGGTCTCTTCCGCGAGATGGATGAATCGATCCGGCAACAAGACTCCATAGATGGGATGGGCCCAGCGCACCAGCGCCTCCATGCCGAGTACCTGATGGTCATTCATTGCAACTATCGGCTGATAGACAAGCTGGAGTTCACCGCGAAGTGCTGCCTGGCGAAGATCGCGTTCAAGCTCGACACGCTCGATGACACTGGAACGCATCGACTCTTCATAGACGGCGACCGAGTCGCGGCCCCCCTCCTTCGCCTGGTACATCGCAGTATCCGCATCGCGGAGAAGATCTTCAACTTCACCGAAGTTCAGTCCAAAGCGAGCGAGGTCGCTTGGCTGGGCAAACGCAAGTCCGATGCTCGCGGAGACGACAAATTCCACCTCTGCGACACAAAACGGAGCGCTAAAGCTACGGCGCAGACTGTTTGCGAATTCAGTCGCCTTTTCCACCGAGACCGCCTCACCGAGAACGATCACAAATTCATCGCCACCGATCCGAGTGACGAGATCGCTGGATCGAACACTCGCCTGGAGGCGACGCGCCACCTGAATGAGCAACGCGTCGCCGTGGGCATGGCCAAGGGTGTCGTTGATGAGCTTGAAACGATCGAGATCCAAGAAAAGAGCACCGATCTTCTTCTCCCCGCTGATCGACAGGCCGACGAGAGACTTCTCGAGATAACGCTCGAGGAACCGGCGGTTCGGGAGCCCCGTCAAGGCGTCGTGCGTCGCTTGGTACATCAACTTCGATTCTGATCGCTCCACGTCTTGGAGCGCGCGGACAATCTGTAAAATTGCAATACCACTCAGCAAGATGACGGTGACAAACAGCCCCACCCGCATCCTGAAATTCTCTTGCTCCACGCGGAGAAGCAGCAACGACGGCGTGCTCAGACCAATAGCGACGAGTACTACACGCAACGGAGTCCAGTGCGCGCGCGCTTCAAGTTCGGGAGACGAGAGCGACTTCATCGAAGGGTCGAGCATCGCCGCCGCCGCGCCGACGTACGAGACAATATAAGGAATGTTTATGAAAACATTCGTTGGCGCAAGCAGATGCAGCTCCGCAAACATGTACAACATGTCACCGACACTCAGACCTGCGATTGAGATGAAGATAAAGCGTTCACACTCCGTGCGACGGTGGCCCGAGGCGAAGGCAATCTGAAAGGTAACGATCAACATGAAGATCGAGATCGCGGGATACGTCACAAGGATGATCCGTACGGAGTTCGGGGTACCCTTTCGACTCAATATCGGTTCAATGAGGTACACCCAAGAGACCGCGAGAAGCGCGAGAGCGGCGATAAGGCCATCGTAGGCAACGCCGAAGCGGCGTTTCGCGGCGTGTGAACGAGAGATCAAGAATCCATAGAGGCCCGCCATGAGGGACGCGTAACCGGGCAACGCCAAAAGATCCGGGACAATACTTCGATGAATCGTCAGATTTCCAAGCGTATTGAGCTTCGCCCGCATGATTCCATCGGCGATGAAGAGTACAAATGCACCGAGGATCATCATCCATGGCCAGAGCGGCTTCGGCCGGTATCGTGTCACGCCGACGATCGTCGCTATCGGAGCAGCAACACCCGCAAGACCCAAAACCCATTGGTCCGTTATCTGAAAAAGTCCGAAAATTACGGCTACTACCATTATGGAAAATATCGTGATACGGCGACGCTTCGCCTGTGACACGGCCGCACTGTCGTCGTCATATGGAACGCGTTCCATGCCAAACCGCGTATTTAGCAGCCTTGTAGTCATCAGAGTTGCTAACGGCGCCTCACACGCCTGACTTGAGAGATATTTCCGACCAGCGCAAACTATTTCGACCCCGAGACAAACGAGCAGGTCAGAGGCTGTCACACGCCTCGCGCGAATCCACCCCCGGTGCGGGGCCCTGCCCACCCTGGCGCTGGGTCGTGATGACAAAACGTCAGCTCGGCTGATGGTAAAAAGAGAGCGCTGGACCGTCGTCAATGACCCCAGTCACGCGGAGCCGTTTGGTGGACCAGATCACGCTTGAGTGGTGACGCGAGCAGCCGTCGGTTCCACGGCACTTGAGAACGCGTCATCTTCTGGCCACCAGCATCACCAGGAAAGTCTGGCAACTCTAACCGCCCCGCCTGACGAGAGTGGCGGCGCGTTTGACAGCATGGTTCAATTGACGCCTTTCAACCCCGAATCGGCAGAGCTTCCTGGTTGCATCACCAACGCGGTGGTCGATAATCGCGCTGTTCGACAGTAACGACACGATCGCTGAACAGCTCCGACTCGTGTGGATCTTTGCCAGCGAGATGATACGAATACGAGCAACGATAAGAGGCTGTGCGTGGTACGTCATTCAAACGCGACGACAGAGTTGTCTTTCATGTCGATTTCGACCGCTCGCCGTTTCATTCCAGTGGAGAAAAGGGGAAGTTGCGATTGCCTTTCGCGACACCTGCGAACACATTGCGTTAAAATGTCAACTCGCATCTCTGGCCCTCCATAACTCACATCGAGCTGCCAACGCGTCGCCCGTTGCTCGACCTCCTCCAGCACGCACTAGACAGACACGCTCGAGAGGGCAAGATAGATTCGGTCTTGTTCGTCGACATTGACCGTTTACGTTTGCAAATGAGAACCTTGCCCATCAGGTGGGTGACCAGCTACTCATTTCGCTTGCGGATGACCTATGGAAAGGTATTTGCGCGCGAAACACGCTTGCTCGTTGTGGCGACGATGAATTCATGTTTTCTCAAATACATTGGATCCACTGACCATGAAACGGAGGTAGGTCACGAGGTGCGCGAACCTGTCAGGAAATCAATAGAACTTCTGCACGCCAAATCAGTGATCGCCAGCGCCAACATCGGCATCGCTCTCGCGCACCGCGCCATGGCGCCAGAGGTGTCCTTGGTGGTGTCGACCTCGCTCCATAATAAGCGAAACAGCGCGACTCAGAGTAGCCCTCGCGGTCTCCGGCGCGATCACCATGCACCCTCGTTTTGCTGACTCGTGCGATCTTCAATTCCGGCTCGCACTTGAACGGGATGTGCTCCACAAAGACGAACTGCGTCCCGATACTCAGTCACGCAAGATCGTCGGAGATCTTTAGATCAAGCGCGCAACGAGCGTCTAACTGACCTTGATTCGGTTCATCGCGCCGATCGGCCGGGGTCAATATCCCCACCTGCGAAAGAATTCACAGTGCCTTGTCGCACTGACCTTTACCAAACGCGAGGGCCGTCACGATGCCAACTCGCTGTAGTGCTGATCTATTAGTCACCGATACCCGTTCGTATCAGCACAACGATTCATGTTGCCAATGCCATCTAGCTCTCGGCAAGCCTTGCCCTGATGGTTGCCAAGGAGGGATAGGCCCCAACGGAGAGTTCCCCTTGCCGTCGAACTGACGTCGTATCGACGTCAGTTCGACGGGCAGTTTGAGTTACATGCAAAAGGAACAGACGAGGGCCTATCTTTTGTTGTCGAGCGTCAACAGGGTCAGCGGATGCCCGTATCGCAGGTGACGTCGATTCGTTGGGGCGACCCAGATGTAACGGTAACCCCCTCACTTGGACAACGGGGAAATGCCGATCCGGTGACTACGACGAGCGAGTAGCTCCCGGGGCTCACCGACACGAAGTAACGACCTGCGCCGTCGGTGTGAGTCGTGGCAACAGTACCCCCGGCAATGTTGCGAACATCGACCGCACCAACAACAGGACGCGGCGGGCACGGGTGGCCGATTCTCTCAACCGGACAGGTTGGCCCCGCCATGACGACACCGAAGAGGCCGCTTCTGAATGATCGTGGGTGCGAACCAGGGGCTGGTCGAACGGTGATGGTGGCTCGCCAGAGATCGATTGCATCACAGGTTGGCTCACCGGGTGCCACTGGAGAACACGCCGGCCTCTGCGCGCTGAGCACAACAGTTCCAGGGCGCACCGCTCGAAAGTTCATCCCGGTGACACCGCGCGAGAACATCAGCGTAAGGGGCGCAACCTGCAAGATACCGGGCTCAGAAACCTTGATATCTCGCCACATCGAAGCGCCAGGACTACTGGTGCTCAATATGACGAGGAGTCGCTCGCCGACGACGATGCAATACGATCTATCGATCTGTTGGTTGCTGATTGAAGCGTCATACCCCGGTCCAGATCCTCTTGGCACGACACAGGAGGAAACGCGCCGAGAACGGGCCGAAGCGCTGTTCGACGGAATCAGCAACGCCAACGAGGTGGCAATCGCAGCGAGAACGATCGTAGCCGCTCCGGCAATCTTTGCAACAGACGTCATCTTGAACTTGCGCATCTGGCATCACTCCCAAGCCAGCCTACCGACGAGCGTGCACCGGGCCTCCGCGTGAATCTGGTCCATCGTCTGGCGCAATGTTGCGAGCAGCGACCGATCGCTTCATGAGCGCGGATCCACAGCAATACCTGGCCTACGCCGTGATGCAGCCTCGCGTGACATAATTGATCTGGAGGTAGTTTCTAGAACGACACATCAGACCAACAAGAGTGGATGAGTACGTACCGGTCACGATGTATTGAGGCCGATGACAACCTTGTCTCCCAAATCAATTGAGGAGCATTGGCCATGACCGCAGGCGAAAGATTCATCATTGTGGGAGCGAGTCTCGCCGGAGCAAAGGCTGCGGAAGCCCTACGAGACGAGGGATTCGAGGGCGCGATCGTCCTCGTTGGAGAAGAGCCCGTACGTCCCTATGAACGTCCACCTCTGTCAAAGGACTACCTGCAGGGCAAGACCGAGGTGGGCAAGATTTTCGTACACGAAGAGCGCTTCTATGTCGATCACGACATCGACTTGCGGCTATCAAGTTCTGCAAAGAAAATTGACGTAGCTGGTCGGGAGGTCGTTCTCGGCTCAGGTGAACGTCTCCATTACGACAGCCTGCTCATCGCCACCGGATCGCAACCGCGGCGCATCTCCGTGCCCGGAGCGCACCTGAACGGGGTGCACTACCTCAGAACACTGGCAGACTCCGACCAGCTGCGCACCGCCATCAACGGGGCAAAACGCGTCGTGGTGATTGGGGCAGGTTGGATCGGCTGCGAAGTCGCCGCGTCCGCACGCGAACTTGGCATCGAGGTTGCGATGGTCGAAGTCGGCGGTCTGCCCCTCGAACACGTCCTCGGCCCAGAGCTCGGTCGGTTTTATCGAGATATCCACGCTGAACATGGCGTCGATCTGCATTTTGGAATCGGCGTCGAGTCCATCCGAGGCAGCGACTCCGCCGAAGCGGTCCGCCTCGTAGACGGCACCTTGGTCGAAGGCGATGTCATCGTCGTCGGTGTTGGCGTCATGCCGTGCGTTGAACTCGCTGAGGCCTCTGGTCTCGCGCTCGACAACGGTATCGTTACGGATCAGTATCTGGCGACAAGCTCACCGGACATCTACGCGGCTGGAGACGTTGCGAACGCCTGGCATCCTCTGTTCGACCGCCATATCCGTCTTGAACACTGGTCCGCCGCGCTCAACCAAGGCCCAGTCGCGGCAAGGAACATGCTGGGAATGCCGACTCCGTACGACCGGGTACCGTATTTCTTCTCCGATCAATACGACATCGGTATGGAATATGCAGGCTTTGCCCCGGACTGGGACGAAATTGTCTTTCGCGGAGATCCTGCCAGTCGAAAGTTCATCGCCTTCTGGTTAAAAGATGGACGACTCGTCGCGGGAATGAACGTCAACATCTGGGAGGTCTCAGAGACGATCGCGAACATCGTCGCCTCTAGAGCACCTGTGGACCGTGTTGCGCTTGCGGACCCTGCCGTCGACCTTGCAACGCTTGTGAACTGAACGGGACTTGTCTGCTCGCACGCGCCGATCCAATCTTGGCCCAATCCCTGATCACGTGCTCGTAGCACGTGATCCTTCAGACGGGTCAGGGTCAAGTGGTTCATCAATCGAGTTCCCGTCACTATAACGGCCACCTAACATTGCTGAGATATTCGCTGACTCTCGAGAAGCAATGAGCAACGGTATCGCGCTGTAGCAAGATACCCCAAGTATTCGTCATTTTTGTGCGAAGCGTAACGCACTCAGCAGCATCTCCATCGCGTCAAAGACGCATCGCTCTAACTACTGAAGTTCTACGAAAGCAAGTCGAACTGGCGCATATTGAGTTCAATCGTGGTCCAATGAGGGTGTCACTCCCCTTCAGAATCCGAAGAGCCTCTTTGCCAACGCGGTTCCTGGCGGCGATGCGATCGCTGCAGAAGTCCTCAGGTTCGTTCTCCGGAGAGCAGGCAGAGAGCTGAAGACGCGCGCTCGTCGCGCGCTCCAGTATTGGAACGGGCGACGTTGGAGCGGACGAGGGATTCGAACCCGCCTCCACTACCTTGGCAAGGTGACGGAGTACTTCCAATTCATTCGTTCTGGGCCGTTGGCGTGGTCTTGTGTCCGAGACACCATCTCATGATTCCACTAGGTCCAGCCAAATACCGCCTGCCATAGGGCGCTCTACCACGCGGGTGACCATTCCCAAGCACTATTAGAAAACACCGCAGCCTTGCATTAGTGAATCTTTTCAATGCGTGTTCAAGTCATACGACTGCAATCACTGAGATCGATACAAACAGTGGAAATACTGAGTGTGTGAAGTCGCGCAAATTTGTTTAATAACGTTTGACAGTAATATCGTGATGCGTTATTATTATTGGGTGCTGACTGAGAAGTCATTTCGAGACACAGAAACTTTACGAATCTGGCAGCGAAAACGAGTTGGAAAATTTAGTCTGAAGGTACAACGAATGGCTTGGCGGAGATTGGCCTATATCAACGCTGCCGAAATGATTGGGGATCTTGCAGTTCCGCCCGGAAACCAGCATGAGAAGCTGAAAGGCAACCGGGCTGGGTATTACAGCATTCGAGTTAACGACCAATACAGAATCTGCTTTCGATGGAGTGCCATGGGCCCACAAGAAGTCGAGTTGGTCGATGACCACTAGGGAGGAATGATGGTCAGCAAAAATAAATTAGCTATGGCGCCTATTCATCCTGGCGAGATGCTCTTGGAGGATTTTCTTGAGCCCTTGGGGGTAACCCAGTACCGGCTCGCCCAGGCAATCGGCGTTCCAGCGCGAAGGATTAATGAGATCGTTCATGGGACCCGGCGTATTAGCGCCGACACGGCACTACGTCTTTCTCGCTACTTCGGAATGAGCGATGGTTTCTGGATGAATCTTCAGGGTCACTATGACTTGGAGATAGAGAAGGATCGGCTCGTGGAAACGTTGGATGAGATCGAACCCTTGGCCACCGCCAACTGAAAGAGGCTCGTGTCTCCACAACGTCAAGCGCAATTTGAGCGGGCGACGGTGAGCGGACCACGGTGCCTGATTTCACCACATTGGAGCGGACGACGGTGCGGACGACGGGATTCGAACCCGCGACCCTCACCTTGGCAAGGTCATTTGCCACAACT
>DATKRV010000016.1:0-3672 GCA_035532075.1 Acidimicrobiales bacterium | reverse complement strand
AATCGCCACGCCGCTGCCGGTCTATGGCGCGCATCCCTCGATCTTGATCGACGCCGGTGCGAATGCCGAGTGCACGGCGGACTGGCTGTTGCAGTTCGCGCAGATGGCAACGGCCTACGTGCGTGCCCGCTATGCGATTGCAAACCCGTCGGTGGCGCTGCTCTCGATCGGTGAGGAGCCAACAAAGGGCAATACGTTAGTCAAGGAGAGCCACGAGCTGTTTGCCCGTACAGAGGGTGTGAACTTCATCGGCAACGTCGAGGGGCGCGATCTTTTACTCGGCAAGGCAGACATCATCGTCACCGATGGTTTTACCGGCAACGTCGCGCTCAAGTCACTCGAGGGTGCGGTGGCGACGTTCAATTCGATGCTCCGTTCTGCGGTGAACTCCTCGCTGTCATCGCGCATTGCCGGCCTGATGCTCAAGCCCGCGCTTGCCCCCTATGTGAAATCTGTCGACCCCGAGAACACCGGCGGAGCGATGCTGCTTGGGGTCGAAGGGGTGTGCATCATCAGCCACGGCAGCTCATCGTCTAGAGCGATCAAGAATGCGATCAGTGCGGCGCATGAGATGGTCAGTCATGGCCTTGTCGAACAGGTGCGCTCCGCGATTGGGAGTCCGTCCGGTTCCAAACCACATTTCGGGTAATGAGGGCGCGTCTTAGGGGGTGATATCGCATCTGTCGTCGGTCGATCCATCGAATCCGCTATCATCGGGGCAGGTCAACGGCCGTTCGCGAGGTGATGGCGATGCCCAAGGGTCCAAGAGGCTTTTCCACGCTGGCTCTGCATCGGTCAAGGACCCGTCGCCCGACTGTCTTTCTGGCCGCGGCCCTGGCTCTGTCCATGGTCATCATCGAGACAGCGCCATCTCCAGCTGGCGGCGCCACACGCGCGAGGCGGTCTGCACTGACGATCTCCGGAGTTCTCAATGTCTCGGGATATAGCGTCGTCGCGCTGGGATTCAACGGACGTTTTGTTGTCTCGAACTCGCGCCGGTTCTCCCTGGTCGCCCCCGACCGGCGCGTGACGTTGCAGCTCATTAGCCCGAAGGGGGTTTACGCGGGTCCGCTCGTGGTTGGCAGGATCTCTTCGAAAAAGGTCATTGTCGGTGTCCGTGCTGGTACCAAGCTTGGAAAGATTGTGTATCTCCCAGCAAAGGGCTACGCACGGCTCGCGAGGCAACTGGCCTCGAGCGCGCTCATCTCTTCGAGATGGGCGTGGGCAAGGCGTGGTGTTCCGCTCGGGAACGGCCGGAACCTCGGTTTGGTGGTCTCGCCGACGACCAAGGGTGGGGCAACGGGACCGGGCGGTGACACCGCAAGGGACGGGGTCCCGAACAGCCTCGATATCGCGGTGCCCGGTACGCTCACCATCAACGCGCTCGCACCAGTGTTCTCCGCGAAGCTGATGAGTGCCGGTCTCTCGGCCCATCGCGCATCGACTGGTCCAGTGGTTACGACTGGGACCGCCGGATCGACGACGAACCCACCGGCATCTGGTATACCCTCGCCCTGGATGAGTCAGATGTTCCTTGGCATGAACCAGACCGTCAACGACGATGCAGCGGGAATCACCCAGGCCGAGATCGATGCAACGCTTTCAGCAAACCTTGACATCAAGCTGCTCAACGTGCCGACGAGCGCCAGTCTGGTCGAACTGAGTTGTGGCAAGCTCACCTACTGCTCCGCGAATGGATCAGGCATGGCAGCGCTCGAGGGTCTCGCGCCAGTGAATGGTGGGTACACGGAGGTCGCGTTCCCCGGAACCGCGCTCGATCCCCAGACCGGAGCAGGAGAGATCGTGGGCCCGCTCAGCCCAGCCGGACTGCTCGGGACGAACGCGGGATCGAACTCGAAAGAGTTCGGTCTCGCTCCGAATGCAGCTAGCCCGCAGATCGGCTCTGGGGATGTGATCACCATCTTGAACACCACGGGCGGCAACTCATCACAGACCGCGAGTACGATCAACTTTGTATTTGACACGGTCCCTGCGATCGCCTCGTACACAGACACCGGAGGAGATTCGGGAGCCATCTCCTATCCCGACGTCTCCGGACTCGGGACTATGAACAATCCAATTCGTCTCGCAGCGGGATCGAATGGAGACGTCGTTGTTACATTCAGCTTCTGGCGCCCCCAACGCGCCGGTATTGTTGGGGCAAATGAGTCGGCCTATATGGACATCGGCCATCTCTGGTACTCGTTGGATTACGCGGCGACACCGACTCCGGGCCAGACAACGGTCGGTGGCGCGACCGCTCCTCAGTGTCCAACCACGACGTACTCGAACCCTTCGACCGGCCTGAGCCTGACCGATGGCGGTTCAGTCAGTGGAGGCCTCGGTGCACCCGCGGGAACCGGAATGCTCGTCGATTCAGCGGGTGATCTCCCGGCGAGTGCATCGAATGTACTGAGTTTCACCGTTGATCTGTCCGCCTGTGTTGTGCATCAGGGTCAGACCCTTGGAGTCGGACAACCCTATGAGTTCGACCTCTCGGCGAACAGCCAGAACTCCCATGACCACAGCAACCAGCAGTTCTGGATTGAGCGGACAAAATAACGCTCGTCTGGCCCGGTGTCGGTGAAGAGAGCGCATCAACCGTGGACGCGATGAGAGTTCTCCGCGCGCATGATCTGCTCGCGTCGTCAACACCGCCTCTCGATCCCGCGGTATTGCTGGTCGAGTTGCCTCCGAGGCGTTCGTAGCGTTCCGGAAGGTCTCCTGAGGGTATTTCGCACCCGGGAGGCGATTGGAAAAGAGACCACTAACATCGCCGGTGTTGATTCGAGTATCTGGCACAACACCGATCTGCGTTCATCGGTTTGGCGCCGGATGATGGCGAGGAAGGGATGGTCTTTTGTCGATGTCCAATGAAGAGGTGCTCGCGCTCATTCAAAATGAGCTTGCAGAGATTATGGAGATCGATCCCGCTTTGGTCGTCACCACTGCGTCGTTCGCAGACGATCTCAAGGCGGACTCGCTCGCGCTGATCGAACTCGTGGAGGCGCTCGAGGCGGCACTTCGCGATGAGATCCCGGGCTTCTATATTGATGATGATGATCTTGAGCGTCTTGTAACCGTGGGTGATGCTGTCTCTTACATCGCGATTCGCACGAAGACGGGATGACGATCATTCTCTTGACGTCGAGCAGTTTTGCGATCTCGAACCGACCCACGGCTCGGTGATCGGAGTTGAGCGAACACACCGGCGAGAGCGACGGTTTTCTTGCACTGTCTGCGCGCCTTGATCGATATATCGAGGATCGCTCGCTGCTTCGCCTGGCGCTCGTTCACCGTTCATACTGCGCGGAACATGTGGGTACCCAATCGAACGAGCGTCTTGAGTTTCTTGGAGACTCTGTCCTTGGATTTGTTGTCACCGATGAGCTGTATCGCAGCTTTCCCCATTTGAGCGAGGGAGATCTCGCGAGGATCAGAGCTGACGTCGTCAGCTCCGCTGCGCTCGCGCCGCTCGCGAGAGCGCTTGGCATTGGCGAGGCACTGTTGCTCGGCCGTGGAGAGGAACATTCCGGGGGACGCGAAAAACCCTCGTTGCTCGCCGATGCACTTGAGGCGATCATGGGAGCGATCTTTCTCGCCTCGGGAATTGAACGCGTGACGACGTTCGTGCAAGAGCTCACCGCAGAGACGATTGCCGAGGTTTCAAAG
>DATKRV010000015.1:0-39580 GCA_035532075.1 Acidimicrobiales bacterium | reverse complement strand
ACGTGACAAAGACCCGGCGATGACGCGGCGTTGTAACTCGTTCAGATGGGGAAGCACGGTGTCGAAGATTCGCGCGAGCTCTTCATCACTGGCCTCCATGGGAACATCGTACTACGCGCGGACTAAATATCGGTGGACCCTAAGTACTTCGATCGTAGAACGATGAGATCCCCCCGTCGACGCTCAACCTCAATTCGCGAAGAAGTGATCCGGGCGCCGCTGCTTCAGTCTGCCCCTGCCTCCGAAAAAGGCGCTGGCTCGGCAAATTGGGTTCGATAGAGCTCCGAATACAAACCGCCGGACTCGAGCAGCTCCTGATGTCGCCCGCGCTGTACGATCCGGCCCTGCTCAAGCACCAGAATCTGGTCTGCACTCCGGATTGTCGAGAGCCGATGGGCGATGACGAGCGAGGTCCTTCCGGCTAGCGCGGTATCGAGTGCCTGCTGGACGAGAGATTCTGATTCAGAGTCGAGATGAGCCGTCGCTTCATCAAGCACCACGACATCCGGAGCCTTCAAGAGAAGCCGGGCAATCGCAAGTCTCTGCTTCTCCCCACCCGAAAGTCGATATCCGCGGTCCCCCACCAGCGTATCAAGTCCGTCTGGGAGCGATTCGACAAGTTCGATAATCTGCGCCTGTGCCAACGCCTCAAACATCTCCGTCTCGGTCGCTTCCGGTAACGCGAAGGCGAGATTTGCACGAATCGTGTCATGGAACAGATGGGCGTCTTGGGTCACGACACCGACCACTGCACGGAGCGAGTCAAAGGACGCTTCGCGTAGATCGATACCGTTGATCAGTACTGCACCTTTTGTGACATCGTATATGCGACTCACGAGATGGCTGAGCGTCGTCTTCCCGGCACCCGAATGTCCGACGAGCGCCACAATTTGACCGGGGTCGATCGTGAAATTGAGATCATGCAGCACCTCTATGCGTCGATGGGTCTCAAGCACCGCAACAGATTCAAGTGACGCGAGGGATACTTCGTCTGACGACGGATAGGTGAAGGAGACGTCTCGGAATTCAACTTGGGTAGGCCCGCGCGGAATTGTTCGGGGAGATTTGGCCTCGTCAATCATTGGCGAAAGATCCAAGACTTCAAACACGCGGTCGAACGAAACAAGTGCAGTCATCACATCCACTTGGACGTTAGCGAGCGCAGTGAGCGGGCCGTATAATCGAGTCAGGTACGCGGCGAGCGCGACGATCGTTCCAATATCGAGAACTCCATGAATGGCAAGCAGGCCACCCCATCCGTATACAAGGGCAGTAGCAAGCGAGGCGGTCAACGAAAGCGAGGCGAAAAATATTCGAGCATACATCGCCTGAGTAATACCGATGTCTCGTACGCGACCGGCTCGTCGGTCAAAGTTCTCGCGCTCAATAGAGGGGCGTCCAAAGATCTTGACAAGCAGCGCCCCCGCAACATTGAAACGCTCAGTCATCATTGTGGTGAGTTCCGCATTCAATCCATATGACTCCCGAGTGATCTTCTGTAGGCGCCGACCCACACGACGGGCCGGAAAGACGAATATCGGAAGAAGTGCCACTGCAATCAGGGTGATCGGCCAGGAGAGAAACAGCATCGCAGTGGCGACGAGCACCACCGTTACGAGATTGCTCACGACATTTTGAAGTATGTCGGTGAACGCCTGTTGAGCGCCAAGAACATCATTATTGAGCCTTGAAACGAGAGCTCCCGTCTGGGTCCTGGTGAAGAACGCAATCGGCATACGCGATACATGGGCAAATACCTTTGAGCGCATGTCGTAGATAAGGCCTTCACCGATACGCGATGAGATCGCTCGCTGCGCAATGGTTAGACCAGTATCGAAAATCGCCAGAAAAGCGATCAACAGGGCAAGATGAACCACAAGCGAGGAATTGTGCTTCGCTATTCCCTTGTCGATGATGTTTCGATAAATCAGCGGGTTCGCAACTCCCACGAAAGCGTCGACGACGATTATCACGAGAAAGACGCCAAGCATCACTTTGTACGGCGAGGCAAATTCGAAGATTCTCCTCCAGATCCCCTTGGGTAGAACATGGGTGAGTACCGAGGGGTCTCGCGTCATATTGCGGTGGGCGCCTCGCATTGGACCCATTCCCATACCCATAAATGATCACCCGTTCCGATACATGTAGAATCAGCGCTTCGAGAGCTAAAAGTGCTGCCAGTGGCAGCGTACCCTTTGAGAGGTCTCTTCAAATCTTCAAACTTTCATCGAGTACTCGCGAAAGGCCGTAGGCTGACTGGGTTATGTCACGCAGAATTGAAATAGAACTGACATCGTCGCGCGTCGACGGCACATGGACCTGGCGGGCCGCTGGTGCGAAGCAACCTCGCGGCGTCATCGACCCGGTTCTTCTCGGCGCGGGTGCAAAAATCGGTGACGTTCTTCGCGTTGAGATAGAGATTGGCCTTGATGGTATCGATGTCACCACCGTGCTACCACCCAAGACACCGCACAGAGATCTTGATCGAATCGAGTTGATTCGTCCGCGCACAGAGAAGTTTGAAGGGGTCATTACAACTCTGGTTCCTAAATCGGAGAAGCACGGTCGTGAACGAAAACGCGGGTCGGGAGAGGAAACTGGCCCTCCGTCGCGCCCACGCACAAATCTGCGCACCGAGCCGCGTCGTGTCGCCGGAGGCGAACGCCCGACTCGTGCCCCTCGTGCCCCTCGTGCGCCGCGGTCCGAACGTCCTGAGCGCCCCGTGACCCTTGAGCCCGCCAGCGATTCCCCACGCCGTCCCTCCAAAGCATCGAGGCCCCGTCCGACCCGCCTCGTTCCAAAAACTGACCGCCGCAATGCGCTGCTTGATTCGCTTCCTCCAGAACAGCGGGCGGTTGCCGAACAGCTGGCAATTGGTGGACTTCCCTCGGTTCGCCGCGCGCTACAAGAGCAACAGACGAGCGATCGCGAGGCAGGGCGACCAGCGGTTGGTGGCGAAGCCATCATCACACTTGCCGAACAACTTCTCCCTTCCGTGCGCGAGGCGGTCTGGCTCGATCGCGCAGAGGCGGCGCTCGATCGACTCGAGACGATAAGTCTTCGAGATCTTCGCGCCACCGTCACCGGTGCAACTGCAAAGAGTGAAGATGCGAAGCTTCTTCTTGGCAAGCTGCGGGCTGCCCTGGAAGATCGACTTACCAAACTGCGCACGAAATGGGAGCAGGAAATTTCACATGCGTTAGAAGAGGGGCGTGTCCTCCAAGCACTCCGACTCTCGGCCAAGCCACCTGAACCAAGCACGCGCTTTCCGGCTGCACTTGTCGAGCCGCTTGCAACAGCGTCGGGTGCTGCACTGAACGCGACAACCCAACCCGAGCGTTGGATCTCTCTCCTGGAGGCGGCCTCAAACTCTCCGATTCGGCGCTCAATCCGGCCCACCGGAATGCCGCTTGACCCGACCAACGCGGTTCGACAGGCGGCGAGCGCCGCGGCGGGACGTGTTCCAGCACTTGCAAAACTGCTCGGACTCGCGATTCCCCCTCCCCCGCGCCCAATGACCACGCACCGGCCTGTACCCGCGCTTACCCATGAAACCCCACAGACCGACGCGCAAGAGCCCGTGAATGCGTCGTAGCTGTTACGGAGTTCGTAAGGATCGATTCATAACGAGCAGGCGCGCACGATAACCGCGTTCCTCAAGCGACGATTTGAGCCGCTGATCTCCTGGAAGAGCCATGATGTCCATATCGCCAACTTCCTTCGTCAGCGCGACAGATTCGCCAGTCTCGATGAGCAATTGAACAACATCCCGGGCAAGAATCGAGTCGTCGGAACAGAAAATCTCCAACAGGGCACGAGGCGTTGAGCCGACGACTCGGATTTCGAGCGCGCCGACCCCGACCAAATCCTCCCCCTGATGACACAGCAGGACCTGAACGTCCTCATGTGACTTGGCCCCAGCCTCGTGCTCGGCCAATGGAGAGGAATCCAAAAAATCTCTCGCGCCGCGCCGATCAGAGGTTTTCAGACGATATTCCCCGAGCAAACGAATGATCTCCCCTCGGTCTCGATCGGTGGCGGGCCGAACCACTAGCGTCGGCTTGTCCAACCGGACGCCTAAACGCAATCTCGGCAGAGCTTACGTTTCTTGTCAGCAAGCTGGGTGTTCTTTTTCAACAAGAAACACGACTGGCAGACAAATTCCCCTGGTTGCTTCGGCAGTACTCTTGTGCTTCCGTCACCCCGGTCGTCTGACTCACCCGCTTCGTCATCTTCGTCGTCTTCAAGCTGATCCTCAACGACGACGAGTCGTTCCTTGAGAATGTCGTCAAGCCCGGCCTCAACCTCATCGTCGTCGAGATCATCGTCATCGTCTTCGGCCAGTTCAATTTCGCCTTCGACAATGATCGCGACCGTGGGATCAGGAATCTCGAGGTCTTCCTCCTCGTCGTCAAGCCCGATGATGACGTCGTCGTCGTCATCATCAAGGTCAGCCTCCAGCTCATCGACGAGGTCCTCTTCAAGTTCTACATCGAGAACTTCGCCGAGATCATCATCGGCAAGCTCTTCGTCAATCTCCTCATCGGGAGTCTCAACGACTTTCTTTTTCGCCATTCACGTCCCCATCAACTCTGTTGCGAATTCGGTCTCTGCCGCCCCGAATTGGCGCTATATATGGCGACAAACGAGGTAGGCTGCGTCACTATAGGACACTTGGCTGCGAGCTATGACGGTATTGGCGAAAAACGGTCGATTTTCGGTGGCGAAATGGCAAAAATTCATCCACACGCGTCAAGAACAGGACTACGCACCATTCAGGCGACGCTGCTCAAGCCGATCTTCCGCCTCTAGCCGTCCAAGGTCGGCCTCGGTGTAGTCGACAAAGCTCATCGACTCCGCAATTGCGTAATGACCTGCAACAGTGGCAATTTGATCATGAATCTGCTGCGCGATTACCCGATACGTGGGGTGGCCCTGGGGTCCACTTCTGAGTTCGGCAATATGCATTGCCTCCCGTGCCGACATCTGCATCACATAACGAATCTTGAACGCGAGAGCGACGGCGTAACTTGCCTGGTTGGGCAGCCGGGTTGACATCGCATGAAAGAGGTCCGCGCTTCTTTCAAGCGACTCGCGATATGGCCGTTCGAGTCCGGCCTCAACCACGATTTCGGGGACTTCATACCCGAGATCGGTCGTCAGGGATTGCCAGTCGATCGTCAACATGCGGTGTCGCTGAAGATCACGGAAGGCGCCGTAATCAGAGACGATGTCAAACCGGTAGTCGGTCCGCTCAAAGGCTCTTCCTGGACGATGGCGCCGGTTCTTCCGGTCACCGACATAGGCTCGAAAAAGTGCACTCCGTTCCGAAGGGGTCAAGCTCGATATTTTGCGTTCAATTGCCTCTTCGCTGATACCGAGAAACGCGTAACAGATCGCGGCGAGTACCTTGTCTTCCCCACGCGGGTCATAATCAATGAGTTGCACGCTCGATTCCTCTGGACTTACGTGGGTATCAACATCGTCAAACAAGCGTCCCAGCATCTCGGTCATCTGCGATTGCCGATCGGCAAGGTACCGTATCCACTCCCCTCCTCTATCCGGACGGTCCAGACGAGTTAAGAATGAAGGAACCACCTTGCGAAGCTCGGCCAGTATCAATTCTGCATAGACATGAACCTCGGGAAGCGGATGCGCGCGCATTCGCAAGAGCAACATCTCATAAGACTGGCCCGATCCATACATTCCCACATTCGAGAGCGATCCGGCAGGAAGCAGTCCTCGCAGGGCATCGAGTGCACGCGCACGGATCGACTGTCGATAGGCGAAATCCGAGATATTCCCTAATTGAGGAAAAATCTTCGTCAAATACTCGATCAACTGAGGCATGAGTGAGCCATAGGTATCAAACATGCGGTCCATCTCGCCGACATATCGCGCACCAAGTGGTGACTCCAGGACATCGGGATCCCGGTAATACCGATAGTGGCCAGTCCATAACCGTGTGTCATAGGGTATGTAGCGGGTCGACTGCTCCAAATACGACATGATGCGCCCGCGCTCGAGAATCTTGGTTAGAACGTTTGACGCCTGTTCGCAGGCAAGATGAACGCCGCCAAGCTGAGCAACAGAGTCGTCGCCATACTCTCCGAATACACGTTCATAAAGCTGCTCGGCACGACGAAGACCCATCGTCGCATCGACTGATATATCGCCGGAAATATCGAGCTCATCGACAAACTCGTCGAGAAAAAGTCGACGAAGACTTTTTGCTGAGCGCGAATAGCGTGCAAACAGGGCGCCTTTGACAACTTCGGGCAGGTTCACGAGCGCGAAAACAGGGCCGTCGAGATTCGTCATATACCTGCGAAGGATCTCGCGCTCGCTCTCACTGAAGGTCTCTATTGCGTACTGCATGTCTTTTTCACGTTAGGGGGTGGATGAACACTTATCGCGGATCATCTCCAACCTCTTCAATGTCTGCGAATCCGACACCGCTGGATGTCGCCACAATGCCCCTGACCAGCTGTTCCGCCGCCCGGGCAGCGACCGGTTTAAATGTCGAAGATCCTGGCGCAAGGGAGATCTGCCTGAGAAGATCCACGAGTTGCTTGACATTTCTGACAAAATCGCCTCCGGTCATGATCGGCGCGGATATGACCGGTTCACGCCTGTTTTTGCGGGGCGGCATCAGAATGCTCGCAAGCTCGCGCCCGGAAGCCCAAGCTCGGGCAATAACGGCGAACCCTGTGTCGAGCGCACGAGTTTCGGGAAGTCGCAACGAACGTTCTCGATGTCGAAGATTGACTGCAATGGCCTCAAGAGCCACAAACCGCTCATTCAAAATCGATTTCGGCATCACCTGCTCCCCGACTTCGCGGCGAGCCTCATAGGTAAACACTGAGACCAGTGCGGCAATCTCTTCGACGTCGAGCCCATCAAATAGCCCTGCGCCCATCGCTTCGGCGATCAGCAAATCACAGTCGTGGTAAATGGAAACGAGCCGTTCTCCATCTTGCGAAAGCGCCCAGCCACGGATATATCCTCGTTCGCCAAGCAGTTCCAGCACCGCGTCAAGTTGACGAGTAAGCGGCTCCTCGCTGAGATATTGGGCGAACGAAGACCGAACAAGACGGTGAGCATCGTCTCGGTCATAGCTCCTGACGAGATTCGCCACCATATTGTACGTTGGTCGAAAAGCTGACCGGAGCGGGCGAGAGCGAGCTCCAGCCAAAGCCGCGACCTCTGCAAAACGATGAAATGGAGAGTAAACAATCGCTCCGTAACCCACCTCGTCAATTCCGCGTCGTCCCGCCCGGCCAGTGAGCTGGGTGAACGCTCCCGGCGAGAGGTCCTCATGACCAGCACCATTGAACTTTGAGAGACTTTCGATGATCACGGAGCGGGCGGGCATGTTGATTCCAAGGGCGAGTGTCTCGGTTGCAAAAACAACCTTGACAAGAGATTGCAGGAAGAGCGTTTCAACGAGTTCCCGAAACGGAGGCACCAACCCGGCATGATGTGGTGCAATTCCGGCCTCAAGCGCGTGTCGGAACTGATCATATCGGAGCACTCGGAGGTCTTCATCACTTAAATGGTCGATATAACTGTCGGCAATTTCCCTTATCCTTGAGCGTTGCGTTGCGCTCGTGAAACGCAGACCCGCATCAAGACATTGACTTACCGCATCCTCACACCCGGCGCGAGCAAAGATGAAATAGATAGCGGGAAGTAGTTTCTCACGTTGAAACTGTTCAATGATCTCTGGGCGCCTCGGTCGATAGGCGCGCGACCGCGCCTTCGATTGAGGCGGGTGGGAACGTTGATGGCGCTGTCGGTACCGACCCTCGATTGACCGCTCCAACTGGCGGTCGATCTGAACTGCCTCTTGATTTGGCCTGCCATCTACAAACATCTCCATGATTTTTAACTGATGCTCTGCTCGGTCGCCGACAACATAAAGGTGATCAAGTTCAATAGGGCGCCGCTCTTCGATCACGGTGCCGATCGACCCGCGTACTGTGCCAATCCACTGCGCAAGCTCTTCGGCATTGGACACCGTTGCCGAGAGACAGACCAGGGTGACCGAGTCCGGCGCAGTGATGATGATCTCTTCCCATACAGAACCTCGATACCGGTCCTCGAGAAAATGGACCTCATCAAGCACAACACAGCGGAGTCGTGTAAGACGGTCCTGCCCAGAGTAGATCATGTTTCTCAGAACCTCGGTCGTCATCACCACCACGGCCGCCTCGGGATTGCGAGAAATGTCTCCGGTCAACAGGCCGACGTTGTCACGTCCGTAGATCTGAACGAAATCAAGATATTTCTGGTTCGAGAGGGCTTTCAAAGGCGTCGTGTAAAAGGCTCGATGTTCATCAGCGATGGCTTTCGCTACCGCATATTCGGCGATGAGCGTCTTTCCAGAACCGGTCGGGGCCGCCACAAGCACCGACCGACCCTCGTCGAGGATGTCAAGCGCACTCTCTTGGAAACGATCAAGAGGAAATTCATTCACGGAGAGGAACAGATCTCGTAAAGATCCCTCACGAACGTTAACGGTCCGTAGCTTGCTCAAAAAGTCTGACGACATCTCCACTATCGGCGTGCAATTCGGCCAATGAGAATTGAAACCTCATAGAAGGCAAGCATCGGGAGCGCGAGAGCGAGCATCGAGAAGGGGTCGGAACTCGGCGTTGCAACTCCCGCAAATACCACAATTGCGACGATCGCAACTCTGCGCCAGTTTCCGAGTTGCTCGGGGGTGACAACGTGCGCGAGTTCGAGACCGACAAGCACAATCGGAAATTCAAATGAAATTCCGAATATTGCCATAAGAGCCATTATCAGGGTCAAATACTTCGACGGAGTAAACAGGTCGACAATTCCAGGTCCTCCAACGCTATGCAAGAACGAGAGAGCATGGGGAAATGTCAGCCAAGCGACATAAGCGCCCCCAATGAACAGGACAATGGCAGAGAGAGTAAATGCGACGGCGTAGCGCCGCTCGTGAGCTTTCAGTCCCGGGGTAACGAACCGCCAGAGCTGAAACAGAATCACCGGCGATGCGAGAATCAGTCCACCGTAACCGGCAAGATCCAGCCGGATGCCAAATGCGTCGAGCGGCCCCATAACCACGAGTGAACAGCTGTGACCCTTTGGGATCGATAGGCAGTATGGGCGTTCAAGGAGACGCAAAATGTGTGGATAGAGAACCCAGGCAACGGTCGCGGTTACGACGAACGAGGCAACGCAGATAACAAGGCGCTTACGGAGCTCTGTAAGATGCTCGACGAGCGTCATCGTGTTCGGAGTCTTCGCTCGCGTGTGATGAACTTTCATTGGCAGAAATAAACGGTTCAATTCATCGTAGGATCGACGATGTCACTTGGGTTTGGTTGGGAGACACCTTGGGATCCGCGTTGATGCGCAGTCCATGCCTCAACCGACCCGCCCTGCCCTCCCCCGGTCGGTGCTTTACCCTCCCGATCCGAATCGACCGGGACACGCGTGTCAACGGCTGAAAGCGGATCAATAAGTATCGAGCGAAATGACCGGGGATGCGGAAGATCGGGAACCTGTTCCCTGATTTCATCAACGAGTCGGTCGCGCGCCGTCGTGAACTCGTGCCATAGGTGTCCCAGCTGACGGGCAACGCGCGGAAGACGCTCAGGACCGAGCACCAACAGCCCGATGACCAAGATCACAAGCAACTTTGCCGGATCGAGGTTCATCACAGTTGGTCAGTGTACAAGCCGCCCTGTCAATGGCACTGCGTACCGGCCGGAACCAGCTCCTTGCAATGCACCACAGCCAAGCACAGACCCGAAAGGGTCTCGCTACTCCGTGGGGTCGGGGAAAATGACGCTGATCATCTCATTTTGGCGGAGCGTCTCTTCAAGTATGTGCAGTGCTCCGTGGAGGTATCTCGATGCAACCCTCATAGTTCTGCCTCCCTTATATAGTTAGTTTTGCTAACTATATATCTGACCAAGAGCCCGTCGCACGAGATTTCAGAGATTCCCTAAATCGTCAAAACAGATACCTCCGACCGATCCTGAACTCTAGAAAAAGTGCAGATAGGGGTGTCCGGAGCGCCAGAAAATGGCCACCACCTTGCCGACGATCGAAGCGGTGGGCACGGGTCCCCAGTAACGGCTGTCACACGAGATTGACCGGTTGTCCCCGAGAAGATAAACGTCGCCTTCGGGGATCGTCTGTCGGGCGATTGGAGTAGAACCGAGCGAGGTCCCCCGCGGGAGATAGCTTTCGCGAATCACTTTGCCATCGATATAGATTGCTCCCCTGTTCGACCAGATCGTCTGCCCAGCAGTCGCGATAACTCGTTTTACGAGATCTTCACCCGGTGGGCCACACATGTTGTCATGGGCCGGATGATGGAACACCACGATTGCTCCTCGTCCAAGTGAAGAGCCGGAGAAGAAGAGTTTGTCAACGAGAATTCGATCGCCGATTTTGAGCGTCGGGATCATCGAGCCCGAGGGAACATAGAAAGCCTGAAAAGCAAAACTCCTGATGCCAACAGAAATTACGAGCGCAACAACGATAACGCCTGCCCACTCGAGGACGCGTCTCAGGGGCCGTCTCGTCGGTTTCTCATCGTCTGTTCGGGAATGCGCTCCGCTCACATTGCACCAATCAGCCGTTCAACGCGATCGTCGACGGATTTAAAAGGGTCTTTGAGCAAAAGCGTACGTTGGGTCTGATCATTCAATTTTAGGTGGACCCAGTCGACGGTGTAGTCGCGACGTCGCTCTTTTGCCCTTCTGATGAAATCACCCCGAAGACGAGCTCGAGTAGTCTGCGGCGGCCGCGACATCGCTGCCGTGATCTGTTCGTCGCTGACCATCTTCTTGACAAGACCACGAGCCTGCAGTCGGTAGAACAGGCTTCTCGTCGGAGAAAGGTCGTGATATTGCAGATCGATGAGTGAGACGCTGGGATCACCGAGGGATACACCGTGGCGATCCCTATAGGCCTCGATAAGGTTGTATTTGATAACCCAGTCACACTCGGCCCCGAGACGAAGCGGATCAATTTCAATCGTCGACATGCAGTGCTCCCACATGCTCAACGCGCGAGCCTCTTGTTCTGGAAGTTTGTGTGAGCCCGCGAAGTTCAGCGCGGCCTCAAGAAAGACACTCTGAATCTCGAAGGCACTCATCTCCTTCCCACTTGCTAGGCGAACCGGGCGCTTGCAGGTCACATCGTGGCTGATTTCGCGTATTGCCCGAATTGAGTCTTCAAATGCCAGGTCGCGAAGGTCCAGCTGACCGGCATCGAAGACTCTCAGCAAGAGAATCATCACGCCCACTTTCAGGAAATTCGCGTATTCACTCATATTGGAATCGCCAACAATGACGTGTAGCCGGCGATATCGCTCTGCATCGGCATGAGGTTCATCCCGGGTATTGATAATTGGCCTTGATCTCGTTGTCGCCGAAGAATATCCCTCCCACGTGTGTTCGGCTCTCTGCGAGAGACAGAAAACGGCTCCGCGGGGCGTCTGAAGCACCTTGCCAGCACCCGCGTATATCTGGCGCGTGACCAGAAAAGGAATAAACGTCTCCGCGTATTCTGCAAAATCGCGCTCACGGGTCGTGAGATAGTTTTCGTGACAACCATAGGAGTTCCCGGCCGAGTCCGTATTGTTCTTAAAGAGATAGATCGAGCCCTTGATCCCCTCATCCCGCAATCTTTCCTCAGCAGAGACGATGAGTGAGTCGAGGATCCGCTCTCCCGCTTTGTCATGAGCAACAACATCTTCAAGGAGATCGCATTCGGGCGTCGCGTATTCCGGATGGCTTCCGACATCGAGATAAAGACGTGCCCCATTCTCAAGGAATACGTTCGAGGAATGCCCCCACGTCACGACTTTGCGAAACAGATAACGGGCGACTTCATCGGTGCTCAACCGGCGTTGTCCATGCAAAGCGCACGTGACCCCGTATTCATTCTCAATGCCGAAAATGCGACGTTCCACTCATGAGAACCTAGCCTCAAGTTTTCGAAATGTCGCTCCGGGAAAGACAAAAATGCGCACGTAACGGGAAAATCGGCTTTTTCGCCGAGATGCCCTACGAGGAGGATTCGACAAGCAAAGCGTTGAGTTCTTCTCCCTCAATGCGATGAAATGCGCGTCGACCATATTTTGCGTTCAACACGCCGACTTCAAGGTCCTCTGCTCCAAGAGGTCGATCACCGCCGGTAAGACAGTGAATCGACGACTGCAGAGCCGTGGAAAGGGCCCAATCTGTGCGAAAAGATTCAAGCGCCCGTTGCGCGATCGCTGCCGCCTCGCCCCCGAGAACAGTAAATCGCTGTTCGTCTGCGACCGTTCCGTCATAGGCAATGTGATAGAGCTGATTTAGTTCCGGCGTGGGGCCCAATTCCGCCACGAGAATCTCGACTTCCAGTGGTTTCATTTCCTGGGTGAAGACCTGACCGAGGTACTGCGCGTAAACATTTGCCAGTGAACGAGCATCCACATCATCACGGGAGTAGGAATACCCCTTTGTGTCGGCATGGCGGATTCCAGCGACTCTCAACTGGTCAAATTCGTTGTACTTACCTACGCCAGCAAATGCAACACGATCGTAAATCTCACTTATTTTGTGAAGAGTGCGGGAGGGGTTTTCCGCGACCATAAGGATCCCTTCGTCGTAGACAACCGCGATCAACGCTCGCCCTCGGGCGATTCCTTTTTGCGCATATTCCGCGCGGTCCTTCATCACCTGTTCAGGTGCTACGTAATAGGGCATGCTCATGAAAGTTCACCGCCTCGATAAAGGCTGGCGCGCCTCTCCAAGATTGCACCGAAAAGTTCTCCTACTTCGCCCTCTGGAACCATGTGGAATCCGCTGGAGTCCACGGTCGCGACAATTGGGTAAATCCCTCGCACGGGATCCGGTCCCCCGGTCGCGCTATCTTCCTCGGCCGCCTGGTACAAAGCCTCAACCACGAGAGAGACCGCCGCGTCACGTGTCAGCCCATCTCGGTACCCCAACTTGATGGTGGTTCGCGCGTCACGCCCTCCCGATCCCGTAGCCGCGAACTCTGTCTCTTCATATCTGCCGCCTGTGATGTCATAGGTAAAAATACGACCGAAGTTACGGCGGTCGTCCCAACCGGCAAAGAGAGGAATGACGCCAAGGCCCTGCATGGCCATTGGCAAATGCGTTCTCACCATCTGGGAAAGCTGATTCGCCTTTCCTTCTAGACTAAGGGTCAATCCTTCGACCTTTTCATAGTGCTCGAGTTGCGTCTGGAAGAGGCGCACCATCTCAATCGCCGGACCCGCGGCTCCGGCAATCGCGACTGCCGAAAACCGGTCAGCAGGAAAAACTTTCTCAATCGATCGATGAGCAATGATGTTGCCCTCGGTAGCACGGCGATCTCCCGCCATCACAACTCCGCCCTGGAACCTCAAAGCTGCAATCGTGGTCCCGTGACGCACATCACCAACGCCCTGGTTCACTGGAATCTCAATCGGCAGTTGCACACGACGCAAAAGCTCCGCGAAATTCGGGCCAGGATCTTCGCCCGCGGGGAAAAGATACAAACTCATGAAAGATCCATTCCGAAGTTACGCACATATCGCACTTGGCTACTCGCCACCCTTTTGAACGTAATTACGCACAAACTCCTCGGCATTTTCCTCTAATACTTCGTCAATCTCGTCCAAAATGTCGTCGATCTCCGCCTTGAGCTTTTCGCCGCGTTCGGTGGTGGCGGTCTGCGAGCTCGCTTCATCCGCCTCTCGATTCCTGTCATTTGAGGGCTTCCGCCGTTGTTCGCGCTCTGCCAATTCCCCACCTCCCGTTATTCATTCAATCGCAAAATCAACTGTTGAACCGAATCACAACCATCAAGGAGCGTAGCGACATGAGACGCGGTACCCCTCAAAGGATCCATCATAGGGATACGTTGCAATGGGTCGGTTCCGACATCGACAACTATCGAGTCCCAGTTCGCCGAGACAACGTCACCCCCGAAGCGCTTCAGACATTCCCCCCGGAAATAGGCCCGCGTCGTCAATGGAGCGTTCGTTATTGCGTCCTCGACAGCCTGAGGAGAGAGCAGCTTTTCCATCCCAAGTCGTGAAAAAAGTGACCTCTCGCTGCGCAGGTCGTGATACTGCAGATCGAGCGCGGCGATACGTGGATCTTCGAAGTCACAGCCATGACGTTCACAGTAATCGTGCATTATCTCGTATTTTGCAACCCAATCGAGCTCCCGGCGCAACGTCGCTGGATCCCGAGCCAGTCCATCAAGGGCGCGCTCCCATCGCGAGAGAACCAGCTCACCAACTGCCGCGGGCCCAAGAGCCTCGAGGCCGCGCTGACGTGCATAGGACTGCGCCCGCTCTAGGAGTTCGTATTGAAGATCAAGTGCGCTCGCGTTTCTCCCGGACTCCAGCTCAAGCGGTTCACGGAGCGAAAGATCATGCGAAACATCATGCATCGCGCGAACTGGATCTCGCAGATACAGATCCCTATCCGCTAGTGCCCCATCCTCGATCATGAGCAGCAATAGAGAAGAGGTTCCAACCTTGAGCAGTGTGGAGACTTCGGAAAGATTGGCGTCTCCGGTGATGACGTGAAGGCGGCGATACTCGTCAGCCTCGGCGTGCGGCTCGTCGCGAGTATTGATGATGGGCCGATTCATCGTCGTCTCGAGCCCGATTCGCTCCTCGAAAAAATCGGCTCGCTGGGTAATCTCAAATCCTCGTCGTCCGGATTCCGGTTGCTCGCAACCGATTTTTCCCGCTCCAGTAAATATCTGACGCGTCACCAGATGGGCGGTGAACTGCGCAGCAAGATCCTTGAAAGAAAGTGAGCGCGCCACCAAATAGTTTTCGTGGCAACCATAAGAATTTCCCTTGCCATCGGAGTTGTTCTTGTAGACAATGATTTCCTCGCCTGAGTTGAGAAAACGGCGAACAGCGGACATTGACCTCTGGAGAATCATCTCGCCGGCTCGATCGGCCGCAAGGAGTTCAAGAACAGTTGAGCACTCTGGAGTTGAATATTCGGGGTGCGCATGATCGACGTAATAACGCGCGCCATTGGTCAACACGGTATTGACGAGATGAGTCTCAATAACGGGAATACCTGATCCCTCTCGGAATCCTCGCGCGTCGCGACCCGGATGCTCGTCATCAAAATCCCAATCAATCCGTCCAGCAAGATCCTGGACATAAGCGTTGATCAATTGAGAGGAGCCGTTTGTCGGATCACCTGCGGGATCGGTGACATGAATTCCATACTCTGTTTCGAGTCCGATAATCTTGGCTATAGCCATGGCACCGACGCTAGCGGACGTCCAATTCTCCAAGGCAC
Organism: Acidimicrobiales bacterium; assembly: GCA_035532075.1. GTDB lineage: Bacteria > Actinomycetota > Acidimicrobiia > Acidimicrobiales > Bog-793 > CAIVND01. The sequence goes on along the minus strand of DATKRV010000015.1, from coordinate 24,257 downwards.
GATCTGCGAACTAATCATTGCGTCTTATCTCAAGAACTACGTCAAAGCACTCAGAGATACTGTCCGGTACCGACGCGCTCGATTGCACGCCCTCCAGTTGAATGATCTCCGTGATCGGTGATGGTTCGTACATAGACAATCCGCTCACCCTTGCGACCAGAGATCTTTGCCCAATCGTCAGGGTTCGTAGTGTTGGGAAGATCTTCGTTCTCTTTGTACTCCTGTTTCACCGAGTCCTTGAGATCACTGAGTCGGATTCCACGACCCTTTTTCGCGATCGTACGCTTGATCGCGAGTTTCTTGGCACGTCGCACAATGTTTTCGATCATCGCCCCAGATGCAAAATCCTTAAAGTACAGCGTCTCCTTGTCGCCGTTTTGATAGGTGACCTCGAGGAACTGGTTATGCGCATCAGTGCGATACATCTCCGTCACCGTAGATTCGATCATCACCTGCACTGCCTTCTCAGGATCTCCGCCTCCGCAGTCCAGTACATCCTGGGGATACAGCGGGAGGTCCGAAGTGAGATACCTTGCAAAGATCTGCTGCGCTGCAGCTTCGCTCGGCCGCTCTATCTTGATTTTCACATCGAGCCGCCCAGGTCGCAAAATCGCAGGATCGATGAGATCCTCACGGTTGGATGCTCCGATAACGATGACATTTTTCAGCGTCTCGACCCCGTCGATCTCTGTCAAAAGCTGAGGAACGATGGTTGATTCCATGTCGGAGCTGATCCCCGTACCACGCGTCCGGAAGAGCGAGTCCATCTCATCGAAAAAGACAATTACCGGCACACCCTCTTCGGCTTTCTCGCGCGCGCGTTGGAACACGAGTCGGATCTGACGCTCAGTTTCACCAACCCATTTATTGAGAAGCTCCGGACCTTTGATATTCAAGAAGTAACTTCGAACGTTTTGGTTCCCCGTCATTTGCGCGACCTTTTTGGCAAGCGAGTTCGCGACGGCCTTCGCGATAAGCGTCTTTCCACACCCTGGCGGTCCATAGAGAAGGATCCCCTTGGGCGCCGGGAGGTGATGTTCAAGAAACAGCTCACGATGCAAAAAGGGAAGCTCGACGGCATCAGTAATATCTTCTATCTGCTCGTCGAGTCCGCCGATGTCCTCGTACGTGACGTCAGGAACCTCTTCGAGAACGACCTCTTCAAATTCCGGACGATGCAGTTTCTCGATAAGCATCTGGCTCTGAGTATCAAAGAGCATCCAGTCCCCAGCTCGAAGCTTCGTTTCCGCAAGCGACTCTGAGATTTCGACAACGCGATTCTCGTCTGCTCTGCCGACTATCAGCGCCCGCTTGCCGTCTTCGAGCACCTCTTCGAGTGTGACGACCTCTCCAGAGTGCTCGGCATCTCGAACAAGGATCACGTTGAACGATTCATTCAAAGCGACCTCTTGACCGCGATGTAGGCTCGAAATCTCAATTTCGGGTGCGACACTCACCCGCATCTTGCGCCCACTCGCAAAGATGTCCACGGTGCCATCATCATTCGCGCGGACGAACGTTCCGTATGCGCTGGGTGGCTCGGAGAGTTTGTCTACCTCCTCGCGCAGAGCGGCCATGTTCTCTTTCGCCTGGCCGAGCATGAAGCTGAGTTTCTCGTTCTGGGCGGTCGCCTGGGAGAGGTGTCCCTTTACCTCGAGCAGCCTCTCCTCGAGCAGGCGAACTCGCTGGGGAGCTTCGGCAAGGCGCTGGCGGAGATACGAGATCTCCTCCTCTAGCTCTATAAGGCGTTTCGCAGAGTCGTTGCTATTCGGTTCTTGCAACCTCACACCACCTCTTTGCCATGGCCATCTTCCTTCGCGGACGCTACACCCGATCGTGAGAAAATACGGTCTCACGCCCTTGAAATAGTGGTTCTAACACGAAAAATACGCACCGAATGCTCATGGCTCGAAGGTCTGTCCGGTATCGTTAGAGGTCCCAACATTTACAAGGAGCGGCATGAAGGTCTGGATTGACCAAGATCTGTGTACAGGCGATGGCCTCTGCGAGGAGATCTGCCCTGACGTCTTCTCATTGCAAGACGACGGTCTTGCCTATGTCAAAGAAGGCGTCGAGGTGCTCAACAACCCTGGTGGAAGTCAGAGCATGGTTGACGTTCCGAATACTCTCGAAGACGCGGTCACCGAAGCGGCTGAGGAATGCCCTGGTGAATGCATATTTATCGAACAGAGCTAGCAGAACCAGAACCCGGCTCTCTTTCCTCAACAGGGAATCTCCCGCTAGATCTCATCGCTAAGGTCATTTTCGTCCGTGTCGCCCGCGCCAAAACTCGCTCCCTCGCGTGGCGACTCCGCGACACGTCCTTTTCGTCTGCGTCCCGGGACGAGCCGAGCCGTTGTCAGAAAGCCGGTATGAGCAACCATGCGATGGTCCGGACGTACCGATCGCCCTTCAATGTGCCAGGTCCGCCTCAGAATTTCGAACGTTTCCGCGTACTCAAAATCTCCTCGGTCAAGCGCCGCACGAAACTCTGCAGTTTGGTTAATTGACGGCAGATACGCACAGATGATCCCTCCTCGCACCAACGCGTAGCGAGCGTGGTCGAGCACTCTCCACGGCTCTGGAAGGTCGAGCAAAATGCGATCGATCCCTCGTACATCTATCCCTTCATAGATGTCACGTATCTCGATGGAATAATCAACGTCCTCACCAAAAAGATCCCGAACGTTTGCCTTCGCCCGATTTGCAAAGTCTTCCCGAATTTCGTAGCCGCGGACACTGCACCCGGCACGCAAAGCAGCCATTGAGAGCGCACCGCTGCCCACGCCAGCTTCCAGCACCTTTGCGCCGGGGAAGAGATCAGCCGCCATAAGAATCGCTCCGAGGTCCTTTGGATAAATGACCTGAGCCCCTCTGGGCATTTTTAGAATGAGATCGCCGAGCGTTGGTCGAAGCACAAGAAGTACCCGAGTCGACTTTCGTTCACCGTCTCGTTGATGCGCGACTACTTCACAGCCTTCGAGCTGACCGATTATCTCATCGTGATAAACGATTCCCGCGTGAGTCGAAAACATCCCGGATACGATCAGCCTGACGAGATACCGACGATCCTTGCTGTCGATAAGGAGGATCCTCTCCCCCTCCCGGATCCTCGCTGAATCGTCTTCTTGGGAGACTCCAATGCTCACTCGGTCGGTTGTTCTTTCGATTGACGCCTCATCGAACGCTTGGAATGATCGACATTCGTCACCACAAGGGTCTCCCCTGGCTCGAGCGTCTCACGTCGAACGACAGGGTGCCGTTGCTTGGTCAGAGTGCGCACGACCCAAGAGATGGCGCCAACATACAGCCACAGCCGACTCCCGTCAATGAGCCCACGCTTCACCCCAGTGCGAACGAGACGACGAAAAAGCACCTTCGTGAAGGTGTTCACAAACGCTACGCCTTGTGCACTTCAAGGACAGTCGCGCGACTACCCCCCTGTCGACGCCCAAGGAGGTAGGAGATCACCAGGAGAGCAGCCACAACCGCCACAATTTTCACAAAATGCTTCCCCTCAAACCGATCCTCCTTCTTTTTCTCCTCCGCTCCAAAGAGACCATGCAATTTGCTCTCGATCTCTTTCCACGCGGAGGATGCAGCCGATGTCGACGAGCTCTCGGCCTCATGTGCGCCGAAAAGTCCTCCGAGTACCGTTGTTGCAAACGTCTTGACAAGAATTGAGCCAAGTTCACCCTTAGAGGTGTTTTTGAAATTCATGACACATTCACCCGCTTTCGATAGCGACGGAATCCAACCAGTATGACAATTGCGGAGACAAGGATGCCGGAGACCGCGACGAGGAAATATGGAACAAATGTCCACATACCGGCAAAGGTGTTGCCGACCTCGATCTGAAGAACCCGGAGTAATCCTACAAGGCAGAGGACGATACCGATTCCGGCGACGAGTGCACCGCTCAGACCGAAGAGGAGCTTCCTTCCGATTGATTTGAGCGGGGCGAGGGTTTGAGCCACAAAATAGCGCTTTGCCTCGTCGAGCACATCCTGGAGCTCGTCACGCGGTGATTTGATCTCTGGCTTTAGCCACTTCGGAAACCTCATCACGCTCACTCCCTGATCTAGAGCACTGTGGCACGGTCCCAGTGGGACCGATACGGTCCCCGCAACCTCTCACCATCAGGCTACAGGCCCAAAGGCAATTTTCTCGCACCCTCGGCTCGAATCTTTGGATTTTCCGAAGCCGGCACCGCTTGGTTGGATGCGCTTACTGATAACGTTCAAGGGTGCCTCAGCCCATTCTCGCCCTCCTCTGCGCCATGGCAGTATGCCAGATTGCGATGTTTTCGACGACTGTATTTCTGCACCGATGCGCCGCGCACCGGGCGCTCACGATTGCGGCGCCCGTCCGCCTCGTTTTTCGAGTCCTCATCTGGCTGACGACGGGAATCAAGCCGCGCGAATGGGCTGCTGTGCACCGCAAGCATCATGCGTTTACCGACGTCGACGGAGATCCTCATTCACCGCTGCTGCTCAGTCTCTGGAGGGTTGAATTCACGAATGCTCTGCTATATCGACGCGTTGCCCGCGACGGGGTCACGGTCGGGCGCTATGCGCGCGACCTTCCACCGGACCGGCTGGATCAGCTTTTTTTTGACCATGCGTTTCTCGGTCTCGGGCTTGGCATCGGTATCTTGTGTCTCTCGCTTGGCTGGGAGTGGGGGCTCATTGCCTCGGCAATCCATGCCGTGAGCTATCTCTTGCTCAACGGCGCTGTCAACGCATTTGGCCATGTTGTGGGGACACAGCCATATCCCAATACCTCCCACAATCTTCAATCTCTTGCATTCTTGGTTGCCGGAGAGGGACTTCACAACAACCATCACGCGGCACCGACATCCGCGAAGCTGGCGCTCAATCCAGGCGAGATAGATCCAGGCTGGTGGCTCATCCGGATGCTCGTACGATGTCACGTCGCAGCCGTCCGTCTCGATGCACCGGTATTCAAGATGGCACCAAAAGCGGTTCCGATCTCCTGAAATCCCACCGCCAATGAGATGCCTCGGAGCGAGAAATTGACCGTACTGCACGAACTTTACGAAAGAGCGCATCAGAGCCCTTGGATCGATGATCTCAAACGCTCATATATCGACCGTGGTGGTCTTGAGGAACTCATCACCAAAGGGATTCGAGGCGTGACTTCGAACCCGACGATCATGGCGAACTCGATCGCCTCAACGAACGATTACGACGATCAGTTCCGCGAACTGATACATGGGGGGAAGACCGTTGAGGAGGCGTATTGGGAACTCGTGATTTACGACATTCTTGGAGCGCTTGATCAGCTACGGGCGATTTATGACGCCTCAAATGGTGGTGATGGCTTTGTCTCCCTTGAGGTGGCGCCATCGCTTGCCCGTGACACCAAGGCGACAATTTCAAGTGCTCGACATCTCCACGAAAGAATTGACCGGCCCAACTTGATGGTCAAGATTCCCGCAACGAAACAGGGCATACCGGCAATCGAGGAGATGATCGCCGGGGGGCGCTCAATCAACGTCACGCTGATATTTTCGCTTGAGCGTTACGCTGAAGTTGTCGAGGCATACATCAGAGGAGTTGAACGCCTCGTCGACCGCGGCGGAGACCCAAGCAGGGTCGCCTCGGTTGCCTCGTTTTTCGTCAGTCGTGTCGATACTGAGATTGATCGTCAACTTGGACCCGACTCAGAACTGGCGGGGCGCGTCGCGCTCGCCCAGGCTCGACTCGCCTACCAATACTTCGACCAAAGCTTTCATTCCGCTCGATTTCAATCACTCGCGGAAATCGGAGCGCGCCCGCAGCGCCCACTCTGGGCATCTACATCGACAAAGAATCCCGCATATCCAGACTTGCTCTACGTTGAAGGGCTGATCGCACCGAATACCGTGAATACCCTTCCAGTTTCAACCATGAACGCCTTCCTTGACCACGGGGTCGTCGCGCGCTCAATTCCGCAAGATCCCTCCACCGAAGAGGAGGTCCTTAAAGCACTCGACGCGGCGGGGATCAAGCTCAGCCAAGTCACCGACCTGTTGGAAGAACAGGGCCTCGCCTCGTTTTCGGGTTCATTTGACGAACTGCTGGCGCAGTTGGAGGTCAAAGCGGCGCAGCTGGGGGGCCCATTGTGAGCGATGATCGCCTCGATGAAGCGATCAACGCCCTTCTCAACGAATTCACTGAGATTCAGCCCGCGAACAGTAACCGGAGATACCTCCGGAATCTGATCAAATCCTCGCTCGCCTTTGCCGACACGAATACCCGGCGACTGGACCTCAAAATTGCGACAACGGCGATAGAAGAGATGGCTGATGCGTTTCGCATGTTCAGCGCGTATCGCGACGTGCCGAAGGTAACGATCTTTGGCTCTGCTCGCATTCAACCTTCTGATGCCCTTTACGAGCTGACAAAAAAACTCGCGAGTCGCCTTGCCGACGCCGGAACGATGGTGATTACCGGTGCGGGTCCGGGAATAATGGCTGCCGGAAACGAGGGCGCCGGCCCGGGAATGGCAATGGGAATCAATATCCGCCTTCCATTCGAAACCGAACCCAATGAATTCATTGCAAACGACGAGAAGTTGGTCGAGATGAAGTACTTCTTCACGCGAAAGCTCATGCTGATCAAAGAGTCCAGCGGATTTCTTATTCTCCCAGGGGGATTCGGAACCATGGATGAGACCTTTGAGCTCCTGACACTGCAACAAACCGGGAAGGCGGAACCGGCCGCAATTGTGCTCACTGAAAGCGTTGGGGACACTTTCTGGGAGGGGTGGTTGCGCTTCGTGAATGCAGAGATCTTTAGTCGAAATCTGGCATCGCCGATAGACGCCTCACTGTTTCGTATAACAAGTACCGTCGAAGAGACTATTGAAGAGCTCGTCCAATTCAACCGGAACTATGTATCTCGCCGATTCATCGGGTCAGAGATGATCATTCGCCTGCGAAAGGCTCCAAGCCCCAGGGAGTGCGCAGATCTTTCGGTCGAGTTCGCGGACATTCTCGACGATTCCAAGATCCGGATTATAAATCCGCGTCCAGTCGAAATCATCGAAGGAGACTCACTCCATTTCGAGCGCATCGCGCTCTCGTACGGTGGGGGACGATCTGGCAGACTTCGCCAACTCATCAATCGACTCAACGCAATCGAACTCGACTAGTTCATTGACCGGTAACAATTCTCGCAGTTTGATAGTTACCGGTCTTGCGAGGTGATGACACACATTTCACCAGACAGACTCGCTCTCTCTGTGTCCATCAAAACGAGTGCGGTGGTGTTTTCTCGCGCTCTGAGCGATCACTTGCGCATCAGGTGTGCTGTCTGGGACCCCCTGTTCTGTGAAGCAGATGTGAGCCTTGCACCAGGTCAACGAGCACACCCGATCGACGTGACTGTCTTGCGCCTCACCTGCGCCTAAAGACTGGTGCATCGGGATGGAGGTGTCCAGACCGCTCGAGGACCGCTCGGCAAGAGATCGATCTTCGGTGGCCGCAAACGGTGGTTGAGTTTGGGGCTCGACTCCCCGGCCCTTCCGAACCGGCGGAGAGCACAGCGGCGGATGAAGCGCTGCAGGTCCCACGCCCCCCACCCGGCGTTTTGTGATGCTTTCGAGCCGCGAATGTCGGTTGCACATTATGAGACGCGGATTGGCCACGGTTTGATGTCGGGAGAATCGCGCTCCATGCAGAGTGCGCAGTTTGCGGGTGCTGTGATACATAGGGTGCACCCCTTGGCGCTGACCCGCTCTCATTTGATTGTAGAGGTACCTTTGGCCTAGCGCGCCTCCCGGACGCCACAATGGCTGTCTCGGCGGATGCTGGGAAGCAGGGTGCACAAAGCTGGTCGCCTCGACCCTGATGAGCAAATGGCGAAACCCACGTCGCGTTACGCACATTTGGGGGGAGATATGTCTTCGATCAATTTGAAAGTGATTCTTGGAAAGTCATCGATCTTGAGGGGATGCATCCCGCGCCGAGCACGTTGTCTTGTGGTCACCGGGGTGCTGGGTCTAGTCCTACCGCTTTCAGCAGCGACGTCGGCCTCCGCCTCGACGCCGCTCGTCGTCCGCCCATCTTCGATGGGCAGCTGGACGGCGCAGACAAACGACGCCACCGGCACAGCAGTGCCATTCGGTACCTGTGCGAATGGCACTGTGAGCTTCGTGCCTGGGCCTGCTATGCCACCGCTTGGGGTAGGCAGCGCAGAGCTGACGACAGGGAACGGAACGCCCGGTGGAGATTGCGATGCGCAGCTTCGAAACAGCGCCAACGACGGCGTCCAACTCAGCAATCTGACCGCGCTGAGCTACTACACCTACGTTAAGAAGAACAACGGCCGCCTGAGCAGTGTGCGCGACCATTGCTCACAACCTTGTGCGCTGGACTGCCTCGCGTGGCCTTGGGCTCACTGGACTAATCGTCGCAAAGACATTCAGACGACGGTTCGTCAGCCTGCGCGGCCGGATCACTCACCGCGCGCGTCAACGCCAACTTCATCTGCCGATGAACTGGCCATGGGCGAATCAATGGGTGAGGTGCTTTGCAACGCTGTGCACATTGAGGACCTGACAGGCAGCACCACGTACGAGATTGTCTGTGGCATGCCCGACGATCTCCTTCTTGAACACCATCGACAACACGGAGAACGATAACGTCCTCGTACCGGCTGGGTGACGTCAGAGATCGCCATCATCGCCAGCTACCGACAACTCAGGATGTAATAGTCGTCCCACCGGAGCCACGCGGTGGATTCAGGCTAAGGTACTGGCGCCAGATCGGTCCCTCGTACTTGGGGGTGAGGTCGAACTCTGGTCGGTGCCCGGACGCGAGAGCGGGCTTCACGCCCTTCTCTCGCGACCTCGATTTGCGTTTGAGTTGGATCGCCATTCATCAGCTCTTGTAAGCCTGACCGTCAGCGTCGTTCGAACATTTCCCGCTCAACGTGTGATACGATCTTCCTCCGAGAATCGATAGTCGCTGACGGTCACAAGTTGCTCGGTCTGGCTCGCCTCTGCCGGAGGGCAAGGGAGGATCGCGGGAGAAAACGTTGACCATACCGTCGAGGATTGATGGTAGTAATAAGAGAATGAGACGATTTCGACCATCTCTCCCAACTGTGTCCTGCGAGGTCTCTCATAGTCGTCGGTGTCATGTACGCCGCTCGCGCTTGTTGTCTCAGCGCGATGGCTTTGGATGGATACACTTCTGTCCCTCATCGATCACGACATAAGGGCAAGATGTCGCGAGTACAGCTGGCCTTTGAGGAATTCTTCCGGACAGATGGATCGAACCTTCCGCTTCCAGGATCGGGTGAGACATGGCGTCGTTTCGAGGTCCTTGCCTTTTGGGCTTCTGTTGATCTCTCGGTTGGCAGGCTCGCCGAGGGCCACAGTGACGCGATGGCGATTCTCGCCGAAGCCGGAATGAAACCCTGCGGTGATGATGCAAAGTACGGCGTCTGGGCTGCACGGTCTCATGGCGGATGCACTTCGGCCAAACCAGTCGTTGGCGGATGGCGACTGACTGGGAGTAAAGCATTTTGCTCGGGCACTAATATCATTGACCGTGCACTCGTCACGGCAGATACGCCTGACGGGTACCGGATCTTTGACGTCGCGGTCGCCGAACACGTCTCTAGGATTCACGAGGATTCATGGCCCGCAGTGGGAATGGCGGACTCTCGCAGCGAAACATTGGACTTCACCGGTCCCGTCATTCCCGAAGAGCGCGCTGTTGGCCCAGCGGGCTTCTACACTGATCGCCCAGGATTTTGGTTTGGGGCCGCTGGAGTCGCTGCTTGTTGGTACGGCGGTGCCCAAGGACTGATGAATAGTCTCATTAGTTCATTACCCATCGAACCCAATGAACACGTCCTTTCCGACCTCGGGCTCGCGATGGCTGGAGTGGAAACGATGCGCGCTGTATTGCACAGCGTTGCGGACGCGATTGATAGGGATCCTGACGACGCCACTAAGAACGCGCGCTTCCAGACGCTTGTCGCTCGCCAAGTTGTTCACGACGCCGCCTTGGAGGTGCTTACGCGCGTTGGCTCTGCGGGAGGTGCCCGGCCACTCTGTCTCGACCGTGAGCAATCACGCCGGGCAGCGGATCTTTTCGTCTACTTGTCACAACATCACGGAGGGTCCGACGCCGCCGACCTCGGACGACTCGCTAAGGCATCACGGCCGTGCAACTGATCGTCGATAAAGAACACCTCGGACACTCTGAAGTCACGTGGAGACTGTCAGAACTCCTCGCCAATGTTGCACCGCTAGAGCTGGGACGGCCACGTCGCATACTCATCGTCGCTCCTCATCCTGACGATGAGGTCTTTGGAGCCGGCGGGTTGATTCAACATGCTTTGTCACAAAACATTCCGCTTGAAATTGTTGCGGTCACCGATGGTGAGGGATCTCACCCCAATTCCAAAGTTGCGCAAAAACTTGGCCTCGCCGAGAGGCGTGTTCGTGAATCGAAAGAGGCACTTCGCCGCTTGGGATGGGACGAGCCGGTAATGACAAGGCTTCATATACCCGATAGCAACGTGGCTGAGTGCCGAGGTCAGCTCGAGGAAGCATTGACGTCAATCCTTCGACCCGAGGACTTGTGCGTCGCGCCATGGCGCCACGATGGCCACCCTGATCATGACGTCTGTGGCGAGGCAACTCTTCACTCGAGCCAGGCTGCTGGCGCCAAGACGCTCGGTTACCTCGTTTGGGCGTGGCACTGGGCCGATCCAGGCGGATCGGATATCCCATGGGGCCTTTGTCGGCGACTTGGGTTGGGACAGCGTGCGCGTGCCCGCAAACGTTGGGCTACCCGGGCATTTGATTCCCAGATTGAAGCGATCGGACCAGACGCTGTCGACGCTCCGGTACTCCCGCCGCCACTTCTGCGTCGATTCTGGCGACCCTATGAGGTCTATGTTGACGAAACGCTGGCAACGACGTGACCTCTACCGACCGACCGTACTTCGACGAATTGTACGCCACCGCTTCTGATCCTTGGAACTTTGCGACCAGTTGGTACGAGCGGCGCAAGTACGCGCTGACTGTGGCAACGCTCCCTAGAATTCGGTACCGTAACGCTTTCGAACCGGGTTGTTCCATTGGAATCTTGAGCGAACTCCTCGCCCCTCGCTGTGATCGGCTTCTCGCTACTGATATCAACTCCATCGCGCTCGAGCAAGCGTCTGAACGGCTCAAGAATTGCGCTGGTGTTGAGGTGGAGTTTCGGGCCATTCCCGAGTCGTGGCCATCAGAGCAGTTTGATCTCGTCGTGCTCAGCGAACTCGCTTACTACTTCGACGAAGCCGCGCTAGACATCATCGTGGCCGACGTCGTCCAGTCCACGTTGCCCGAATCACACCTCATCGGTGTCCACTGGCGTGGCAAGACCAACTATCCGTTGACGGGAGATCAGGCGCACGATCAAATTGGCGAATGCAAGAAGTTACGGCAATTAGTGCATCACCTCGAAGAGAAGTTCGTTCTCGACCTGTGGGAGCGCGTGGATTGAGTCGCTCGAAGACAGCACTTCTTCGAACGAGGGGTGTAGGCGTGGTGGTGCCGGTGAACGATGAAGAAGAACTGGTCGGCGCCGCATTAACGTCTTTGGACACCGCCATCGATGCGCTGAACACCTGGGACTTAGAAACGAAAGTGATCATTGTTCTTGACTCCTGTAGAGACGCGAGTGCTCAGATGGTAGAGAACTGGTTGGAACGTTTTTATGGTACAAGCAGTCCATTAAACGTCACGGTAACCACCTGTCGTGTGAAAAACGTGGGTTTCGCTCGCAAACTCGGCTGTGAGATATTACTGGAGCAGTGGGCAAATCTCAATCCGGCGCACATCTGGCTCACCACGACCGACGCCGACTCTCGTGTTCCCGAAGACTGGCTACGCAGACAAATTCTCAAGCACGAATCTGGCGTCGACCTCTGGTGTGGCCGGGTGGCGGTTCTCGATTGGTTGTCCTATGGACGTGAGACAAGCTTAAGGTGGCAGAGTCGATATGAATTGGAACCGGATCCTGTTCATGGAACCAGTTTGGGATTCAACGCTAAAATCTACAGAAAAGTTGGTGGGTTTCTTCCTGTTCGCACGGGTGAGGATCGCGAGTTACGCGCGGTTTTTGTTGAGGGCGGTGCCGTAGTGGATTATGACTCGTCAGTTCCAGTCGTGACGAGTGCGCGACGAGACGCGAGGGCGCCGCTCGGCTTTGCGAACGCCCTTAAAGTGTGCGAAGTGAACGTGGATTGAGAGCGCTGAATTGGTGAGAGTGTCGTGTTCCCCCAAAAAACAAGTTACCGATGCGACTAACTATTTAAGCCCGTCTAGGAGGTCGAGCATGTCCTCGGCATGCTCCTCTTCCACCGCGAGAATATCTTCGAGCATTCGCCGGGTGGTCGGATCACCGGCACCCAGCCACGCAATGACTTCGGTGTAAGAAGCAATCGCCACCCGTTCAGCGACAAGGTCTTCTCGGATCATTTTCTTTAGTTCCTGCGAGGAGTCGTACTCCGAATGGCTTCGTCCCGTCAACGAATCGGGATTGAAGTCCGGCGCGCCGCCCAATTGTGTGATGCGCGCGGCGATCAAGTCGGCGTGACCCTGCTCTTCACTTGCGTGCTCTAGGAATTCAGCGGCGGCGGCTTGCGCGCTCAGACCTTGCGCCGTGAAATAGTGGCGCTTGTAGCGGAGTACGCACACGAGTTCCGTGGCAAGCGCCTGATTGAGGACGAAGATCACTCGCTCCAGGTCTGCCCCGTATGCGTCGGTGACGGGACCCTTCTTCATGTTCCTTCGGGCATTTTCGCGGAGCGTTGCGACGTCCGTTAGGAATTCCTTCATTGTCTCTCTCTTCTCCATTGGCTCTCCTACTAAAACACCTTGCCGGACCATAAATATTGCGATGATTTCGCAGCCCGGTCGTTCAGCTCTTGCTCAAGAGGCTGCGCCGTCCTATTCGTCTTCTTGTTGAGGATCGTCGTTCACTTGGAAGGCATGTCCCTCGGCGCCGTGCCGATGATCGGGAGACTGCTCATCGACCTGCTGAGGATCGTCGTTCACTTGGAAGGCATGTCCCTCGGCGCCATGCCGATCATCGACGTTCTCATCAACCCACTGGGGATGGCCGGTAGCGCCCAGTGCCTCTCTCTGGGACTCTGACTTCCTTGACGTCGCGCGAAACTTCCTTTGACTAAAGAGTCTCTTCAAGTAAGACACTTGAAACTTCTCCAAATACAGAGCGAACAGCTCACCAACAGAGAATTCGCGGGAGTGCTCTGTGTTGTGTCGTCACAACTCACTTTACACCTTCTCCTTAAGACCTGAACAAGATGTCAGGCGAGATGGATGCGGGATTCCGACATCTTATAACCTTATAACCAACACTACTACCTGGCCTGTTTTTTCGAGCGCTCAGTCCTAGGGCGCCCTCGAGCAACCTTCGTGGCGATGGTTCAACCAGACAGCACATGATCTCATCATCTGCCGAACGAAACGTGGGTCGCGGCTCGTTCCATCACACGTTACCTAACGGACTCGGACGCGTCAGTAGACGTGTGATCCGGAGGCGAGAGAGCACAAGAATGGGCGCTCTCGACACCTTAGGGCGCTGTGGCGCAAATACGTATCTCCGGGCCAAAACGCCACACCCAACAGCTCGTCGCAAGAACGAATCAGGACCGTCGTGGCCATTGACGGCGCCGTCGAGACGAGTGGTGCTGTCCTACGGCGCGACCAGTTCGGGGACGCGGCACATGACGTGACCTTCGCAGATGGATTTGGGAAGATCCAATGGAACGTCGTGGCTCGACTCTTAATCCGCTGCTCTACCAAAAGCAACCATGAGTCATTCCGTTCGTGCCAGGAAATCACCGATGGAAGTCGCCGCTGATACCTGCATAGATTCGATGACATGACTATAACGATCGAGCGTTATCTGAACCGACGAGGGATTCCCTCTCTCTGACCTGCACCTTTACTGGTGTCGGAGGGACGTCCCCGGGTTCAAGGGGTGCTCGCAACACCGGCCTGAACTGAGACTAGGAGTTCGTCGAGTGCTTCGGCGGGCGTCTTCCAATTGAGCGTCTTCCTTGGCCGTCCGTTAAGAGCGGCGGCGACGGCGTTGAGCTCTTCTGCGTCATAGCGCGAGGTTCGTTCCCTTCGGGAAGTATTGGCGAAACAAACCGTTCGTGTTCTCGTTCGTCCCGCGTTGCCAGGGACAGCCGGGTTGCAGAAGTAGACCTCGACGCCGGTGTCGGTGCGAAGTTTTGCGTGCTGGGCCATCTCGACGCCTTGATGCCAAGTGAGCGAGCGGCGCAGCTGGACGGGCAACATCGTGATCGACTCCGCAATCGCGTCGCGCACCGCCTCGGCACCGTGTCCCGCGAGCGGCGGCCCATGCAGGGTGTGCCAGTCCCTCCGAGTGTCCGTCCATCTGGGGCAGGTGCAGCAGCATCGTGAAGCGCGTCGTGCGTTCGACGAGCGTGCCGATCGCTGAACTGTTGAGCCCCATGATGAGATCGCCCTCCCAGTGGCCGGGCACCGCTCGGTCCTCGACCTCAGCGGGACGCTCCGAGATCATGATCTCCGCAGGGACGTAGGTCCTGGACGTGCGTCGGCGACGCTCGAGGGGGACGCGAAGCGCTCGTCCGGTGCGCAGACAGGCGGTGAGCTCGCGCTTGAGAGCGCCTCGCCCTTGGACGTAGAGAGACTGGTAAATCGCCTCGTGACTGGTTCGCATGGACACATCATGGGGGAAATCGACCTCCAAGCGCCGCGCAATCTGCTCGGGGCTCCAGGCCTGCGCCCACCTGCGGTCCTGATAGCGCCGCACCTTCTTCTTTCGCCAGGTGACGGCCGGTCCCGCCACGGGAGTCCCGTCGGGACGACGCACCGCGCCCGAGAGGCGCGCCTGGACGTAGTCGCGAAGGGCATCGTTGGCCACGAGCTTGGCGACCTTCGGGCGTCGAGCTCGACAGTCTGCGTGCCACTGTGCGCTGGACGCGCGGTAGGCGAGCCGACCCTGCCGCGTCGCAGCGTTTCTGCGGAGTTCTCTCGAGATCGTCGACGGGGAGCGTTCCGTCAGCCTCGCGATCTCGCGGACGCCACACCCCGACGCTCGATGCATTGCGATGTCCTCGCGTTCGACAAACGACAGGAAGCGACGGAATCTGGGGAACTGGGAGACAGTGGGCATCCCACCACCTTGGTTGAACCACCGAGCTCCGACCACCCTTGAGATCCCGGCTTCAGCCGCTGCATCTTCGGTCCTCAACCCGCGAGCGATCGCAGCCCAGAACGCCTGACGGTGTTCGCGTCGTAGACCCGGGCGACCTGGAACCCGCTGCGCGGGCCTCCCTGTGACTGCTGTTGTCCAACCCTTCTGTCTTCCCATATGCACACCTCCAACTCGAGGTGTTGCTCTGACCGATTGAATCCGCCGTCCTCATCAATCCCCGACTGGCGACTCCAATCCTGGATTGCCTGGCTACACTTGAGCGCGACCGAATCGGTGTTCTGAGGCGCTTTTGTGCCCTACACAAGGCATTCGCGGCGAGACTTGTGAAATGGAGGATAAGTCCCTTGTGCCAGCAGGAACACCTTGGGGTCCGATAGTTGGGTAACCTCGCGACCTCGTGGGTGGCCTTGGCGAGCCGCTCGACGCTCCTCGCCGGGAGCACCTCGTGGTCGAGCACCATCTGATCGCGCTCTCGCGTCGAGGATCGATTTCCTTCGCGGGCCTGCCACCGGCGCTTGATCATCGATGAGCCGCTGATCCGACTCACGCTCGAAGCGATGAACCGTCTGTCGCGAGATTCCGAGCGGGCGGTCGCAAGCGCGTCGAGCCGCGTTGCGAACGTGTCAACCGCGGCCTGTCGGCCAAGGATCTCGTCATGAAGATGCTGAACCCCATCGACCACTACTGCGCGAACGCGATGCCCTTCGTGTGGGTTTATGGCGCGAATGTTATTGCATGACCTGATGTTCAAGGACCTTCTGCGCGCCAGCATCAGCGCGACGATTCCTGCAGGAAGGAAGGAGAGGGGCAAGTTTGCGACACGCGCGGCGGTATGTGTTGGATTCGCGTCTCTATCACCTTCACTGTCGAGGTTCCGTTGGAAGAGATAACTCACAGATGTATCCCGGGTGCGCGTGCACACTCCAAAAGCGAGCGAACCTGGGGTCATCTCGACAGAGCTGATGCCCGGGAAGCTGCGTTGACTTTCCCTATCGGTTACGTGAGCATCGCCCTCGGTCAACTGACCTTGAAGGGTCGATATCCAAGCACCTGAGCTAAGAAGGTATCGTGGCCCTGTGTCGGTGGACAGCTGCGGATAGGGGTCTGAACAAAATCTCAAAGCGAACGTCGACTTGGCCGCCGCATTGCACCCGCTATAGCTGAATGGTGGATAAGGGTTTGGACTCCGGGTTGTATCAGTTCAGCCCGCAAACTGGCCGTGACGGTCCGCAACCTCAGGGGCGAGACCTGCCATACTTTTTACCGCAGATCTGATGACAACCTGTTGAATCCTGGACGAGGGGAGCTTCATGCGGTCATTCCAGGGGAGTCGAATTCATCGCAATCTTAGGCGGAGCCTTCCATTATTGGGCGTCCAAATAGGAGCCGCCGCGCTTTTCACAGTGCAGGCTTTAGCCAGCCCCGCATTGCTCACGACCGGTCATGCGTACTGCTATTACTTCTCGAGTGCGGGGCGATCAGCCGGTATGCATCTCGTCGCTGCCAATTCGCACGAGATAGCGGCAGGACCGAGCAACTACATCAGTGGCACTGGGGGAAGACCACAGGATTCCGTATTTTATGTCTACTGTATCGCTGGCAAAGGACGTGACGGTGGTGACGCGTACGTGGGAGTGCCTCGAATCACCATGCATTTGAGTGGGGGGCATTACACCTTCAGTAAGCGGTTCATTCGGCGTGGGATCAAACATCTCGGCATAGCGTCACACGCGACCTCCACCGTAACAGTGACTATTTCCGGTACGCTGAATCAGGGCGTCATCAACGGGCGCGTTCACTTTGCAGCTCCAGGATGCCTGCCTCGCCCAATTGTTGTTGTCTACGTAGGAACCTGATTCGACCCGCCCACACCTTGCTCGACAAACCACCCAAAGAATCTGATGAGGTCGCTGTTATTCGCGCTTCGAACTGACAACAGGGTGCACTCAAACTACACAGGCTACCCAAGTCGTTCGTATTCGCCGAGATAACGCGTCGCTTGTTATGTCGATCGATGTCATCACCGGCAAGGTCAGAGCGCGCGATATCGTCCACAATGACGCGGCTACAGTCATCTCGCACTTCAAAAAGATCGACGAGGGCATCAAGCAACCACGTATGATCCACGTCGCCTTGGACAACGCATCCTCACTCGACTCGAAGACGACCAAGGCCGACTCGCTGGCTCCTAGCCCGGATCCTCCCCGGGTTGTTCGTCAGCGCGCAAAAGGGGCAGCACGCGCAGCAATGCGTTCCGGGCTCGGGTCACCCGACGTTCAACATCGGGTCGTTTCGTCTCCTTTCGCGCGACAGCCCCGCGCAGTTCACGAAAGGCAATGTCATCGAGACGGTCGATCACCTCTTGCAGCACCAGCTGGATTGCCTCGAATTCATTCTCGATCTCGGACATCGGCAACCTAGGATATGGCGTAGGTATAGGGCGCAAGCGGCGACGGAAGATCAGTACTCCCCATGAGGAACCGATCCACCGCGGCTGCACACGAACGACCTTCGGCAATCGCCCAGACGATCAGGCTCTGACCGCGAGCTGCGTCACCACAGGCAAATATCCCCTGTCTCGAGGTCATGTACTCACGGTCGACCTTCAGGTGATCGCGTTCATTGAGCTCACACCCAGCCGCACCGACAATGCCGTCTCTTTCGGGACCGAGAAAACCAAGCGCAAGCAGGACGAGGTCTGCGGGGATCGTCTTCTCGGTTCCCGGAACCGATTCGAATCCATTTGGTCCAGATGCGATCTCCTCTATCGACAGTCCTGCAACCCTTTGCTCTCCTCCGTCTATAAACTCCCTCGTCGAGACCGAATATAGGCGCTCGCCCCCCTCTTCATGAGCGGCTGAAGTCCGAAGAATGAGTGGCCAGGTGGGCCACGGGTTCGCATCCGTTCGACTGTTCGGTGGCTCGGGCAAGATCTCGAGCTGTTGCACCGAGGCTGCTCCCTGACGATGAGCAGTGCCAAGACAGTCCGCGCCAGTGTCACCCCCGCCAATGATCACAACGTGCCGACCATGGGCACTTATCGGCGGCTCGTCGAGCAATCCCTCACAGACAAGATTCGAGCCCCTGAGATATTCCATCGCAAAGTGGACACCATCGAGATCTCGACCAGGAACGGAGAGATCTCGGGGTCGAGTAGAGCCGATCGCCAGCACGATCGCATCGAAGTCCCGCTCGAGGGTTGTTAGGAATACCACCGTTGCTCCTTCAGCGACAGCTCCGCTGGATTCGGACAACTCAACGGTGGTCGAAGTTTGGAACACTGTACCTTCAGTCTCCATCTGTCGAAGTCGCCGATCGATGACGGACTTCTCCATCTTGAATTCCGGAACTCCAAAGCGCATCAGGCCCCCAATCCGCTCTGCGCGCTCAAACACAACCACGGAATGTCCAGCGCGCGTCAGCTGCTGAGCAACCGCAAGTCCCGCAGGACCCGAGCCGACGACAGCAATGCTGCAACCTGTTGATGGAGCGACGAGCTGTGGAGCGAGTCCATTTTCACCCGTCCATTCAGCAATTTCGTATTCCACCTGTTTGATAAGCACGGGATCATCGTTGATGCCAAGGACACAAGATCCCTCACAGGGGGCGGGACAAAGTCGGCCAGTGAATTCGGGAAAATTGTTCGTTGCGTGAAGACGATCACTCGCCTCGGGCATCTTGGATCGCCAGACGAGATCATTCCATTCGGGTATGAGATTACCAAGTGGACACCCTTCGTGGCAAAAGGGTATGCCGCAGTCCATACAACGAGCTGCCTGATTATGGAGATCATCTACGGGAAAAGGGTTGTAGACCTCCTGCCAGTCGTAGATACGTTCATTGATCGGGCGACGCGTCGGACCCGATCTTTGGATCCGCAAAAATCCGCGTGGATCAGCCATTGGAAGCCGCCATGATCGCCTCGTTCACGTCTTGACCGTTCTCGAGCGCGTGCCTCGTCGCCTCGAGCACCCTCCGGTAGTCAACGGGCACCACCTTCGCAAATTTCTCGATTTCCTCTCCACCGAATTCAAGGATGCGCGCGGCGAGAGCCGAACCCGTAAGATCCCGGTGACGGCTAATGATCTCGACAAGAAACTCGCGATCGTCGTCCTCAAGCGCCTCAAGCGCCACCATCTCCTTGTTCAGCCGCTTCTCGAGTCGTATTCCAGGGTCGTAGACAAAGGCGATGCCGCCAGACATTCCAGCGGCAAAGTTTCTGCCAGTTTGGCCAAGAATGACCACCCGTCCACCGGTCATGTACTCACAACCGTGGTCACCGATCCCTTCGACAACCGCGGTTGCACCCGAATTTCTCACACAGAACCTCTCACCAACCTGGCCCGAGATGAACAGTTCACCCCCGGTTGCTCCGTATGCGATCACATTGCCAGCGATGATATTTTCCTCTGCGGCAAATCTCGCCTCGACGGGAGGTCGAACTATGATGCGGCCACCAGAGAGCCCTTTTCCGAGATAGTCGTTCGTATCCCCGATCAGGGTAATTTCAATGCCTTTTGGCAAGAAGGCGCCAAAGCTCTGGCCGCCGGAGCCGTTGAGGTGTATCGAGATCGTTCCATCCGCCAACCCCTCGGCGCCGAACCTTCGCGTCACTTCGGCGCCAAGCATTGTCCCCACCGTGCGATGAACGTTGCGAACCTCGAGATCGATCTCGACCGGCTGAGACCTGTCGAGGGCCGGTCTTGCAAGTTCAATCAGGGTGTTGTCAAGGGCCAGCTCGAGCCCGTGATCTTGCCCGCGCGTACAGTGCAGTGCGGTCGTACCGATATCTGGCTCGACCTTTGCGAGTATCGGCGCAAGGTTCAGACCTCCCAATTTCCAGTGGTTGATTGCCCGGTCGGTGTCGAGGCATTCGACATGGCCAACGGCCTCTTCAACCGAACGAAATCCGAGTAACGCAAGATACTCGCGCACCTCTTCCGCGATGAAATTGAAGAAGTTCTCGACGAACTCAGGCTGGCCGGAAAAGCGCTTGCGTAACTCAGGGTTCTGCGTCGCGATGCCGACCGGACAGGTGTCGAGGTGGCAGACGCGCATCATCACGCAGCCAGAAACTACAAGTGGCGCCGTTGCAAAGCCGAACTCTTCGGCACCCAGCAGCGCGGCGATCACGACGTCGCGGCCGGTTTTGAGTTGACCGTCCACCTGCACCACGATCCGATCACGCAGCCCGTTTCGGATCAGCGTCTGCTGGGTCTCGGCAAGGCCTAGCTCCCAAGGTGCTCCGGCGTGTTTGAGCGAGGTGAGTGGAGCTGCTCCGGTTCCACCGTCTTCACCCGAGATCAGGACAACATCGGCATGCGCCTTGGCAACGCCGGCCGCGACGGTACCGACGCCCACCTCGGCAACGAGCTTGACGTGGATGCGAGCATATTTATTCGCGTTCTTGAGATCATGGATAAGTTGCGCGAGGTCTTCGATCGAGTAGATGTCATGATGCGGCGGAGGCGAAATCAATCCAACTCCAGGCGTCGAATGACGGGTCTTCGCGATCCATGGATAGACCTTCTGACCTGGAAGCTGTCCTCCTTCGCCAGGCTTTGCTCCCTGAGCCATCTTGATCTGGATATCATCGGAGTTGACGAGAAAATCGCTCGTCACCCCGAAGCGTCCCGACGCAACCTGCTTGACCGCACTGCGGCGCGAGTCGCCATTTGCATCGGGCACGAATCGCTCCGGATCTTCACCGCCCTCGCCGGTATTGGATTTTCCTCCGAGGCGGTTCATGGCGATGGCGAGCGTTTCATGAGCCTCCGCCGAAATCGAGCCATACGACATCGCTCCCGTGGCGAACCGCTTGACGATTTCCTCCACCGGCTCCACCTCGGAAAGCGGGATCGAACCACGACCTGCTGCATCAGTCACAAAGCGCAGTAATCCGCGCAGCGTCGCGAGCCGCTCTGACTGGTCATCGACAAGTCTTGTGTACTGCTTGAAGATCTCATACCTGCCAGAACGCGTCGCGTGCTGGAGTTTGAAGACCGTCTTTGGGTTGAAGAGGTGATATTCGCCCTCTCTCCTCCACTGGTAGTCACCACCGATCTCAATCTCACGGTGGTCTAGTTCTGCCTCACGAACCAGATAGGCGAGGTGATGACGCTTTGCAACCTCAACAGCAAGAACCTCGAGATCTGCACCGCCAAGCCTGCTCGGAGTGCCGGTGAAGTAGTGGTCGACGAGCGCGGAATCAAGCCCGATTGCCTCGAAAACCTGTGCTCCCGTATACGAGGCGATCGTCGATATGCCCATCTTCGACATCGTCTTCAATATTCCCTTGCCCGCGGCTTTGATGTAGTTGTGCGTCGCCTGATCGGGTGTGAGAGATCCAAGATCTCCGTTCGTGGCCATCTCTCGCAGGGAATCGATTGCCAGATACGGATTGACGGCAACTGCTCCGTAACCGACCAAAAGCGCCATGTGGTGAACCTCGCGCGCCTCCCCCGTCTCGATGACGAGCCCGGTCATACAACGGAGTTTTGATCGGACAAGATGATGATGAACAGCAGAGGTGATCAGCAGCGATGGTATTGGTGCAAGTTCGTGTGTTGAGTGGCGGTCCGAGAGCACAACGATATTCACACCACCCTCGACCGCCTGCACGACCTCACCACAGATCCGTTCCAGCGAGGCTTCCAGTGCTTTGCCTCCGCCAGCGACCTCGTAGAGCCCATCGATTGCAAACGATTTGAACCCGGGAGTCTCGCCGTGTTCGTTGATGTACAGCAACTTCGCGAGGTCGTCGTTGTCGATAATCGGAAAGTGCATTGTGATCTGACGACACGAGAGGGCCTCGGGCGCGAGCGTATTGCGCTCAGGACCGAGCGTTGCAGACAGCGAGGTCACCAATTCTTCCCGAATTGCATCGAGCGGAGGATTTGTCACCTGCGCAAAAAGCTGTGAAAAGTAATCGAATACAAGTCGCGGGCGGTCCGAGAGGACGGCGATCGGCGTATCGGAGCCCATCGAACCGACCGGCTCCGCAGAGTTCTTGGCCATTGGCGCGACGATTACCCGAAGATCTTCGTTCGTATATCCGAACAGACGTTGCTGGTGGACAATCGAACCGTGACGGGGAACCAATGGATATTTGGCGGGAAGCTCGTCAAGGCTGAGCAGATGCGCATCAAGCCACTCCTGATACGGATACTCTGCCGCGAGTTCTGACTTGATCTCGCTGTCATCAATGATCCGACCCTCCGCCGTATCGACGAGGAACATCCGTCCCGGCTGTAGCCGTCCCTTCTTGACGATTCGCTCGGGATCGATCGGCAAAACGCCGACCTCCGAGGCAAGCACCACGAGACCATCTTCGGTTACCCAGTAGCGGGCGGGCCGCAGTCCGTTGCGGTCCAAAACCGCGCCAATCTGGGTTCCATCAGTAAATGCGACGGCAGCTGGCCCATCCCAGGGCTCCATGACACAGCCATGAAATCGATAGAAGGCCTTTCGCCTCGCGTCCATCTCCGTATGGTTCTCCCAGGCCTCTGGGATCATCATCAACATCGCGTGCGGAAGGGAACGACCGCCCAGATGCAAAAGTTCAAGAACTTCATCGAATGTTGCCGAATCGCTCGCACCTGGAGTGACGATTGGAAAGAGGCGCTCAATCTCTCCGGGAATCAGATCGCTATTGAGCAGGGCCTCGCGAGCTCGCATCCAGTTGCGGTTTCCCGCAACGGTGTTTATCTCACCGTTGTGCGCGATGATCCGATAAGGGTGCGCAAGCGGCCACGCCGGAAATGTATTGGTCGAGAACCTCGAGTGCACGAGGGCGATCGCGCTCTTCATCCGCTCGTCGGAGAGATCGCAGAAAAACGCACGCAGCTGGGCTGTGGACAACATCCCCTTGTAGACAAACGTCCGCGCGGACAGTGATGCAAAATAGACGTCGGTCACCTCGTGCTCAATACGCTTTCTCGCGACGTAGGCAAGTCGCTCAAGAACAATGCCCGACGCGCCAGCAAACCTGCCGTGGGGGTCAGCGCGAAAGAAAAGTTGCATAAACGAGGGCGCGACCTCTTGGGCGCTCGCACCAGCAACCCCGATCATCACCGGCATTTCACGCCAACCAAGAACAATGCAACCCTCTGTCGCGAGTATCTCGGTGATCAGAGCCATTGCCTCGGCTCTCTGCCTCTCGTCCGTTGACAAAAAGCACATTCCGCTGACGTAGCTCCCGACAGGGGGCAATGAAAATGGCACCGTGGCCGAGAAGAATTCATGGGGCATCTGAATAAGGATTCCGGCCCCATCCCCGGTCCGAGGGTCAGCGCCAAAGGCGCCGCGATGTGCGAGATTCTCCAACGCAGTCAAGCCGAAATCGACGATCGAATGGCTCGCGCCGTTGTGCATATCGGCCACGAAGGCCACGCCACATGCATCATGCTCAAAGCGCGCGTCATACAGGTCAGATTGAGATGTATTCGTACTCATAGCGTCCCTTGTCGTGATGGAGAGGTTCGACCCTCGCCTGATGTCAACTGTTGCCTTGGGACGCCATTGGCCCGAGGATTGAGAGTTTATCCGACAATCGCTCCACACCGTTGCAATCAGACAACGAAGGGAACGCCGAGGCGGAAAACACTACGATTCAAGCCGTGTCCTCCAGAGAGATCATCGTCGTTGGCGCCGGAGTAATTGGACTCACGACCGCGTTCGAGCTCACCCGGCGTGGCCACGACGTCTCTGTTTTCGATCCATTTCCCGGCCGCGGCGCGTCGTTTGTCGCAGCGGGTCTCATCGCACCAATGACCGAGGCAACTCATGGTGAGGAGTCACTTGCCGCGCTGAGCGTCGAGGCGGCACGGATGTGGCCAGATCATTCCGAGGAGATCTCGGCACACACCTCCTACGAGGTCGGACTCGACAGGTCCGGCACGCTGCTGGTCGCTTTGGATGTCAACGACAGGGCCCGGATTCAGGCTCTGACTCCGCTCTACAAGGCACTCGGCCACAGCGCCGAGTGGCACTCCAGCGGGTCCATTCGCAC
>DATKRV010000014.1:0-4337 GCA_035532075.1 Acidimicrobiales bacterium | reverse complement strand
GGCCTCCTGCCTCGCGGCCGCTCCGGGGGCGTGAGGGTTACCGGCTCAGGGTTGGCGACTACCGAATCATTTACACCATTGATAACGGAGTTTTGGTGATCGTGGTTGTAACCATTGGCCATCGTCGCGACATCCATCAGTAACCGAACCAGTTGGTGATTCGCCAGTCGCAGATTGTGCACGTCCCCACCGACACCGACTGAGAACGACCATCACAGCGCGAGTCTCCAATGCTTGGTATCAGAACGAGCGCGTCGGTTCCCCGACACCAGTTCAGAGGTACTCTCTGAGCGAACGCCCGAGGGCCATCGGCCCGCTTGTCATCAATTTGTCATCGCGATCGGAGGATGGTGGTGAGCGAGTTCGAGAACCTTCCGGCTGAGGCAGTGGCCGAGCGGCTCTGCGCGGACCTCGAAGAGATACGCAAGGATCTGTTGCAACTTCAGGCTGATCGCGAGGTTTGGAGAGATGTCACTGGTGCGGTCAAGGATGTCAATGACCCGGAGACATCTGGGTATTGGCTGAGCCACTATTCGAACGTCTACGTCGCCTCGCAAATAATGGCGGTGCGCCGTACGATTCGGGGCAACGCGGAGCAAGTGTCGTTGGCGCGCGTTCTCTCCGGTCTTGCGAGGCGCCCGGATGTAGTGACTGTCGAGTACCAGGAGCGCTTAGTCGAACGCACCGGTGTCGACGCTGGCGTGGGGGAGTACCTGATAAGGAACTTCATTACCGAGTTCTCGAATGGTTCCGGCCAGCTCGACCCCGAGGTTCCCCTTCGCGATCAGTCGCGCCTTTTTGAGGGTGCTCCCGCCTCGGTGATCGACTGGGCCGACCGCATGATCGCGCATCGTTACCCCCTCAACGCCGAGCCACCCCCAGCTCCGCTTTTTCGCGACATCGACGAGTCGATCGAGATAGCTCGCGAGATCTATCAGAAATATCGGGCACTTTTGACCGGCGTGTACGACGCTATCGAGCACCTCGGATTGCCCCTGGGGTGGCACCGAGCTTTCGAACGCCCGCTGTACGAGCCAGACTTCTAGCTCGAGAACGCCTCCGCGGCGAAGTTCACTTGTCACCGCTGACCTGAGACGACAGGAGTGACGTGAGCCGTTCGCCTGCTGCCTCGCCACCGGAATCGATCACGTGGCTGTGCACGTCGAGCGTGATGCTAGGTCCGGAGTGGCCGAGGATCTTCGAGACGATATGAACCGGCGCTCCGTCGTCGAGGAGCATGGTCGCCGCTGAAACAGCCGAATAGCGAACCTCGGGCTTGTCTGGTGACCGAATCGGATAAAACCATCACGCGTTGCCAAAAGTTGCGTGAACGACATTGCCCGAACGGATCGCGTGCACCGCGACGAACTGTGCATCGAATGAGACGGCGATTGCTTCGTCGAGCTCCGGGAAGAGGTGCCCGTAGCGGTCGAGGGTGACGTTGATCGCGGAATGTCCCATTCGAGCCTGGATCGCCTTGGGGTGTGCTCCCGACGCGATCGCAAGAGCGACACTTGTGTGGCGCAGATCGTGAAACCGACACGAAAGTCCGAGTGAATCTCGCGCTGGCTTGAAGTGGTGGGTCAAAAAGCTCGACGAGATGAGCGGATGCCCAGCCTGGTTCGCGAACACGAGGCCGTCTGATCCTGGGCCAGCGAAGTGTGAGAGATGGTCGGTGAGAACCGTCGCGGTGAATTCCGAGATCGTCACCGATCGAACAGATCCTGAGGTCTTTGGTTCTTTTCGTAGCCACTCACCGGCACCCATGCGGATGAGCTGTTCGGTAACGCGAACCTTTTGGCGTTGGACATCGACGTTCGCGCGTCGCAGCCCAATCAGCTCTCCCCAGCGCATGCCGGAGTCGATCGCGAGATAGACCAGCGCGCGGTATCGCTCACTGTGCGCCTCGACAAGGTTGATCGCCTCATTCCAGGAGAGAAAGACCATCTCAGCTCTTGGAACTCGCGGTGGCGTGACGCGATCACACGGCTTCAAGAGAAGTTTCTCCTTCTCGATCGCGACCTGGAGCATGCGACGAAGCGTCCGGTAGTGACGGTGCACCGAGCTTGGCGCAGTTCCCGACTCGACCTCATCCATCAACCAGTTCTCGATCTCGTCGCTCGGGAGCCTTCCGATCGTGTACGCACCAAAACGGGTGAGTATGTATTTGTCAAGGTCGCGGCGATAGGTCTGCTGTGTTGTTGGCGAGAGACGACGCGCGAGCGACATGAAATCGTCTGCCCACTCGGCGAGTGTGATCTTCTCGCCGTTCGGGTCGAGCCAGCGCGCGTTGTCGATCGCGACGCGTGTCTCGCGTAGGAACCGTTCCGCGTCGCCCTTGCGGGTGAAGGTCTCGGATCGTCTTCGTCCGAATGGATCCTCATAACGCACTCGGTAGTTGCCATAACGCTTTTCAACATTGGCCATCTCAATCTCCTCTGATGAGCCGCGGGCTCACGCGGGGCACCGCGGGGCTGAAAACAGGGGGTATTGAGAGGTTCTGGAGGTCACTGCCGGTCTGTCAAGGACATACCAAATATGGCCCCTGACCTGCCACTATACAGCGAATAATGCTGGAGGCGGCGCCCAGAATCGAACTGGGGTAGAGGGCTTTGCAGGCCCTTGCCTAAGCCACTCGGCCACGCCGCCGCTCGCTACAACCCTAATGGGTCTAGATGGCTTGCATCGAATGGGGCGTCCTTTCCTTCGGGCCACTGACTGGAAGGCACTTTCTAACTCTGAGCTTTGAGCGCTATGACAAGACCGTGCTCCAATCCGTTGGTGAGCTCACCGGAGAGGGCTGGAGGCGGTGTCGAGCCAGCGAAAGAATCGGCTAGCTTCGACACGAGTGACAGATGGCGATGATTCAGGGAGCAAACGATGGGACTTGCGCTAATCAGAAATGGACATCATCTTCTGTTCGGACCGATCGTGGTCATCTTGCTTATAGGTGGTTTGATCTTTCTTGTCACCTCGCGCTCTCGCATGCGAAGGTCCTCTGGAGGATCGACGAGCGCGTCAAACTCTGTTGCTCAACACGATGTGATGTCGAGCTCGTCGGCCGAGCGCATCCTTTCGGAGCGTTTCGCGCGAGGTGAGATAGATCTTGATGAATACCGCGAGAGTCTCGTCGTGCTACGCGAGAATCCAGACGACGCGCGCGGGAAGGGTCAAGCGCCGACTGCGTGAAATCCTCCGTCTACGTGGATCATTTCACCCGTCGTCTTTGGGAACCAGTCTGAGAAAAGCGCCACGCATGCTCGTGCTACTGAGTCACTATCGGCGTTGACATCCCATCCAAGCGGTGCTCGTGCCTCCCAGATCGATTCAAAATTTGCAAAGCCTGGTATCGATTTTGCGGCAATTGTCCGGATCGGGCCAGCAGCTACGAGATTGACGCGTATGTGTTGTGGACCAAGGTCGCGAGCGAGATAGCGCGTGAGCGATTCAAGTCCAGCCTTCGCGACGCCCATCCAGTCGTATCCCGGCCAAGCCTGGGTCGCGTCGAAGTCAAGTCCAACTATCGATCCACCGCTTTCGCTCGCGAGCAACGGCGCGAATGCCTCGGTGAGCGATTTCAGCGAATAGGTTGATACTTCAAGCATCGTTGATACGTCGCTCCAAGTTGCGGGCATCATGCCATTGCCAAGGCAGATGCTCGGTGCAAATCCAATTGCATGCAAGAGGCCATCGAGACTGCCAAGATGTTCTTTGACCAGTGTGGCGACTTGCGGGGCGTGATTGGGATCTTGTACATCAAGTTCAAATACCTCTGGAGGAGTCGCGAGCTTGCGAGCGGTGCGCTCAGTCAGTGAGAGGCCGCGTCCAAATCCCGTCAGTGCGATGGTCGCTCCCTCGCTTTGCGCGAGACGCGCGACGGCAAATGCCAGTGAATCGTCGGTGAGCACGCCGGTGATCAACAGCTTCTTTCCCTCGAGGATGCCCACGGGAGGTCCTTTCTTCGCGGTATCAGGAGAATGCATTCGCCTGTTGAGATCCAACCAGCGAGGATAGTTGGCGGGCCGCTGCTCTGATGAAGAGCGCAACAAATGGCTTAACCTGCGAGTTATTGCTCGCGTCGCCCGAGGGATTCTCGGTGATGTCGTCAGATCCTTAGGATGTCTCCATGCCCATGTCACTATCAGGTAGAGAGAGGCTGACCGGGACAAAGACAAATCTTCGTTCGAGCACGCGGTTGTCGTTTGCGATTGCACTTCTTGAACGAGCTATCGGCGCATTCGCTGTGCTCTATCTCATCACTTGGCTGTTAAGTGTGATGTCGTTGCACGTCTTTGCAGGAAACTCTGACGGGGCAACTGTGGTTCTCGAGGGCCAGT
>DATKRV010000013.1:0-2624 GCA_035532075.1 Acidimicrobiales bacterium | reverse complement strand
ACTCACGAGAATCGCACGACCGCTGTGGCTATTGATCGACAAGCTCGTGCGACGTGACCTCGCGGGGATGTTCGACGGCGAGGCCTCATTGGCTGGCCTCGCTGGATCTGGAACAGGAATCGTGCTCGACGTCGCATCGGTATTTGCTGACAAGGCGCTGTTGCGTCTCGTCATGCTCGCCGCGATCTCGGTACTCCAGGCTTGCTACCTCGTCGGCGATGCTACTGACGAGTGGTCCGTGCCGAGGAGGTTCTTGGTCGTCGACGAGTGCTGGTCGATGCTTGGCTCAGAAGAGGCCGCGCGGTTCTTACAGGAGAACTGGAAGCTCGCACGAGCACGTGGAGTCGCAAACATCGCCGTCTGTCACCGGGTGACCGATCTTGGCGCACAGGCAGACTCCTCATCTGCGACGTCAAAGATCTCAGATGGCCTGTTAGCTGATGCACAGACCCAGGTGCTCTTTCGCACCTCTGCTCATGTGCTTGATGAGACACGAACAGCGCTCGGTCTCACGCGCACCGAGGCCGAGATCATCGCCCAACTCCCCAAAGCGACTGCGCTCTGGCGGGTACGGGGTCGCTCGTCGCTGGTCCGTCACGTCAGGTCACCCTATGAACAGTCCTTCACCGACACTGATTCAAGGCTCTCAGGATGAACCTCTCCGCCAGCGCTCTAATGCTTGCAATGAAACAATCCCTGATGAACACCTCCGTCGCGCGCAGCTCCATCTATCGCGACGTGAGCAAATATAACGATTCAGCGAACAGGCGCATGACTGCACTTGCTCCGGGCGAGATGCTCCTTGGTGCTGCGCTCGTTGTGCTGGCAGTCACGCTTGGCGCCGCCGACGTTGTCGGTGCATTCCTTTCACACACGCGGCTCATCTCATTTGGCGCAACGGCAACGTTTCTCATGCGCGTATTTGGCTACCCCGGCGCGGCGTCGACCGCGTGGCCAATACACGCTCGACACTTTGCTACCTTCGCGTTTTGGAGTCTGACGGCGACGTGTTTGATCCCTCCAACGATGCTCGTGGTGTTTATCGCGCGACGTCGTGTACATCACGACATGAAGGGGTTTGCGACGCGCCAGGAACTTGAGTGCGTTGCAACGCTCGAAGCAGCAAGAAGACAGGCAAAGGTGACGCGACCATTGACGGCTACCACCGACGCTTCTCCCGGATCATTTGGGTATTGCCTGGGTGTCACGGTCGCGCCCCGTGGTGTTCCACTCTTCGCCTCTTTCGAGCACTCCCTACAGCTCGTGGCACCTCCTGGTGCTGGCAAGACACTGCGGGTTCTCGCACCGATTCTTCGTCACCATCCCGGACCCGTACTTGCCACCTCAACCAAGCCCGATCTCTATGAGACCTCGGTGACTGCGCGCGAAGGGTTCGGTCCCGTGTTCACCCTCGACCCAGATGGCCTGTGTCCTGCCGCAATGCCACTTCGGTGGTCGCCGGTATCAGGATGTATTGACAGCCGGGTCGCGGAGCGACGTGCATCGGCATTGGTCGCCGCCTCAGGTGACTCAGCAGATGTGCGCGGCGGAGGCTTCTTTCGCCGCTCCGCGGTCGCAGTGCTTGCGAGCTATCTGCATGCTGCAGCACTGAGTGGTTCTTCGATGCGCGATGTGTGCAACTGGGCGACAAGACCTCATGATCCGGCACCGCTGCGGATACTCAGTGCACAAGCTGAGGGCTCGATCGATTGGAGTGCAAAACTGCACAGCCATACCACTGGGGCAGCCGAGACGACCTCGGGTGTCATGCGCACTGTCGATCTCGCGCTGTCATGTTTCGCCGATCCTCATGTTCTCGCGCAAACCACGCCTCGCGATGGAGAGAAATTTGTCTTTGACGAGTTCTTCGCTCGCAACGGCACCGTGTATGCGCTTGGCAAGGACCGTGGAGCACTCGGAGGATCTGGTCCACTGATTACCGCGTTTGCCGATGAGCTCATACTCGCCGGTGAACTCCGTGCGGCATCCATGCCGGGCCGTCGACTCGACCCTCCGCTTCTCGCCTGTCTTGATGAGGCACCATCGATCGCTCCACTGCCAGGTCTTCCCGCACTCGTTGCCGATGGCCGGGGGCGTGGGATCATCGTCATGATCGCCATGCAGTCATTCTCCCAGGCCGATGCGCGGTGGGGACGCGAGGGGTCACGCACGATCCGCAATGCTTCGAGCATCCTCATGGTCTTTGGGGGGCTTTCAGTTGCATCTGATCTCGAAGAGCTTTCGAAACTGTGTGGGGAAAAGTCGATCGAGCGGGTATCGCTTACCGAGAACGGCAATGGGACATCGAGCCAGTCGCGACATTTTGCTGAAGAACCCGTGTTGAGTCCGTCGGCGATCCATGCACTCGGCGAGGGTACAGCGCTGATCTTCTTTGGTCGTCTACCGCCCGTGCTTGCCTACCTGCCGGGGCTCTGGGAACGCGAAGACGCTGAAGAGGCAATCGCTGAAGAGATAGCGGCAAAGGTAGCGAACGACATTGCGCGCAACCTGACGTCACCAGACATCGACGCGCGTATCACCTCACAACCAACACTCGACTACAAGGAGCAGATCCGATGAGCATGGCGACCGATGGAGCAACCACAGCCAGCATGGCGAACGAG